>CAYTCO010000022.1:14978-20227 GCA_964436385.1 uncultured Gammaproteobacteria bacterium
AGCAAGTAATTTTCCTGGATAATAAGTTCCTATCCCACTTACGAGCCACCCATAGTCAGAGGCTTTTAAAGATTCTTGATCTAACTTCCCGTTTTGTTCAAAAAATTTTCTTGCCTCTTCCTCAATATATTGGATCCTTTTTTCAGGGTCCATTTCAAACCATGAAGTCGTTGTAATAGGTCTTTCCCTAATAAGCTTAAGAGATTCTTGCAACGAATAAATATCCATCTTTTTCCCATTAATTCCTCTTCCATCTTTTTTCGCAACTAAAGCATCTTTCAGTATTCTTTGGACAACTTTAATAGTAACGCCCGCTTCTTGTGCAATATAGGACGCTCCTGCCCACTGTAAACCTTGCTCGTCAGTAATTAATCCAAACTCATCAGCTTGTACAGCTCCAACATCTTTTCTTAAACCGGTCCACCCACCTGGATATTTGACCGAATTTACAGCAGACTGCAAGTGAAGTTCTGGCATTTCTCTTTCAACCAATTCGATTGAGAGATCTCCGAATCGATCATAGAAATCTTGAGCTAATTTTCTTACAAGGTCTACATTCCAATAACCTAGGTGCTTCCTATCGGGAGACAACGAAGGCTCAAGTGAGGTTGTATTAAATTGATTAATGGTTTTATTAAATACAGATCTGGCTAAAATAGTTTCTGAGTCTCCTTTTTTAACTTCAATTATGAGATTGCCGTCTTCATCAACTGAAGGTAGTAATTCAACCTCATCTCCTTCATTAAAGCCTACACTTCTTAAGGAAATCTTTAAGCCCTTGTCATTACGTGTTGCAACATATACTCCCTTACTATTATCGAGTCTACCCCGAAAAGGTTCTAGTTGACTAGAATCTACTTCTCCATCAACGTAGTCTAAGATTGCTTGCCGTTCTGGACCCACCCAACTTCTTTTCAAGATTGGACTACCCAAAGAAGTAGCCACTCGTACAAGAGTAATAGTACGTCTGTTGTTATTCTCATCTTCTTGTTGCACCTCAATCCATTTATACTGTCCTTTTTCTTTGGGTAAAAAGTAAACAGGTTTTTCTCTATCATATGCACTATATTTAAGCAGAATAGGGAGGTTTTCGCCTAAAGAAACGATTGGCATTCTATTATCAGAATCAACCATTGCTTGGATCTCTCCCATCATAGAAGTTGGAAATCTCCCTTTTATCCAGTCACTCATTGCTTGAATTTGGGGTCCTTTCCAGTCAACAAACTTCGCATTCCATCCTTTCTCCGTTTTGTTTGTAATTATTCTTGTACTAAGAACAACTTGCTGATCGTTCTTTTCAGCATCGTATCCCTCAAGCCAAGAATAACCATAGTGCGGATCATGCTGTGGTACCATACGCACTTTCTTTATTGATGAAGGAACCCGTATCGGAATCTGCAAATTTTTTCCATCAATTCTTGCCAGATATATTCCATTAACTTGATTTTCTTCAGTAAAAGAAGGAAGTTCGGAAGGGTCTGAAACCGAGAGTCTACCCGAAATATAATCTAAAAAAGGCTGTTTCTCGGGACCATACCAACCGAATACCTCAATTGCACCTTTTTGTTGATTAACACGCAAAGAATTCAAATTACTATCAACATTTACTATCCCTTCTTTTATTCCGTAAACTTCTACCCACTTGTATCCAAATCTTTTGTCTTCTCTTGGGATAAGAAGAACTTCACCACTATCTTCAAATTCTTTAGTAACTTTTTCTCCAAACGATATATCTCGATACCCTTTGCCGATATAAAACGTTGATGAATTCTCTGTTTTTCTCTTCCTTAGATCAGTTACATAAATTGGTGGAACATCTTCGGGAGAGACTTCCCCCTTAATTATCTGCCCTAGTTTTTCCCTGCCTTCTCTTTGATTAATTGGCCTCACAATTGTTCTTTCGTCGTCCTTTACAAGAGTTAATGATTCTGGTGCACCTAATTCTTGTTTTTCTTGAGCATTCTTTAACTCTCTAGCTTTTTCCCTAATTTGTATTAAATCAGCTTCAAAAAGTCCCCAGTCGGCGAACGATGCAGCAACTCCGAATCGCAAGCTTGTTCTAAACTGTTTGTAATCTAGAGGGTATACAACTCCACTATCACTCTTGTTTAATCCCTGAATAGCTTCATTATTGCGTATTCTTTCCCAAATCAATGACTCAATTGAGGGTTTTTGTGAATCTTCAATTTGCCCATTCTCATCACGAGGTATATCTTTCAGTTCTGGAACTGCAGAGATAACCATACTCTGCATATTTCTGATTCCAATCCTTAAATTCTCCTCTGGATTATTTCCAGGTGACCTCCAAAGGATTCTTCCCCTTGGATCATGAAGAACTGTTGGAAAATTATCTGGACCTAATGTATTTTCATTAGATACCGAACTCATTCCTCCAGAATATTCTGAAATTGGTTCTTGTTCGCTCATGAGTATATTATATAAGATTTGCCTGAGATTGACCTCACAAATAGATAACTACTTTTTCTCACATTTGGTCTAACAATTACCTGTATGCTCCTAAGCCCATAGAACCGGCAAACTATCTCGAAAAGATGTATAATTGACTCTAATTATGGGTTTTAAAGAGGACATTGCTAAAATTTTTAAAGAAGCTCGCGAGAAGAAAGGGCTTACTCAAGAAGAGGTCGCAAAGAAGGCGAAGGTTAGCGTTAATTACTATGCCCGGATTGAAAGGGCTGATCCAATGCCCAGAGGTGATGTTGTAAATAGAATCGCCAAAGCTTTAGGTATCAAGATTAATCTTCCACTAGATTAGCCTTATTTTTCTTTTCTTCAGTTAACTTTTTTATTATAATAACCTTTAGAGAAATTGGTGTTCTGAGGTAAGAGATCGTCATTTTCATGATCTTCTTTGTCTTGATAGGAAAGCATAATTTTCCAAATCCAAGGCAAAAAGTGTTCAAAAGAAAGTCCCTCAGCCCGACAAAAAGGTGTTCACATTTTTTGACCTATTGAATTGGTATTAAAACTTGTTTAGAATGATCTAAACTAACTTCGTATTTGTCTTGCCAACCTACCCTTTACGCTGTACGCTGATAACTAATCTATATGGCACGTCCTTCTAAAAAAGTTTCTACACCAAAACAATCCGGCATTACCCCAGAATCTGGAAAAATGGGTGCTATTCAAATGGCAATGGACCAAATCGAAAAGCAATACGGAAGAGGATCTATCATGAAATTCGGCGACGCTGCCGCAAATATGGCAATTGATGTGATACCCACTGGTGCTTTCCCGCTCGATATTGCTCTCGGCGTTGGAGGCCTCCCTCGTGGGAGAATTGTCGAGATCTACGGACCTGAGGCGTCCGGCAAAACAACTGTTTGCCTTTCTGTCATTGCTCAAGCCCAGAAGGCTGGAGGAGTTGCTGCCTTTATTGACGCGGAGCATGCCCTAGATCCTTCATGGGCGCAGACCATTGGGGTTAACCTAGATGAACTCCTTATCTCTCAACCTGACACTGGAGAGCAGGCACTTGAGATTGCAGAAAGCTTGATCCGAAGTGGTGGAATTGATGTACTCGTTATCGACTCTGTTGCTGCTCTTGTTCCTAGAGCAGAAATCGAAGGAGAGATGGGAGACTCAGTCATGGGTATGCAAGCGCGTCTTATGTCTCAAGCGCTTCGAAAACTAACTGCTGTTATTTCAAAGAGTAAAACAGTTCTTATTTTTACAAATCAACTAAGACAAAAAATTGGAGTCATGTTTGGAAATCCTGAGACCACAACCGGAGGAATGGCTCTCAAATTTTATGCTTCTATAAGACTGGATGTAAGAAGAATTGAGACCCTAAAGCAGGGAGACAAAGTTATAGGAAATAGAACAAGAGTTAAGGTTGTTAAAAATAAAGTAAGCCCTCCTTTTAGGATCGCCGAATTTGATATTTTATCCAATGGTATTTCAAAAGAAGGAGGCATACTTGATGTTGCTATCGAAACAGGAGTGGTCAGTAAAAGCGGAGCATTTTTGCGATACGGAGAGGAAATGCTTGGGCAGGGACGTGAAGCAGCAAAACAATTCTTAGTTGAAAATCCCGATCTTACTAAAAAGATCATGAAAGAAGCCACTCTTGTAACAAAAGAGGGGAAGCCTATGATGGCAGTCGGACTTGAAGAAGATGACGAAGAGGAATCCTAAATCCCCGAATTTAATTTTTACTAACTTTCCTAATCTCATTCCAGCATTCTAAAATATTTTTTAATAAATATTTAATAAGTTTTGCATAACCTACTGGTACCATGGACTAGTCCATAGATATGAGGAGATATCATTACTTAACAAAACACGATATTTTTGCAGCTGTGAATAAACTAAGAGATGCCCTACTGGCTGCAAAGGATGGTAATGAAGTAAATGAACTTCTAGAGGGTCTCTTCACAAGCGAAGAAAGGCTACAGATCGGAAGAAGAATTCTAATTGGAGAACGCTTGCTTAGGGGTGAAACATTTGCCGACATCGTTGACATGCTACATGTTGGCAAAACCACAGTAGGGGCAGTTTATAGCAAATTGCAATCCAATCCCAAGTGCTTTGAATTAATATACAAACGTAGTTTGAAAGTTGAGAAAGAGTATAATTCTAAGAAGTACAAACTTGTCGGTGGTTCACAATTGGTATTCAAAAAGAAAGTTTACACCGGAATTACAAGAAAAGACATTAAGAGATAGTGTATCCATGGACTAGTCCACTGTACCGTGTTGATAAATGGGTTTTAGAAATTACAAAACTTTTAATAACAGCTCTAAGTCGTCTCCCCTCTCCCCTTTTGATAGGGCTTTAAAATATCTTTCTCTTAGAGCACGGAGTGTAAAAGAAATCCACGATTATTTAGTTAAAAAACAATATGAGGAAGAAGATATTAATGAGGCGATAAGAAAACTCATAGAACTTAAGTTTTTAAATGATGATAATTATGCTCGAAGCTATAGTGAAAGTAAACAGAAAAAAGGAAAAAGTAAAAAGTTAATAGAATACGAATTAAAACATAAAGGCGTTTCAATCGAAATAAGTAATGATGTTCTAAGCTTTGCAAAATCAGACTTTAAAACAGCTCATGAGTTTATTTCCAAAAGAATCAAACAATTTGATCGGTTTGAAGGAGAAGAAAAACAAAATAAAATAATCTCAAGACTCAGATCCCGCGGTTACGATTGGGAAACAATCTCCAAAGTACTTAAAAAACTCATCTAACCCCTGATATACTCAATTTATGGACTACAGGGTTGTAT
>CAYTCO010000023.1:0-1966 GCA_964436385.1 uncultured Gammaproteobacteria bacterium
AAAAAGGCCTTGCCATAAAGCAAGGTTTTTTTGTGCCTAAAAAACTTCTTAACACATGATATACTTTTCTTATGCTACCAGACAATGAACCATGTCCTCACTGTGGAAGATACAAGAATAGAAGGGTAGCCGTTGATGCTTTAATAATAAGAAATAACGAAATCCTTCTTATCAAAAGAGGAGTTGAGCCATTCAAGGATACGTGGTCACTTCCCGGTGGTGGAATCGAATTTGACGAAACAGCCGAAGAAGCTTTAAAAAAAGAGGTCGAAGAGGAGGTTGGTCTTAAAATTGTCTCTTCAAAGTTTTTAAATATTTATACAAAACCTGAAAGAGATCCAAAGCAAGTTATTGCACTTGCCTATTTAGTGGAAGCGGAAGGGGAGCCAAAAGCGGGAAGCGACGCTTACTCCTATCAATTTTTTAAACTCGATCAACTTCCTGAGGTTATGGGATTTGACCACAAACAGATCATCCAAGACTATCTTTCGAGTCTTCATGTTCAACCTTCAAGATAATATTTGGTTTTACTTTTGCGATTGCTGGAAGTAAGTGAGTAAGGACTTGCTCAGCAGTCATTCTAAATTCTTTTCCTCGAGCTGATATTTTCACCCATCCTTTTTTGTCTTTATGGTACTTTTCTGTGAAGTTCTTAGTTCCTAGGTATATTGTGTAGCTATCATTTTTGAGATTCATTATTTTGATTCTAGCATAAAGCTTGTTTTTTGACCTCAAATTTTATATAATATCCTTCATGGCAAAAAGACCAACAGGAGTAGGAAAACGCGGACGCGTTCATTCTCCAAAAACAAAAAAGAGACTAGCTGCAAAAGAGGCAATGCTTGAGGCTCTTGCAAAAAAACGAGGCTACAATGGAAGACGAAAAATGAGACCAACTCCAGTCGCTAAATCTTAGTTTCTACAAAACCTCACAACGTATTTCATTTGATACAATAGCAGAACAAATATGACTTCTGAAAGATTTAAGCTCGTTGCCGCTGTGTACATGCTTCTACTAAAAGACGGGAAGGTTTTTCTTTCCAGAAGATTAAATTCTGGTTGGGAGGATGGTAAATACTCATTGGTTGGAGGTCATCTAGATGGTGGGGAAAGCGCAACTAGCGCGGCCGCAAGAGAGATAAGAGAGGAAACCGGTGCTTTTGTCAAAGAGGAAGATCTTAAATTTGTAAATATCACACATTCCATAACAAATGACGAGAGGATACACATTTCATTTCTTGTTGAAAAATGGGATGGAGAGATCTCAAATAATGAACCGGAGAAGGCAAGTGAAATAGGCTGGTTCGACCTAGATATTCTTCCTGAAGATATAACTGACATTTCAAGATCCATAATAGAGTGGTATAAAAATGGTGAAAAATATACAGAATTTGGGTGGAAAAAATGAAACTACTTCTTACGTCATCTGGAATTTCTAATAAATCAATTGCAGGGGCTTTGGCAGAACTCGTCGCAAGACCATTTCCTCAACTTAATATTGTATTTATCCCAACAGCAGCAACAATTCTTACCGACGATAAGCATTGGCTTGTTAAAGACATGCATAATGCAAAAGAATTAGGATTTAAGAATTTCTACATTACAGACATTGGTGCTGTCCCAAGAAAGATTTGGCTTCCACAAATAGAGCAGGCGGATGTAATCATGGTTGGCGGAGGAGACACTGAATATTTATATGATGCCATGGAAAAGTCAGGATTTTCAAAGAAGATTTCCGATTTGTTAAAATCCAAAGTTTATGTTGGGATTAGCGCCGGGAGTATTGTTGCGGCAGAACAAATAGCAATGTCTACTGCTGGAATTTTATATCATGAAAAAACTTACGGGATATCGGATCGAAAAGGGCTAGGACTCGTTCCTTTTGAGATACGACCTCATCTAAACTCTGCCTTCTTTCCAAAAGTGAATGACTCATTCCTAACTAAAATGGCTAAAAAAATGTCTT
>CAYTCO010000023.1:2066-5460 GCA_964436385.1 uncultured Gammaproteobacteria bacterium
GGAGGCTCTTATCTATTGCCTTTAAAAAGGGCTGTCAGAGAAAAAGAGAAAATCAAAAAAGGAGACACGATAACCTTAGAATTAGAAGTACTGTCTTAGTTGAGTATAAATTTTTCAATTACGTGAGCAAGGCCGTCTTCCGAAACGTCTGGCGCAACATAATCTGCAATTGCTTTTAAATCGTCTCCCGCATTTCCCATAGCAATTTTTAATCCACATGCCATAAGAAGAGGGAAGTCATTATTCCCATCTCCAACACCAATGATTTCATGCGTTTCAATTCCTAAAATTTTTGCTACCTCCAAAATTCCGTGCTGTTTTGTTGCTTGTGGGTGAGTTATCAAAATGTCTGTTTTACCTTTCGTCCATGAATTAGTTGTATGAATTGCCGCATCCATATTTGCAGTAAGCTGTAGGGTTATCCTTTTTGCATGATCGTTATCGACTCCTTGAGAAAAAACCATAAAAGCTTTCTTTGGCACTTTTCCTGATTTGGGAAACTTCATGTGATCCCCAACATTGTCACAGTACTCAAATTCCAAGCCGGAATCAATTAGGAGAGATTGTAGTGGTTTTAAGTTCTCTGGGGTCAGGACTTGCTCTGACAATGATTTCCTTTTTGCTGCATCATAGATACATGCTCCACCTTCTAGGATCGATGGGCCCGAAAGCTTTAACATGTCCAGTATGTAGGCGGTGTTAAGAATGCACCTAGAAGTTGCTAAACCAACGTGAAGAAACTTGCTTGCCCTATCCATAGCATGCAAAACTTTTTTTGTTGGAACTCCGGTTGGTGTTGCAACCATTAACGTTCCGTCTACATCAACAAGGAGTGCTTTATATTTCAAAGTCTTATGAGTATACACTAACTTTTGCGGTGAAAAAATCTCCAAATTCCGTTGATAAAATAGCTTGTTCCAATAAATATCAACACAATTCTTCCTGGCCAACTATCCACAAATTCTTTCACTAAATCCCCAACACTTGCAAAACCCCAGACGGATGAGATTACTGCAGATATAAAAATTGATCCCCCAAAAATAATTTTCATAAAAGAATCGACCCTTTCTGTGAAGTGATATGCGTGTTTTGTTCTCTCAGCAAGCATTGTTCCAGACTTTCTTTTCGATACGTCATTCTCAAATAAATGTTCAAAAATATCTTCAAAAAAATCTTTCGCTTCTTCCCAAATTTCTTCAAGCATTATCCTATTTTACTCCATGTTATACTTTTTCTGTGGAACAGCTTATTCTTACACTCAAATCTCAACTTGAATGGGAAAGGTGGCTTTCAAAAAATTATAGTCAGATAGAGGGTGTATGGGTCAGATTTTACAAGAAAAGCTCAGGACTCCAAACATTTAACTATGACGAAGCTTTAGATGAAGTTCTTTGTTATGGGTGGATAGATGGTCAAACAAAAAGTTTTGATGAGAGATCCTACTTACAGAAATTTACCCCAAGAAGAAAAAGGAGTCCCTGGTCTCAAATTAATAAAGGCCATATTGACCGCCTAACAAAAGTTGGAAAAATGAAACCCTCTGGGATATCAGAAGTTGAACGAGCGAAGGATGATGGAAGGTGGGAGAGTGCATATGCTTCCCCAAAAAATACAACAATCCCAAAGGATTTTGAGACTGCGATTTTAAAAGATAAAAAATCCAAAGAAAGTTGGGAGAAATTAAATAAAACAAACCGCTTTGCCATGATTTTTCAAATCAATAATGCTAAAAAAGAAGAAACCAGAACCCGCCGCATAGAAAAATTTATTGAGATGCTAAAGAGGGGAGAAAAGTTATATTAAAAATAAAAGTTTTAATCTTTGTAAAAAACTAGTATAATATATTATCTGACAATTCTTGTCAGAGATAGAGGATCAGACCTCGAATTGACCGCTTCATGCGGATTTTTTTATGTCTTACGAAAAGGTTGTACTATTGTGGGTTGGTGTCTCGATGCTTGTAATAGCATTTATGGTTGCTGTTTTTGTAACAGCAATAATAGCCCTTCGAACATTCTAAAATAGCTACATTTGCCCCAAACCAACCGAAGACCTATAATAGCCTCATGGCAAATGAGGTACTACCATTTGAAGGAGTTTTCTTTGAAAATGAAACCATTGTTCCGGGAGGACTAACTGTCGACACCTACATTGATAGAGTACCAACCCTACCCTATGGAAGACTGCATAGAGCTGCATGGTTTCTAGGAACTGGTGCCGTTGCTTTTGCAATTGGAGGAACTGGATTGCATTTGATATCAGAGAACCCAGACAAAGCAGCTGAGTTTTTAAGAGATCAAGTTGGTGTTAAAACCACTCTTAGATTGGAGGGAATTAAATTTGATATCGAAGATCGCTACAACCAATGGAAAGATAAGCATGGCAGAGTAGACAATAACCCATTTGAAGAAGAAGGCCTAATTATTGTCAACAACCTGCCAACTCCCGACCCACTACCTACACCTTCCACAATAACTGGATCCAGCAATGCATATTCTGAAGCTGCGCAATTTGAAGCACCACCACCAAAACCAAGACCAATGCGCTTACCAGAAATTAGACAACTTAATTCTAACCCTGACATCAACGAGGGTGTATGGCTTATAAATAACCTTCCTAGAACAACCGAGGAAGATATATTCATGGCAAAAACATTAATAAAACCTGATAAATCAAGGTCGTATGCAAACGTTGGAATTCTTCTAGTAGATAACAGACGGGTCAATCTTAATTTGGTGGGTGGATACGTCGACCAAGTGAGTGGCAACAGCAGGGGAACTGGTAAAATACCTGCCGGTGATTTAGAGAAAACTCTTGTAGCATTTAATGGCGGGTTCAAGCAGAGTCATGGGGCTGGTGGAATAGTCGTTAACGGAACTGAGTTTCAACCGCTTGTTAAGGGCAACGCAACAATTGCCATTATGAAGGATGGGACATCAAAAATGGGCGTTTGGGGACAAGGAGAACTTTCGGAAAGGACTGACGAAATGGTGTCTATTAGACAAAATGCATACCTTCTAGTAAGTGACGGAGAAATTACTCCTGACGTTTTAGGTAGCGAGATAGACGTTGACAGATGGGGAAGAATTCTTGAGAACTCGAAAGAATTTGTAACCTGGAGATCTGGCATAGGGGTTACTCCTGATGGAGATTACCTTTTAGCAACAGGGCCTGGGCTAACACCAAAAACTCTTGCGATTGCACTCGAAGCGGCTGGAGCAGAAACCGCCATGCAGCTTGATATTAATCACATATACCTTCAGACCTCTTTACTTTTCCATTGGTCTAATGGATCAACAACTTCTATGCGATTACGAGAAGACATGGTAAAACCTGACAATAAATATTTTGATCCTGAGACTCGTTCAGAACGTGATTTTTTCTATATGATCTT
>CAYTCO010000023.1:5560-19238 GCA_964436385.1 uncultured Gammaproteobacteria bacterium
ACTTTTGATCCCGAAACTGAGAATCCAGTTGAAATGCAAAGAGAGGGATGGCAAGCAATTTTGAATAACTTTAAAAAATATACCGAAAAAAATAATAATGATTAAGTATGATTCAGTAGATGACTACATAAATTCTTTTGAAGGAAAGACAAAGACAATCCTTATTGAGTTTCGCAGGAGGATAAAAGAACTTGCACCGGAATCCGTTGAGTCTATGAGCTACGGGATGCCTGGATACAAGCTTCGTGGCAAACCTTTGGCATATTTTGCTGGCTTTAAATCCCATGTTAGCTTTTTCCCAACTCCATCAGGAATAGACTCACTTGATAAAGAGACAAAACCCTATAAAACGGGAAAGGGAACAATGCAATTTAATCCTGAAAAGACCATCCCCTGGGACCTTGTTGAAAAAATTATTAGATTTAAGATCGGAGAAACAACAACTTGAGAACTTTTTACCGTCTTCTTGCAAATAATACGATTGCCTCCGTAGTCAACTTTACAGTCTGGTTTGCAATTACTTTCTACACTTATCTTCAGACAAGATCGGAGTAGAACTTCTTGGGCCTTGGTTTGGTGCAAGAGCGGATCGCGGCATGGCACTGGTTTTTACATTAACCGAAATTATTGGACTTGCAATAACTCGAAGAAGTGAGTATTTAATCAAAACGAAGAGTAGGCGCTACTAATCTTTCTACGAGCAGAAAAAAGCATAAACCCAACAACACCTAAAAAGGTTAATCCTGTTACGCAAGAAGAGACTAGATGTCCAGGATTCATAATCACCAAATATCCACCGGTAATAAAAGTTCCGACCGTTAAGGCGTAAGACACGTGAAGAATTTTTTTATTTGGTCTTAAAAGCGTAAACCCAGAGACACCAACCGTTGAGAGTGCAATGATGATATGCAATATTAACACCATAATAGTATACACAAGTTGTCGTATAATATGCACTATGAATTCTATAACCGTATTTTGTTCTGCAAGCAATTTAGATGAAAAATATGTCAACGATGCTTACGAACTTGCAAGGTTAATTGCGCTTAATAAATACGAGCTTTTTTGGGGAGGCTCATATGAGGGTCTTATGAGAACGGTTGCTGATGGCGTTCGGGAGGGTGGAGGTAAAATTCACGGCGTCTCCATGGAGATCCTTCGCGACGTTGCAATGAGCGACGCAGATGAAATGGTGTTTGCCAAAGACCACGCTGAAAGAAAAGCCATAATGATAGATCGAGGAGACGCTATCGTTATCTTGGCGGGCGGAATAGGAACTCTTGACGAAGCAGCAACTGTAATCGAATTAAAAAAACATGGATTGGTTAATAAACCCATAATCTTTCTTGATACCGATGGCTTTTACGAAGGTTTGAAGACACAACTCTTAAGAATGAAGATGGAGGGATTTATACAAAATGAACTTGAGGATCTTGTATTTTTTGCCAAAACTCCAAAGGACGCAATTGAATATCTCCAAAACCCCAAATGAAAAGCTAAGGCAAAATAAAATCTAAAGAAATCATTAAGCAAAAAACCAGGAGCACAACTAGTGAGAATGAAAACATTTTTTTAGCCCACAATTCGTCGCTTCCATGCCCCTCGCTCACATACGCCTTGTAAAGCCACGCCCCACCAGTACAAAGCATTACTATTAAGTAAATTATTCCTGTGTATCCAAAAAGCGTAAACATAAATGTTGATATCACAAAACCCCACATGTAAATTTTTATGTGTTTTTTCGTAAGATCCATGCCTTTTTCGACAGGGAGTATTGGAATGGAAGCTTTCTTGTAATCGCTAAAGCTATAAATTCCAATCGAGTAAAAGTGGGGCATTTGCCAAAACACA
The DNA here is from genome assembly GCA_964436385.1 of uncultured Gammaproteobacteria bacterium. GTDB lineage: Bacteria > Patescibacteriota > Microgenomatia > Levybacterales > GWA1-39-11 > JAUSNA01. The sequence continues at coordinate 7,412 of CAYTCO010000023.1, forward strand.
AGAACCAAGAAGAGCAAGAGGGAAGCGATATCAAGAGCGTTTGTTACGGCAACATACCCAACAACCGGAGGCACCGCACCGGAAATGCTTCCAACCAAAGTTCCAAATACAGATCTTCTTTTCCAATATCCGTATACTACAACGTAAAAAAGAAATCCTGCAATAGCAATTCTTGCAGCAAGAGAATTAACTAAAAAGAACAAAATTAAAACCCCAACTAGACCCAACATTACTGCTAAAGCAAGGGCTTTTCTATCCGAAATTTCACCTGTAACCAAAGCCCTTTTCTCAGTCCTCTTCATTTTTCTGTCAATCTCGCGATCTAGATAATTATTAACCACGCAGGAAGAAGCAATTACGCAGCCAAGTCCCAACAGCATGTAAATCATGCTAAGAATATTTACTTCTCCGCGAGAAGCAAATAAAAACCCAGCGAGGGCAACTATGAGATTTCCCCTGACAATTCCTGGCTTAACTAGACGATAATATTGGCTAATCAATGAATTCCTTCTTTCCAAATTATGTATTCGTTCATTTGTTTTGGCATCATGTTGTAATTTAGGTGATACATTATCCAAAGGGAACCAAGAACAATGAGTAAGATTATGCCAACGGTTGATGCAAAAAATATCAGGTTCCATTTCGGGCCCCTCTCAAGACCAAGGTGTAAGAAAAAAATAAGCTGAACAAAAAGCTGCATCACTGCAAGGCTAAGAACCAAAGCGATTAATATGTTTTGCGGTATCACCCAGCCTCCAACAACCGATAGGTATGAACCCAAAGTTAATGCTAGAGAGATTGCAAAACCTATCAAGTATGATCTTACTGATCCATGTATATTTCTCATATTATAGCTCCAAACAAATAAACGATTGTAAAAATAAAAATCCAAACCGCATCGAGGAAGTGCCAAAAAATTCCAGCCATAACCGTTTTTCTTAAGTTGGAATGGGTTAGTCCCCTTTGGAACAATTGGTAGATCATAATAATTAACCATATAAATCCTATCGATATGTGCAGGCCATGCAGACCTACTAAAGAAAAGAATGCGGACAAGAAAGCACTTTTTTGAGGAGTATTCCCCTCAATGATAAGCTCACGAAATTCGTATACCTCCATAAATATAAAAGAAAGGCCCAGCAGTGCCGTGATGAACAACAACACTAATGATTGAGACAGTTTTTTCTGATGAAGAAAAAAGACACCAAGGCCGCAGGTCAAGCTGCTTGTAAGCAATATCAATGTTTCGACTAATACAAAGGGTGGATTAAAAATCTCCCTCATTGTTATTGCCCCAAAAGTACTTTCTCTCAAGACAATAAACGTGGCGAATAAAACCGCAAACATTAGAAGGTCTGTCATAAGATATATCCAAAAACCAAACAGAACTCTGTCGTCATGATTATGCTTTTCCATATTATTTTTTCCCAAAACCTGATTCGATTTTTGCTACCTCTGAAGCCTTTACCACATATTCGGTGTTTTCATCGAAAGAGCGTCTCACTGCAATAACAACTGCCCCGATCAGAGAGGCAATGGCTAACCAATATATCTGCCAGGACATTGCAAATCCAATAAGAAGAGCAAAGATTGAGATATAGATTCCGACCGCAGTATTTTTGGGCATTTCTATATCCTCAAATTTTTCTCTGCTTGGCTTTATCCCATCCTTTTTCATCTGCCAAAATGCGTCCCTCGAAAAAACTTTTGGAATATGAGCAAAGTTGTAAAAAGGCGGAGGAGAAGGTGTCGACCACTCAAGCGTACGCCCATTCCAAGGATCACCGGTCACATCTGTGTGTTCTTTTCTTTTCCATATGCTATATCCAACTTGCACAACCAACAGCAAGGTTCCAATTGAAAGAAGTACAAAGCCTATTAAGGCAAGTATGAAAAACGGTTGCCAACCCGTAGACGCATCGTAAGTTTCAAGCCTCCTGGTGGCACCCATAAGACCCAACAGGTACAGGGGGCCAAAAGAAACCCAAAAACCAACAAACCAAAACCAAAAAGTATACCTACCAAGCCTTTCGTTGAGAACTATCCCAGTTGCCTTGGGGAACCAATAGGTAAACCCTGCAAGTAGCCCAAATACTACACCACCAATCACTTGAGTATGAAAGTGAGCAACAAGGAAAAGACTGTTGTGCAACTGAAAGTCTGCGGGGGGGATAGCAAGCAATACCCCCGTCATTCCACCGATGGTAAATGTGGCAACAAAACCCAAAAACCAAAGCATTGGGTTTGCAAAACGAATTTTCCCCTTGTACATTGTAAATACCCAATTGATGAACTGTACCCCTGTTGGTATTGCAATAATCATTGTCATTATTCCAAAAAAGGCATTTACATTACTGCCTGCTCCCATCGTGAAAAAGTGGTGCAGCCATACCAGCATTGATAGTGCTGTAACACCAATGACGGCGATTACTCCGGATGTGTAGCCAAAAAGGCTCTTTCTAGAAAATGTGCTTACAATTTCCGAATATATTCCGAATGCCGGGATTATGAGGATATAAACCTCGGGATGACCCCACATCCAAATTAAGTTTGTGTACATCATGGCATTTCCGCCCACCGATGCAGTGAAAAAGTGCATACCAAAAAGCCTATCAAGACTCAAAAGAGCAATTGTAGCCGTAAGGATAGGAAAAACTGCAACGATCAAAATCATGCTACACAGCGACGCCCAGGTAAACATCGGCATGCGCATCAGGGTCATGCCGGGGGCACGCATTTTTAGAATTGTCATTATAAAGTTTATTGCACCAATTGTCGTTCCAATTCCTGATATTTGAAGACTCCATGCCCAATAATCGACTCCCACCCCAGGGCTATATTCAATACCCGAGAGTGGTGCAACCGCAAGCCAACCCGCTCCTGAGAAATGGCCACCAAATACGAAGAAGATATTAATCAGAACGGCACCGGCAACATAGAGCCAAAAACCTACCGTGTTAAGAAATGGCGAAGCAAGATCTCTTGCCCCAATTTGCAAAGGTATAGCAAAATTCAAAAGCCCAAACAACAACCCGGAAGCAACAAAAAACACCATGATAACTCCATGTGCTGTAAATATTTCCTGGAAATGCTCAGCAGACAAGTAACCCGGACCACCTGATGCCAAGGACTGCTGCAGCCAAATCATCCCTGCATCAAGACCCCCCCTCAATAGCATCAAAATGGCAACAACTATATACATCATTCCTATTTTTTTGGGGTCAGTTGATGTAAACCAATTATCCCACAGCCACCTAAGCCTCTTTATTCTTATCAAAAAAACAACGACCGAAAGCACCATAAAACTCATGGCTAAGGTTCCACCAATTGTGAACCATTCGTGAGGGAGTGCTTCTAGCGTTAACTTGCCAAACAAGATATTATTCATGATGATGTTTCATTTCACCTGTGTGCATATATTTCATAATAATATTACTATAAAGATCGTCTTCTACCGGATAGAAATAAGCAACTGCTTCGTTGATCGTTGGAAGGGCTAGTTTCTCGTAATAACTCCCAGTAAGCTTCTTGCCGTCTCTTCTTACCTCACTAACCCACAGATCGTATTGCTCTTGAGTGCTTGAACGCGCGACAAATTTCATTCCAGAAAATCCAATACCGTTTATCTCGGCAGCAAGTCCTGGATAATCACCAATATTGTCAGCAACCAAATGGAGCTTTGTACTCATGCCCGTCATTGCATATATCTGCCCGGAAAGAGAGGGTATCCAAAATGAATTCATCGGCGCATCTGATGTTAACTCAAAACTAACAGGAACCCCTCTTGGGAACTGTATAAAATTCACGGTTGCGATATTTTCTTCCGGATAGATAAACAGCCATTTCCATTGGAGTGCAACAACCTGAATTCTAATTGGCTCAATACGCGATACAATGGGTCTGTAGGGATCGAGCTTATATGTCGACTTCCATGTAATTGCAGCAATAATTGCAATAATAATTGCGGGCGCAACCCACCAAGATATCTGGATAAACCTATTGTTTTTTATCTTCTCGGATCTATCAACAGTCTTGTTCCCCTCTCTGTACTTTATTGCAAAGAAAAATAGAGAAAAGTAAACAGGGACAACTATTACAAGCATAATCACAGTCGCTGTAATAATAAGATCTCTCTCTTGCCTTGCAATTGGACCATGAGGAAATAAGAGCTGAAAATCTACATTTCCAAGAATAAGAGAGAAAAGAAGAAACGCCTCGATAACGACAAAAAGCACCATTATTATCTTGAATTTATTGCTCATATAGCTACTCTTAATCATAGCATGCCGATGGTATCCCCAACTTGTCTTCTCTCCGAAGATTCCAAAAAACTTGCAGACTTCTACGAAAAGACTTTAGGAAAAAAACCGGACATGACCGCTACTTTTGAGGATCCAGATGGTAACTTTTTTCAGCTAATGCCTCCATGGAAAGGGTAAAGTTCCCCACGGAAGTTCTTTTGATGGAAAGGCAAAAGGCGCCCACTCCAAGCTTTTTTCCAATATCCGAAGCCAGTCTTCTTACGTACGTACCGGAGGAACACGAAACCTTAATTTTCAAAACATCAAATTCATAATCTTTATTGGACTTTTCAAAGCTCTCCCATGTTTTTTCAATTAACCCCTGACGAAAGTCTCCATTTACACTTTTTACTCTCCTAATAATAACTTCTTTTAGCTTTCTTCCCGAAACTTTAGCAGCTCCGATGATTTCCAGTCTGTAAATCTCTATTTCTTTTTTTGGAATTTCAATTTCCGATAATCTATTTTCCCTTGCCCACCAGTAGAGAGGTTTTCCACCAACAGTTCTTGAGGAGTAGGGCGGATAGGACCGACTGCTTTTCCCCAAAAATGTTTCTAGACATTTTTCTATTTCGTCTCTTGGATTTTTAACTTCTAAATTTACCTTTTTAATTAATCCCAACGCATCAAAAGTGTCTGTCTCAATCCCCAAGACAATTTCGCTTTCATATTCTTTGTTTAAATCCAAATATTTTTCCCTCTCTTTGTTCTCGGCCCCAACAAGAAGCAATTGGACTCCTTCCGCCATCGGGTCTAATCTTCCAGCATAGGAAATTTTCTCGTTTCCATATTCTTTATTTTTCTTTTTAAATTCCGTAACTGCCTCAAGAGGTGTCTGGCCAATCTCCTTATATACGACGAGCAATTTTTTCATACCTATATATAGCACACTTTTAGCTTTCTGCTAAAATAACAACGTGAACATGTTTAAACCAACAAAGGCCAAAACCATCGAGGAGTATCTAGAGAGCATAGAAGAGCTGGGGAAACCCCGGGCTTTTAAGCTATCTTGTCAGATCTCGGCAATATAACAAAAACACTTGTTCTTCTTTTGTATTCTAGGTATTTCTTGTCCTTACCATATTTTTTATCATATGATTTTTCAAGAGGAGGAATACCGCTTACAAATAGTAGAAGAATAGTAATAAAGACAGGTCCAATAACAGAAACGTACAACCAGCCAGACAAATACGGAAGAGTTGCCATAAATATTCCCCACCACAAAAGAGCTTCGCCAAAATAGTTTGGGTGTCTGGAGTATTTCCAAAGCCCAGAAGAAATGAATCTGTCGGGATGTTTGTTTTTGAAAGAAAATTTTTGCTGGTCAGAAATTGTCTCAACCAAAAACCCCACAACCCACACAACAGCCCCCAAGACTTGCACTGGGAGTATTCCGACACTGCTACGAGAGAACGCAAAGATCACGGGCAGAAGTATCAGACACACGGAAACTGCCTGAAGAACCCAAAACCTAGCAAACCTTATAAAATCTTCTCTGATTCCGTCAAATCTTTTATCTCGTCCGGTTCTCACAACCCTCACAACCAAGTACAAAGAGAGTCGCGCGCTCCAGATAGTTATCATAAAAAGTATCATTGTCTGTACTGCCTCGAACCCGGAGCGGAAAAATAATATCCAGACAATTATCAAAAACGTTAGACCATAAGAAAAATCCGTAAACTTATCTGTTTTATATCTTGCGGCAAGTGTAAAAAACAGAACCTGAACAATAAATGAGATTATAAGAGATAGGGCCAGGAAGTTAATTGCCATTTTTATATTCCTCCTTAACTTCGCGACCATACTCCTTTAGAAGTTTTTGGATCTTTGGGTTTATGACATACGAGCAATACCCCTGATTCTTGTTGTTCTCATAAAAATTTTGATGATATTCTTCTGCTGTATAAAAATTTTCAAATGGCACTGTCTCGGTAATAATGGGGTCATGATATATACCCGAGTCCACTATTTCATCCCTTACTTTTTCTGCTTCTTCCTTTTGTTTTTCACTGTGATAAAAAATTACAGAGCGATATTGAGTTCCCTCATCGGCTCCCTGCCTGTTAAGGGTCGTGGGGTCATGAAGATTAAAAAATATCTCAATTAACCTTGCGTAGGAAATAATGCTTGGATCAAATTCCACCTGAATCGATTCAGCGTGCCCCGTTGTACCCGTTGTTACCTGCTCATAAGATGGGTCGGGTCTAACCCCGCCTGAATAACCCGAAACAACATCCTCAACCCCCTTTATTCTTTTAAAGATTGCCTCCGTACACCAAAAACATCCACCCCCAAAAGTTGCCACTTCCATGTGCCCAGTATAGCATGTGAGCCTATTTTGAGCTACAATAAGGGCATGCTTCGAAGAATTTTTTCTTACCTTTCTCGAAACCAGGTAGTCGCGGCACTTTTTTTAATAGCGTTTGCCCTTATTCTTTACCACTTGAGAGAAATTCTAATTGTAGTTTTTGTCGCGTACATAATAGTTGCAGCGCTTAATCCGGTAGTTGATTTCCTAAGGAGAAGGAGGGTTCCAAAAACAGTTGCGGTTCTTCTAACTTTCTTTGCAACTTTGATTTTTTTCATCCTACTGATTGCCCCTCTCGTTCCATTCTTTGTATCTCAGATTCAACAACTAGCAAAAAGCTTTCCCGCGTATCTTCAACAAGCAGCGCAAGCAGTTGGAGTTCAGCTAGACACCGGAGAGATAGGCAGAGTCATAACTCCTCAACAATTAGGCCAAAACGCTTTTGCCCTGGCAGGTGGTCTTTTTGGAGGATTTTTCACTATTGTTTCAACAGTTGCTATAAGTTTTTATCTTTTACTTTCTTACGACACGGCAAAAAATGCCCTGGCCAATCTTTTTTCAAAAAAATATCAAGAAAAAGCAGAGACCATCATAGAACAGGTCAACGACAAGCTTGGGGCCTGGTTAAGAGGGCAGTTCTTGCTATCCCTCTCTATTGGATTCATTACCTGGGTGAGTCTGACCACAATACAAATGCCTTTTGCCCTACCACTTGCTGTTCTGGCGGGTCTTTTTGAGATTGTACCAACTGTGGGTCCCATAATTGCTTCTGTTCCTGCAATAATAGTTGCCCTTACCATTTCTCCCAACATGGCACTTTTAATTGTTGTTCTGTATATTGCCATTCAGATGATTGAAAACCACCTTCTAGTACCGCGCATTATGCAAAGAGCGGTTGGCCTAAATCCAGTTATAGTAATCATTGGGGTTATTGTTGGCGACAGGCTCTTGGGTATTCCTGGCGCATTACTTTCTGTCCCCTTCATCTCTCTTATAGTTCTAATCTCCAAGAATATTGAGCAGCAAGAAGAATAAGTTGTCCCATATTAATTCCGCTTCTTGACAAGGGTTTATCCACATCACATACTGTATCCCTTGCCATCCTCCCACTGCTGCCATTTATTATGAATGAACTCTGGAAACAGGTATTAGCAGAACTTCAGATCGAGGTCTCACAACCTCGATTCATAGCTTTCTTTAAATCCACAGTACTTGTGTCTCTTGGTGACGACGTTGCTACAATTGGCGCACCCAATCCCATGACCGCTGACCTTTTGGAGAAAAATTACTATGCCCTTATTAAAAGGGTGTTTGATAAAAAAACTGGCAAAAAGGTGAGTCTTGTTTTTGTGGTTTCAAAGAGTAGTGGGGAGAAAAACGAAGACCCTGGCCCCCTTTTTAGTCAACGCCCAGTCTCAATCAAAAATCGTCCCCCAAAAATACGCGAAGATTATACCTTTGACACCCTTGCGGTCTCTGATAGCAATCAACTTGCCTACACCGCCTCTTATGCGGTCGCAACAGAACCCGGAGGGAAATACAATCCGCTCTTTCTATATGGGAGCGTTGGTGTGGGAAAAACACACCTTATGCATGCTATTGCCAACACGATATTTGACAACAATAGCAGCGCGACTATCCTTTACCTTTCAACTGAAGAATTTACAAACGAGATGGTGGAAGCAATCCAAACTAAAAGCACCTCAAAGCTTAGAAAAAGGTTTAGAAGTATAGACCTGTTGCTTTTAGACGACATCCAATTTCTAAGCGGGAAAGAGAAAGTTCAAGAGGAACTTTTTCATACATTTAACACACTCATTGACAACAAGAGTCAGGTCATTTTTTCCTCAGACAGACCACCAAATGAAATAAAAAAAATAGAAGCAAGACTTGCTTCACGATTTGAGTCAGGACTTACCATAGACATAGAATCACCAGATTTTGAACTAAGAACAGCAATCTTGCTTATAAAAAGCAGGAAACATGGTCTCCCTTTAAGCACCGAGCTTGCCCAAAGGGCTGCTGAGAAGATAACTGAACCCAGGGCACTTGAGGGGTTCATCTTGAAGCTAAACACTGTTCTCTCGATGAGCGGATCAACCGAAATAACACAGGCGGTTATAGACAGGTGTCTTGGAAACATAAAAGACTCAAGGCCCCTAATTCATCCAGATGATGTCATTAGGGTCGTTTGTGAAAGATATGGAATAAAACCCTCTCAACTAAAGGGGACCAGAAGAGATTCTTCTCTTGTTCGGGCCCGCCACTTGTGCATGTACATACTAAAGGAAGATCTTAAGTCAACTCTTGTTGATGTAGGAAATCTACTAGGTGGACGCGACCACACCACCATCATGCACGGCGTTTCCAAAATAAGAAATCTCATTGAAAACGACCCCGGGGTTGGTGATGAAATTAAACAGATAAAAGAAATAATAGAGGCTGGGGAGTAGCTTAATGAAATAATTGTGGATAAGTTTTACTTTCGTTGTGGATAAGTTCTTGATAGCTTGGGGGTTTTCCTTCTCTTTCAACAAAGAGGGGTGGTAGCCTCAATTTCTCAACAATTTATCCACAAAGTTATCAGTCTCTTATCAACATTTTTACAGGCACGGCCGATTGCTTTTATACACTTATCCACCTATACTACTACTGCTACTATTTAATATATGAAGGTTACCGTCCTACCGGAAAACATAATCAACTACATACCACTTCTCACAAAGATACTACCAACCCACACGCAAGTACCGATTCTCTCAAACATCCTCATAGAAGCAACCAAAGGTGGGTTGACTCTTCGAGCAACAGATCTTGAGATGGGTGCAGAGATAGAGATACCTGCAAAGATAGAAACAGAGGGAAGCATTTCGGTTCCCGGAAGAGAGTTTTTAGAAACCATTTCATCTCTTCCCAAAGATAAAATAGAACTTGAGGTTGAGCGAGAAACTCTATTTTTGAAGTGCAGGGATATAAAGGTATCCTTTAATACGATTTCTGGAGCAGAATTTCCAAAACTTTTTAAGTCGGAAGGAGAGCTTATTGCTACCTTTGAAAAAGAGGAGTTTTTAAACATCTTCTCAAATCTAACGTTTTCAGTTTCCCAGGAGGAGACAAGACCGCAATTAACGGGTGTGTATATAGATCCAAGCGAGGGGGGTGTGAATTTTGTTTCTACCGATGGTTACAGAATGTCTTTGAAAAAGGCCTCGGGTGTAAAAAACGCCAATAAGGAGGGATTGATTGTTTCGGTCAAGCTTGTAAATGAGGTAGTTGCCTTAAAAATTCCAGACCCGGTTTCTCTTTTTTTAAATAAGGCAGAAAACCAGATTGTTTTTTTGGTTGGGGGAGCAAAGCTGATAGGGAGAATGATAGATGGTGCCTTCCCTGATTACGAGAGGGTGCTTCCGAAAGAAAGCAAAACAACAGTTGTTTTTGATCGGGAGAGTCTCTTGCAGGTTGTGAGGCTTGCTTCCGTTTTTGCGAAGGACAGCAGCAATGTGGCGACACTCCAGGTTGAGGGTAATTCTTTGAGGGTTGAAACTAAAACGCAGGGAGTTGGAGAAGGTAATGCTGTTGTTGAGTGCGAGACGGATGGGGACGATGTTAAGATAGCCTTTAATATAAGATATTTAATGGATGTTTTGAAAACAATTTCAGATAAAAACATCACACTGAAGCTTAATTCGGGCATGGACCCAGCGCTTTTTGAAGTAAAAGAAAAGAATTTTTCACATGTAATAATGCCAATACAGGTGGATGATTAGGGGTGTTCCATCTCCAATTCCGGGGCCTCAGGGATATCTGTTAACACTTCGTAGACGTAAGGCCTGTAAAGACTTTTTCCAGAAGTTGACCTTGTTGCTTGAAGTATGGTAATCGTTGTCTTTCCAATCTCCCATTTTTCTCTCGGCAAAATGTAGACTATGTCTTTTGTTGTACCACTTCTTATTAGTGTTTGGGTGGGTGGGGAGACCTCAAAGACAAGGTCTATAGGGTTTACTTCCTCACTAAATCTAAGCGTAATTTTTTGAAATGTTAGATATGGTTCTGTTGGGTTTTGTGGTGGAAGGGCAGACTGAATGAATAAGTCTGTTGCTTTTGGGGTAGGGGTTGGTACCAGCGTTATTGTTGGGGTTGGTAAGTTGTTGTTTATTGCAGGTTTTTTAGAAAGAAAAAAAACAACCAAAAAGAGTAGAAGAATAGTTGTTGAAGAGGTTAGGGTGATTATTAGAATTTTTTTCATATCAATTTGAGCAAAAATAATCTGGTGCATCTTGCCACAGTTTTTCTCCACTATCGCTTATTTTTGCAAACTCCAGGTGAACGTGTGGACCAGAGCCCGTGCTACACCCAATCTCGCAAATAATTGCCCCCTGATCACCAGAGTGAATTGTTCCAGCACCGCTTCCAGGCTTTGTGTGGTGAAATTGTATCCAGTATTGTTCTTGAGTTTCCTCATCGGTACCTCCGTAATACTGTATTGCAGTTAGGGGGTCATTTAGGAGCTGGTGACTAAAGGTCCATCTTATTGATTTCCCGTTAACTAGGGGCATATAGACGGGGGCAAGAGGGCTTGCTCCAATGTCCATGGCGTAGTGGATGCCCGGATAGTTGCAGGTATAACCACCGTATCCTATGCCGCAATGACCACACCCTGAAACAGGGACATTCTCACTACCACATGTTATCTTCCCTCCAGGTATAGGACAGGAGGAGGCATTGATGGACCCCCCCGACCCGCCAGAACTTACGGGAGGTTTTCCAATTATTATGTCAACCGGGTTTGAGGAATGGTTTTGTGCAAAAACCTGCGCGGCAAGAAACAACATTCCGATTACGGGGAGAAGCAGTGTTGTATATTTTTTAAACATAATTTGATTATAGGCAAAAATCAGGGATTGGATTTAGTTTCTTTGCGCCAGTAGCCATTTCTAAAGAGACTTCGTAGTTGAGGTAAAAAACGACAGGCAGTTTACATATTCCCTCTTCGGAAAAACCCTGAGATTTAAGAAACCCAACAGCTTCGTTCTTTGCCTTATCAAATTCGACGGTTTTGATCTCAACCTCAAAAGTTTCTGGTCCCTCCACGTACTCTATTTTAAAGGTAGCGTTGCTGGTAATGATTGTTGATCCACCGGGAATTTCTTTTATTAGTCTGGCTTTTGTTTGGGAATCTGAGGGAAGAGAAGGCGTTGGGCGCGTCTTTAGGTAGTTA
>CAYTCO010000024.1:0-2097 GCA_964436385.1 uncultured Gammaproteobacteria bacterium
GGGTAAATGACATTGCCATACAAGATCGGGATGAAAAACAGGAGTATTATATCGCCGGTGTTGACGTTGGGTTTAGGGCAATTTTAAGGTGGTTTAAATTAGAGAAGCCAACCGTTCCTCTTTATAAATTTTTAAAGCTATATTCACATCCTCATTTTTTATCATGGGGTGACATAGAGCCTCTTGAGCTTGCTCGCGGAAATGTTCAACTTAAAAAAGATATTTCAGATCTTGAAAGGATGCGCCCTGAAGATTTGGCGGATTATTTGGAGAAGACAAATATCAAAAACGTCAATAAGATTATCGCAGGTCTTGATGATGCTTATGCTGCTGATGTTATTGAAGATCTTAATGTTAACTACCAGACAGCTTTATTTAAGAGATTTGCCCCAGAGCAAGCAACAAGATTAATAGACATATTAGAGCCTGATGAGGCTGTTGATATTCTCTTAACGCTTCCCAGGGAAAAAAGAATCGAGATCTTGGATGGGTTAGACAAGAAAAAGAAAGATGAGTTAAAAGAGTTAATGAAGTATTCAAGAACTTCTGTCGGTAAACTTATAAATCCTGATTTTATAATTATAGATTCGGAAATAACGGCATCTAAAGCATTATCAGAAGTTAAAGAAAAATTATCCGAAAGTTCTTTTTCCTCTTATATATATGTTCATAACAATCAAAATCATCTTGTAGGTGTAATAAAGCTTGCTGATCTATTGGTGCAGGATGGTGATAGCCAGGTTTTTAAATTTATGGAACAAGATGTGGTTGTGGCGCATCTTACAACACCTCAAGAAATAGCTCTAAAAAGAATGCTTAAATACAAGCTTTATGCGCTTCCAATAATTGAAGACAGCAAGAAGATGATTGGGGTAGTCAATTTTGACGATATGATAGAGGAGATAGAACAAAAGTTATGAATTCTTTTATAAAGAGATTAAAAATAAAGTTGTTGATCATAATGGCGGTTGTCGGTCCGGGGATCATAACTGCATTTGCAGATAATGATGCCGGAGGTGTTGCAACATATTCTGTAGCTGCTTCTAAATTTGGATACACAATGCTGTCAACAATAATTCCAATAACCGTTGTTTTGGTAATAACTCAAGAAATTGGAAGCAGACTGGCAATTGTGACAGGTAAAGGGTTGGGCGATTTGATTCGCGAAAAATTTGGGATCAGAGTTAGTGTTCTTATCTTCTCATTACTTTTCTTCGTTAATTTTGGAGTAATAATCCAAAATATCGGTGGACTTAAAGATGGACTTTCTCTTTTTAACCTCAATCTTTGGATATTTTTACCGGTCGTAATAGGCTTTTTGTTTTTCTTCATAACAAAAGCGTCTTATGCAAAAGTTGAGAAGTTCTTTTTGTTCTTAATTGTTTTTTACGTTGCTTATTTTATTTCTGCAATACTTGCAAAGCCTGATTGGGGGCTTGTTGCAAAGTCGGTTGTTGTTCCCCCAACAAATATATCGTTTGATTTTTTGTATACGTCAATAGCAGTTCTTGGAACAACAGTTACCGCATGGGGACAATTTTTTATCAATAGCTATGTGAAAGACAAGAAGTTAACAATTGATCGCATTAAATACAATAGAGCGGAGATATTTGCAGGCGCCTTCTTAACAAATCTTTTCTCGCTTTTTATGATGGTTGCTGTTGCTGCAACAGTGTACGCCAACAACTTGCAGATCGAGGGGGCAGCAGATGCTGCTTTGGCGATAAAACCTTTTGCTGGCGAGTTGGCGGGAGTGTTATTTGGAGGAGGGCTTATTATAGCCGGATTTATTGGAGCAGCAATTGTGCCATTGGCTACAGCATACGCATTTTCAGAGTTCTTTGGATACGAAGGGAGCCTTGATGTGTCATTCTCAAAAAGCCAATTATTCTATGGTTTCTTTATAATTCAAGTTCTTCTTGGAGTGCTCGTCGTAAGTTTCCCTAACGTATCGTTATTTAAGATTACTTTATATGCTGATTTTCTTAACGGAATATTTTTGCCTGTTATTCTTTTTTTCTTATACAAATTTGTTAATGATCGTGAGCTTATGGGTAAGTATAGAAACTCAAGACTTCAAAACTTTTTGCTTATAGC
>CAYTCO010000024.1:2197-12290 GCA_964436385.1 uncultured Gammaproteobacteria bacterium
CGGTCCCTTCAGTATGATTCTGGTCTTTTTGCAGCGGCTGATAAAGAAGCAGGAACTGGTTATGATAAGTCCTGGCTCAGAGACAATTTCTACGAGACAATTGCTTTTGAAGTTATTAATGACTGGTCAACTGTTGAGCGGACCTACAATGCAATTTTGGAAATTCTAATTAAGCATGAGGAAAAGATCGATTGGGCAATTGAAAATAAGCCAACCGAATCTTTTCAATACATACATGCAAGATTTCATCCTTCAACTTTTGATGAATTTTGGGAATCCTGGGGAAACAAGCAAAATGATGCTGTAGGATGCATATTATTTAGGATTGGAGAGCTTGAGAAGCATCACAAAAGGGTGATTTTAAAGGACGATAATCATATTCGGATCGTAAACAAGCTTGTTAAATATTTAGATGCTATCGAGTACTGGAAAGATCGTGATAGCGGAATGTGGGAAGAAGACGAAGAGCTCCACGCATCCTCTGTTGGTGCTTGCGTTGCAGGACTTACCTCAATCGCAAGACTTGAAAAGATTGAAGTAAATCCTGAGTTAATCAAAAAAGGCCAGCAGGCTTTAGATGACTTACTTCCAAGAGAGTCTGCAAGAAAATTTGTTGATCTATCTCTACTCTCGCTTATCTGGCCATATAGCGTTGTGACCGAGGAGCAGACAAAAGAAATTTTAACGAACGTTGAATATCATCTGCAACGCGAGCGGGGAGTAATTCGTTACAAAGGAGACCAATATTACAACAGAAACGTAGACACTGTAAGTGAGGAAGCAGAGTGGACTTTTGGTCTTGCTTGGTTATCCATTATCTATCAAAAGAGAGGAGAATCAGACAAAGCTTTTGAATATGTTAAGGACTTAATTGCTGTTGACACGCCAAACGGAATACCCGAGTTGTATTTCTCGAATTCTCCTGAATATAATGACAACACTCCGCTTGGATGGTCCGAGTCTTTATTTATAGTCGCTCTTTATGAAATGGAGAGAGGGAATTCCAATTCAGTTAGCGAAAACGAGAACCTAACAAGCCCTGATCTTCTATCACGGTCAAGCTCTCAAATTGAATTTATTACAAGAGATAGCCTTCATGTAAGACGGATTGAAGAATTTAATTTACGCTCTTTCAAGAGCAATCTTATGGAGTCTGAAGGTGCTCGAGTTTTTGGCGTTGATATTGGGGGGGATAAAATAGCTGGTCAAATTTTTATTGCTAGCAAGGGTGGTGTTGAGTCAGAGGGGGAAGCTATGACTCAAAAAGGCGAAAATGGGAATGGTTATTTAAATTTCTTAGAGGAAGTAGCACAAAAGGCAATGACACAAAATCTTAAAGTAGGAATATCTGTTGCCGGTCTTTTGGAGGGGACGGTTCTTGGGGTGAGTCCTAACATAAAGGACTTTACAGATGAATTCGATTCGATTTATCAAAATAATTTTGCAAAACTTTTTGACCATCCGGAGGTCGCTAATGATGCGGTAGCAGGACTTAAGGCAGGAGCCTTGGAGGCTCTTAAAAAATATCCAGAGGTTGAAAACACACTATACATAATCGTCGGTAGTGGGTTTGGAGCGGCAATTCTTAACAACAACGAAATATCTGCCATGGAGCCGGGGCACATTAGGCTTTCTGAAGACTTAAATGAATTCAATTTGAGAGAAAGCTGTACTATGTTTGATTTCCCGCATCCATGTATTGAAATGATAGCTTCTGGAAAAGCAGGAATTGAGACTCTCTACGAAAAATTAACCGGAAAAAATGCAAACGGTCATGAGATATCAAGCCTTGCGCAAAAAAATGACGAAACTGCTCTTAAGCTTTATGATCATTCAGCAAGACTAACAGCGACTGTTGTAAAAGGAATTGGTAATGTTTTTAATTTGTTTGAGGCGCAAAATAAATGCGCTGTTGTTTTTCATGGTGGTGTTTTTAATGTTCCGGGATACACAAAAAGAGTTGAGCAGTATTTGAGTAGGGAAGGTATATCCACACAAATTCTTTATACAAAAGATATGAAAAATAATGCGTGTCTTGAAGGAGCTGCAATATCCGCCTTTCCAAAAGCTTGACTTCTGAGGCCTAATTCCTGCATCATGGATAGGTACGAAATTTTCCTATGGATCCGAAATTACTATCCAAGCTCTCTAAGGTTATTGAAGGTGAAGTATCATCAGATACAACAACTTTAAAAGAATTTAGCCACGACGCATCACTTTTTGAAGTAATACCTCAAGCGGTTGCATTTCCAAAGAACGTGAAAGACCTTCAAGCTTTAGTTAATTTCGTAAGCGAGAACAAGAAAGAGCATCCAAATCTTTCTTTGACGGGAAGATCCGCAGGAACTGATATGGGTGGCGGATCGATAAACGATTCAATAATTGTTAGTTTTACGAAGTACTTTAATCAGAAGCCGACAATTAAAGATAGGATTGCAACAACCCAGCCTGGTGTGTATTACAGAGATTTTGAAAAAGAGACAATGCGCGAGGGTTTACTTTTTGCCTCATATCCTGCGTCTCGTGGGCTTTGTGCGATGGGTGGAATAGTAAATAACAATTCTGGTGGAGAAAAATCATTGCAGTACGGAAAGACCGAAAAGTTCGTTAGAAGCATAAAGGTTGTTCTTCGTGATGGAAACACCTATGAATTTAAAAAAATAACGGAAGGTTCGCTTGAGAAAAAAATGGCACAAAAGGATTTTGAGGGTGAGATTTATCGCAAGATGTTCAAGTTGATCAATGATAACTACGATTTGATAATGGAAGCAAAGCCTCAAGTTAGTAAAAATTCCGCCGGATACAATTTATGGAACATCTGGAATAAAGAAGAAAAAACATTTGATTTGACACAGCTTTGGGTAGGCGCGCAGGGGACGCTAGGTCTTATGACTGAGGCAGACATTGAGCTTGTTCCAATGCATATGCATAGAGAAATGATGGTTCTATTCCTTCACGACCTCAAGCATTTGGGAGAAATAATAAATCTAGCATTGCCACTAAAACCTGAAAGTCTTGAATCATATGATGACAACACTCTAAAGCTTGCTTTGAAATACTTCCCTGAATTTGCAAAGCAACTTGGTGCCAAAGGGTTTGTTGGAAGCGGTATAGCTTTCTTCCCAGAATTTCTGATGGTGATGCGAAGTGGGCTTCCAAAATTAGTTCTTCAAGTCGATTTTACTGGAAATGATCCTGAAGAGTTGAGACAAAAAATTGCAACATTGAAAGAAAAATTGGCACCTTTACACCCTCAATTAAAAGTTGCAATTGAGTCTCAGGAGGAAAAGTATTGGTTGATAAGACGCGAAAGTTTTAATTTACTGCGAAAGAAGATTAAAAATAAGCATACAGCACCATTTATTGATGATTTTGTTATAAAACCTGAACATATTGCAGAGATTATGCCTCAGGTAAATAAGATTATAAAAAAGCATAAAGATTTTATTTATACAGTTGCAGGACACGTTGGAGATGGCAATTTCCACATCATTCCGCTTGTAGATATAACCAAAAAGCATATCCGAGAAGCAATTCCAGTTATTTCAAAGGAAGTTTATGAGTTGGTCATCAAATATGGAGGATCTATAACAGGAGAACACAATGATGGGTTAGTAAGAACTCCTTATCTAAAACAAATGTATGGGCCTAAAGTATATGGTCTTTTTGAAGATACAAAGAAGATATTTGATCCTGAAAATATTTTTAATCCAAGAAAGAAAGTCGGCGTTACAATGGATTACTCGATGGAACACCTCAGAATGTCTTGGTAGAGTCTATGATTTTTTTTGCCCACAACATGTCCTGGATGGTTTTTAATGCCGTTCTGGCAGTTGTTCCGATTATATTAGTCGTTGTTTTGAGAAGAAGGCTTCATCTTATTCCTCACTTGGTGATCTTTTTCTTTTGGTTGTTATTTTTGCCAAACACAATTTATTTGGTAACAGATATACAACACTTGCCAGTTCAGCTTTTGAAATCAGATTCGCTGATTGAGCAATTACTGCTTTTGTTGCAATTTTCAACGCTTGCAGCATTGGGGGTTATGACGTATGTGTACTCACTTGAGCCATTTGCTGTAATCTTTAAAAGACTTAAATTCCCCGAAATGAAAAAAGAAGTACTTTTTATTCTTCTAAATTATATTGTTTCTTTTGGGGTGATTTTAGGAAAAGTGCAGAGAACTCATTCTTGGTACATCTTCACAGACCCAATGCGGGTCTATCATGATATTCTAAGAACTGTGACTAACATGGAGCTTTTAACTTGGGTTTTTGTCTTTGGGTCCATAGTTAATATAATCTTTTTCCTTTTCAAAGATTATTTCCCACCCCTCAGAAATTCGGATAAGAAGAAAAGAAAGTAGGCTAGGCAGCTAAGTCGTAGGGTACCCCGGGGATACTTCTAATATCTTTTCTCGCTCCACCTTTATCAAATATAATGCTTTCAACGATGTGTCTGCTTGCATCTCTAGGATCTGTGGATACTCCTGCAAGTCCGAAGTGTGTATTTTGAGTTATTGCAGAGAATATAACCATCGACTGATCTTGTGAACCGGGGACGTACTGATCTGCAGTCCATATTGGTCCAAAATCTTCCACTTCAATATCCTCTGTTTCTTCAACCATTCTGAGTTGTCCAGTTCCACCAATTGCTCGTGCCAAAACCATAGCTATCGCACCTTCTTGAGATCCTCCACGACCACCCATAATAATTGGGTTCTCAGGATCTGATAGCATTGCTCTTGCCCCCCACATTAGATCGCCAGAAGTGATCAATTCAATTTTAACTCCTAACTTTCGTGCTTCATCAATAAGCGTTTTGTTGCATTCTCTTTCCATGATCGCAAGGGTTATCTTCTTAGGATCAACATCTTGATCCATTAGCTTTCGAATGTTGTAATCCATTGATCTATCGATTGCGAGATCATTTTTAAATTCACCGGGCGCAAACAATTTTCTGAAATGAGTGGCTTCTTTTCCGTCACTTACTCTATTTGGAATTTTTGTTATTCCACGGTAAGTCGAAACACCAACAATAGAAATTGCGTTTGTTCTTCCATGGACTGCAGCCGTTGAGTTTTCTGTTTTGTCAGAGACTGAGGTAGTTCTTCTTGTGCCGTGTCCAAGTTCACCTATTGTAAGAAGCATTGCTTCTCCTAATTTGTCCTTATGCGCTTCCTTACCACCTTCATCGTCGATATTGTCATTTATATAATCGGCGCGTTCAAATGGTTCTTTAAATATCGGATCAGCGTTGTTGTCTATAATTTTCGTTCTTCGATCCTTTTCCGTCTTAGGCAGATTTTCCAATAATTCAACACCCCCATTGAAATGTATGATCAAACCATGAGTACTAGATGCTACATTTGACGTAGCAGTGAGGATTGTTGATTCGACTAAACTTTTTTCGGGAAAATTGTCATACTCAGGCGCTAAAAGTTGCAAAGCCTTTCCGGCTTCGATAACATGCTCAGGATTCCCCTGAGGAACTAAATGAATATCAGGTGTTGGTACACCTGCTTCGCGTGGTTGTGCCATAACGGTTATGATATAGGTCGTCAAATCAAGCCGCTTGATAAAATCCTGACAAAATAACACCAATAATACTTCTCATTTTCTCCCCTTGACAGGCTATGCGCCCTATGATTATGCTAAGTGTAGTTATGGCAACTGCAAAGAAGAAAGGCTTTCCCCCAATTGTTATCGTTCTACTTGTTGTAGGTATTCTTGTTGTTCTTGGTGGAGGATATTCCTTGATGAATAAAGGAGGCATGATGAAGGGGAGCATGATGGGAGGGCCAAATGCTGTTACTTCCATCAAAGACGCACTTACAAAATCAGTAAGCATGGAGTGTGAATATGAAGAAGGCACAACGAAGACAAAGGCTTGGATCAAAAATGGCGCAATAAGAGCAGATGTTGTATCAGAAGACGAGCAGAGTAACGGAAGCTTTATCATGAAAGATAAGGATAAGAAAATGTATTTTTGGAACGAAAAAGAAGGTTATGTAATGACAATTCCTGATTCTGAGGAAGTTGAAGGGTCTGAGAGCACTGAATCAAGTCCTACAAATGACATAATGAAGGACTTAGAGGAATACAAGGATCATTGCAAGCCAGCGGTTGTTTCTGATAGCTTATTTAACCCACCAAGTGACGTGACTTTCCAAGATATGTCTGAAATGATGAATGGGAGTGGAAGTGGCATGAGCGAAGAAGAAGTAAAAAAGATGATGGAGCAGTATCAAAGTGAAGATACGTCCCCAGAAGACTACATGCAGCCTGACGATTCAGGATATTAATTCCAAAAGGAGGTGATACTATATGGCATCAAGTGACGCAGAACAAAATAAAGTTATGGCTATTTTAGCCTACGTTCTTTTCTTTATTCCTTTACTAGCAGCACCTAAATCAGCTTTCGCAAAGTATCACGCAAATCAAGGATTACTCCTTTTGATATTTGCTATTGCTGTTCAGGTAATAGGTGGAGTCGTTCCATTTATTGGTTGGTTCTTAATCCTTCCAATCGGCAACATCGCTGTTCTTGTATTTTTCGTAATGGGTATTATTAACGCTTCTAACGGAGCATCAAAGCCCCTTCCTTTAATCGGAGGATTTACTTTAATTAAGTAGTCTTTCCTTGTTTTGGGCGTGGTTTGCTAGCAATTTCTTTTCCGAAAGCAAAAGATGAAGCAATGCAAACCACTCCAAAGACCCCAATTGCAAAAGAAAATAGTATTTGAATTTCTCCATTTCGAGTTACAAATAGAAGAGCGATTCGCTCAACTATGGGGTAAATCATGTATATTGCCTCATTTGCATTTTGTGTAATTAGACCAAGTGCAACACGAATTATTAACTGGAATCCCAAAAATGTTATAAATCCACCCAAAGCACTTAAAAGAAAAGTCATTCCAACCCACTTAAATTTACTTTTTGCGTCTTTTGATTTTTTGATGATAAGAACGACACTAAGAATCATAAGGATCACAAGAACTGGAAGGAGAATTGTGATAATAAGATTCACAAATTTTAATCCTGAGAGAACATCTTTAAGTGGGTAAGTGAAATCATTTTTTGCAAGATCTTTAATGAATGCTTGGGGATCTGCTTCCTCTTCATACCCAAATTCGTCCGTGTTCTCGTCTTGTGGGGGAATATTTTCCATCTCAGAAAAAGCATCTATCATTTCGGGATTTTGAGCTAAGAATTGATCTTTTAAATCCTTAAAAGAAATAACAGGTTCTACTTTAGACTTTCCTGTTATCCATGAAGCTGAATCATCAACTGCCTTTTCAACTTTGGCTTTAACGTAAGAGGGCGTAAGGGGTGGGAATTCAAGTTTTTTATATAAACCGCTTTTTGCAACTTCTTCTTTTATAACTTTTGTTGAAATTCCACCATAAACTATTGTTGCAAGAAAAATTACAAGGGGAGTTGTGAAGAAAAAGAATAAAAGGGCAAGTATTCTCATAATAAGTTCATAAAGGCTAGTTCCTAGACATAGGTTTTTACCTGGTTAATGATGTCCTCAGGTGTAACATTTGCTTTTATTAAAAAAGCATTTGCATTGCTGTAAAACTTTGTCTCTTTCATTGAATCAATATCGCCAGCATTTGTCAAAACGATCACGGGAAGCGTTTCAAATTCTGGCATTGCTCTTATGGTTCTGAGTAGGGTTTTGCCATCCATAACAGGCATCATAAGATCTAGAAGAACGAGGTCTGGATGGTTTTTTTGAATGCTATTAAGGCCAATCTGTCCATTTTCTGCAATCAAAACCTCATAATGCTCAGCTTTTAAAATATCAGCATACAAAGATCTTATCGATTCATCGTCTTCAACGATCAAAACTTTTTTAGATGGAGACAGGGGAGAATCAGGGGTTGGAAAGGCTTTCTGAGGTTTTTTTGAGAAGTTGATTAACTTGCTAAGCAGTCCCATACCTCATGTTAAACTTGCTGGTTTTTGATGTCAATTTAGTTGAAATTTGACCGAATTATGATATCATTTGACTGCTTTACAATCCCATAGCATTTTGCTAAGCACGTTTAGCAAATTTGTTTAATTCAGAAAATAAATTTGTTGGTTACGCTAGCAATTGCACGTTATGGAGAAGGTATTGCAGTTCTTTAATAAAAGATCTGTTGATTTCCTGCGAGTCGAGGAGAAGATATTTGTTTGTCTTTTGCTGGACTCGCCGGAAAGGTGAGCAGGAGGTATGAGCCTTGAGGCTTAGGTTTGCGGCATTGGCCGCACTAGTTGTCCTTGTGACGAGTGTCGTCACAATCGGCTTTCAGGCCTCGCCTGTCAAAGCTGCTGCCCCTCATCCGGATCCGATTCTCGAGATTTTCGAGACGGTTTCGGCCATTGAAGGTGTTGCTGTTTGCGACCCCGGTCAAGTAACCAAAGAAGAAGTCGGCTACAACGGGATAATCGCAACCAACCTTACCGGTGATCGTTGCCTTATTGCATATGGCATCTATCACACGAACGACTTCCCGAACCTGAACGTGCCCGGTGCCTATCAGAACCTGATAGGCGTTGATTGGGATATCGTTCCGGCGTACGGCAAGTCCAGACTTCTGGTAGTTCTTGGCTTCAAGGAACACTGTAAGGTCCAGAAGGACCTCACATCTTCCCCACCTGGAACTGACCTGAAGGTGCTATACCCTGACATCTTGCGAGGCAACAACCAGGAACTTCAGGGTCAGCGTCTGGTTTGGGCCGACAACAAGGGGTCAATCGACTGTCGCCGTGAGGTAACTCCCACGCCGACGTCAAGTCCAACCCCAACCAGGACGGCGACCCCGACTGCAACGTCGAGTCCGACACCGCCAATGACGATCGTCATCGAAATGCCGTCACCGACTCCGTCGGCGACCCCGACGTCACCCAGGCCGACCGGAACGCCCTCAACCGAGGCGCCACCGGCGACCAACACGCCAAAACCGCCAACCACGGTTCCAGCAACAAGTGTGCCGGGGGTAACCCCGACGCCAATCGCGCCCATCACTGGTGGAGCTATTCCGGGAGGATACGTTACAGCTAACACGCTGATGCTTGTTCTCCTCGCCCTTCTTTTGGGCGGTTTCCTAACGGGGATGGGTTTCAAACTCGCTTCTCGAAGGTAGCGATGCTCGCCAACAGGTCTTTCCGGCTCCGACACCCACAGTATTATTCTGTGGGTGTCGGGCCTATTCCACCGTTATAATAGAAACTGTGTTCAGGAAGTGAGACTTCCCAAAGGTAGTGAAAGAGAGTGCTATTATGAACGCCTTTATCATTTATTTTCTTAAATATTAAGGTTTGCTTTTTATCTTCAATTGTTCTCACTTGCTTTCGAACACTTCTTTTTATTGGCATTGCGAATTTTTCCCAGTATGCAGGCTTTGATCTTCCTTCTTCCTGCTCATATTTTTGTCTAAATTCTCTTGCAATCGGTTTTGGCATTAAAAATGCTAATAATAAATTTCCGTCATCAATACTTACTTCAGGAAAAGGTGTTTGAGCAAAAAATTCCGGCGCAACAGTGTGATCAATAATTGAAAACTGAGGAAAATGCATGCCGGATCTTGTTAGAAACCCAGCGGATAAGGGATTTGATAATCCTGTTGCCTCAACTCTCGATTTTTTGTAATTAAGAGCAAAATCATTCGCAAGGTTTCTTGATGACTCGTTAACAAAATCGATTGTTCTTGAGAGTAAATGTCTCGCCGATCTATCGGTTACATTACAACCTAGATACACGTAAGTATTAGGTGGAAGAACTTTTCCTATCGGATTTTCGACAGGTACTTTATGATCAAATTCCATGAAGTGAATTCTACCATAGATTAAAAGACTTCTACCCGAGTTCCCATAGGACTCCAAGCATATAGCCACTGTGCGTCCCACAATCCCAAATTCACACAACCATGAGAAGCACGTTCACCGAATTTAGAATGCCAATGAGTTCCGTGAATTGCGTACGATTTGTGAAAATACATTACGTGAGGTACATTTTTTATAAAATAAGGTTTGTATGGAGGGAAGTAGCCTCTCATATCTTGAAGATCTACTTTTTTGTAAACTGTAAAACTTCCTTTAAC
>CAYTCO010000024.1:12390-19046 GCA_964436385.1 uncultured Gammaproteobacteria bacterium
TCTTTTAAAAAGTAAGGCTCATAGGGAGGATAGCTCCCCTTCATGTTCTGCTTTTCATTTTTGATGTAGATCTTAAAGCTTCCTTTAATTGTTGGGGTATATCTCATGCCAGTTGAGACTGTAAATTCCTTTTGGATTTGTCCGCCTTCCCATGCATAAAGCCTTTGTTTGCCTATATCAACGGTAATTAATTTATCTGTGGTGTGGATATCAGAAGCAAATGAAGGTTTTGCGAGATTAAAAAACACGAAAAGAAGAGCAATGAGTAGAAGTTCCCTCATAATTTAAGTATACCAATATCTGGTTTTGACACCAATCACTAATCACCAGTCACTAAATACCCAGAATATACTCCTCAATTACACTTGCTACACCATCTTCATCAACTGATGGTGCAATGTAGTCTGCAATGGCTTTTAAATCGGGTAGAGCATTTCCCATAGCAACCTTAAGACCGCAAGCCTCAAGCAACGGAAAATCGTTGTAGCCGTCCCCGACACCTATAAGCTCATTTCTTTCAAGACCAAGCTTTTTACTGACAAAAAATACTCCATGAAGCTTTGAAGCATTTACATTTGTGATATTGAGTCCATACAGATTAGGATCTTTGTGTTTTGATCTAAATGCTGTAAGTGTGGGGGAGGAAAGCTTTTCCATTATTCTGTGAGTATCCTCAAGCGTAAAGATTTCACCTGTAAAGAATTGACTAACCTCCGTAAATTTTTGGCCTTTTTTGTAAGGTTCAAAATGGTCTCTCATATTTTGCCTGCTTGATGAGTCTTTTGTAAAAAAAGGTTGATTTTCCTCTTCAAGTACACGGATAGCAAGCTTAGCATCTTCCTCTGTAATCAAACTCTGAGAAACGATAGTGTCGGTTGCCGTGTCCATGATAATGGCACCGCCATCCACAACTGCATACCCTTCGTGAATGTTAAGTGCATTTAGGATTTTCTTAGTTGATTTGTACGACCTACCTGTAACAAGGCAAACTTTAACTTTTTCCCTAGCTTTTGCAATTACATTAACTATTCTTTCGGAGGGAAGTGACTCATAGTCGTAGGGAATAAGTGTTCCATCCACATCAAGCATCAAAGCTTTGTATTTCATTTATTTATAATATCATTTAATCTTTGTTTGACTAGGCTAAAATTTAGGTGTATAGTACCAAAAATACAATGCAAACAACAAATTTTCAAAACAACTTGCCAAAGTTAATAGCAATAGGAGTATTCGTATTTTTTGCTGTCATACTTTTCTTCGCTTCTTTTGCGGTCGTTGGAGCAGGGAATGTTGGAGTAATAACCCGATTTGGAGCAGTGAATCGAGTTCTTAATCCTGGTCTTAATTTCAAGATGCCGATAATTGAAAGTATGGCTCTTATGGAAACAAGAACGCAAAAAGAGCAGGTTGACGCACGAGCGGCATCAAAAGATCTTCAGGAAGTGCAAAGCACTATTGCTCTAAATTTCCATTTGAGAGCTGAAAAGGCGGTAGTTGTTTATCAAAATATCGGCACTCAATACAAAGAAAGAATAATTGATCCGGCAATTCAGGAAGCATTTAAAGCAACGACCGCAAAATTCACAGCAACTGAGCTTATTACAAAAAGAGAAGCAGTGAAGCAGGAGGCATTAAAGCATTTGAAGGAAAGACTGAACGTATTTAATGTCATAGTTGATGATTTTAATATCGTTAACTTTGATTTTTCCTCAGACTTTAATCAGTCGATTGAGGCCAAGCAGGTAGCGCAGCAAAATTTTGAAAGGGCAAGAATTGAGGCAACAACAGCAACTACTCAAGCACAAGGACAAGCAGAAGCTCAAGCGATTTTGAGAAATAGCGGAAGTCTTTCACCTGAATATCTTCAATTTCTAGCAATTCAAAAATGGGATGGTAAGCTCCCAAGCGCTACTTCAGGTACCCCCTTCATAAATATTCCAACGAGATAAATAATTATTTAGTATTTAGTATTTATTATTTACTATTCTAAGTTTTCAGTTTCGAATCTAAGCCTAAGCTAAAGGTGTCTTATAGTTTGTGATTGTGCCTCAAAAATTGTATAATGTGCCAACTTTTGAAAATGGTTAAAGCGGGACTTGCTTCCCGTTCGAATTAGCCTAGCAGAAGCGCACCTTAACTTTGGAAAGAGAAAGGAGGACCTTAAAAAGGTCGGTCTAGTCTGTACAACGAGGAGATGGAATGTCCCGAATTTGTGCCAGCATCCTGGCAGTCATAGTTCTTGCAGTAGTCGGGTTCAACTCCACATCTGCAAAGGCAGCGCCCATCGACATCGACGGATCTTCTATGCCGTCCCCAATCCCGGCGTGTGAGCAAAAGAGCTTCGCGCCATCGCCCGCACCCGGAGGCATAGCCTTTGAGGTGCTTGACAACGCCGTCGTTCCATGTCGACTGAAAGTCGCTGTTTACGACACCTACGGCGAGCAGGACCTCAACAAGCGATCCTACGACCTGTTCGGCTACAAGGAAGTCGTCATAAGTCAGATCCCTGAATTAAATAGAAGGAACCTGGTCAGCGTGACGATCAGCGAGGCCTACGACACCAATTGCCCGGCTGCTGCATACGCCCTTTTCGGGTGGGAAGAGCGGCCAAAAGCCAGGCTCACCATCTTCGATTCGGGTTTCGCTGGACAACCACAGCCAATAAAACTCGGAGTGTTAGGTTACAAATGCCGAACGCTTCTAGGAACCATCAAGCCCGCAGACCCCGACCCCGTGCCGTTTTGCACGATGGAGGGGATCAATACCGGGGATCTTGGTGGGGTTTTCAACAACCAAAACCAGGGTCCCTGCAGGATGACAGTCGCCATTTACTACTCACAAGTAGCAAGAGGCGCCGGCAAGCCAATCTGGAACCTCTACGACTACGCCGAGGTAATCATCAGGCCCTACGGCAACCCGCGTCAAACGCCGGCACCGCTTCTTCGAGGTTGGGAAAACAACTGCTATGCAGAACAATATTTCCTCTTCAACTGGGACGGTAAGCCGATTCAACGTCTAGACGAGGCTCACAAGTATCCCGTGGAAAACGTCCTAAGCAACAGACCGCCGTATTCACTCGGCAGTGAGGCTTGCGACGCCAACACCGGGTTGCCGTTGGCAAAGACAAACTCAACCGTCGGAGACGGGCCGATTGTGACCGGGCCGACTATTGCCTGCGCCACGATGGACATCGTAAACGTCTTCAACAACGTTGATCACTGCGGAAAGACGGGCCCCAACGACGGTGGCCCGTTCTCAACGACAAAGCCTGTGATCACGAACAACAACACGACGACCGTGACCATTGGCCCAGCACCTTATCCGCGCCCCCCGGCAACGGGAAACACGGCGTTAGTCCGAAATCCGACAAGCCTGTCTTGGTGGATGGCCATGGTCATACCGCTTCTGGCAGTAAGTCCGGTTCTCGCATGTACTGCGAAACGAAAGTAACTCTTTCCAGAGTCCAGCCCGGCGCCTTAGACTAACTAGTCTTCGGCCCGGGCATCCATAATCTTTGCTATGTGATCTGCGTCAATGATATCCACACCCTGAATCTAGATAATGTTTTTATATGTTAATTCCAAATGATGTCACAGAGATAGAGGTAGAACAAGTTATGGATGCAATTACAAAAGACAAGGATGTTGCAATTCTTGATGTAAGAACTAACGCCGAGTATAGGCGTGGGCACATTGCAGGAAGTCTGAATATTCCGGTAGACGAGTTGCCAAGAAGAGCAAAAGGAACTTTCAAAGATAAAAATAGGGTTATTTACGTGTATTGCTTAAGTGGAAGCAGGAGTTCAGTGGCTGCTTCTGAATTACTTGAGATGGGTTACAAAAACATATTTAACGTAAGAAGTGGGCTATTGTCGTGGCGCACAAACGGATATCCTCTGAGTATTATTGATTAAGAATTTGCCGTATTTATTAAAAGGTATATAATAGCAACATGGGAAAGAAGAATAATTCATTAGGAGAGGCAGTTGTCGTTGGTTCTGCAATTGCAGGGGCAGCACTTGGTGCAGCAGCAGTATTCCTTTCAGATAAGAAAAATCAAAAGAAAATAAAAAAAACGGTCGATGACATATCAGACGAAGCAGTCAAGATTGGAAAAAATGTAAGAAAGAAAGTAGAGGAGATAACTAAAAAAGCCAATGTAGAGCAAACGGTTAAAAAAGAAGTTAAGGAAGTTAAAAAAGAAATAAAAAAACAAACAACACCCGCAAAAGTTTTCACCCCCATCAAGAAAGCAAAATAATTTTCGGAAGTTTTTAACTACATGATATAATCCTCGGATGAAACAAGAGGATGAAAAAAGAGCGCGCGAGATTTCAAGGGGTCTTATAGAGTCAGGAACTACTTTTCCAGTAGAGGTTTCTCTTGGTGTGGCTTTTGACATAGAGGTATTAGTGGATATGGTTACCCATGAGATGAGGGTAGATGGGTTGGATTTTACTGCACAGGAAATACTTCTTAGAAAGCTGAAAGAGGTTGTTCCTGTAGACTTAACGGTATTTGGGCCAGATGCATATAAAGGAGATTTAGGAGATAGAGTTCGTTTGAATTTAAGCTTTGAGGAAATAGGGATTATTGGAACCTCGACCCTAGATCTCTTGTCTGGAGATGCTGCTGCTCTTGAGCCAGAACTTAAAGCTGATCCAGCATTTTATGACCTTATGAAAATACAGCATCTACAATCATTCTTAGCGACTGAAGAAGCATTTTTTAGTGCAGGTGGAAAAAGAGACTACGTTTTGCTTGCTAGGGTTGCAAATGAGATGGTATAACACCCAGAGGTTTTACCTTTTGATTTTTACTTTTTTCACTTTTGATGCAGGTAGGGCATTATAGGAGATAGTTACAATCTGTGACATAAATTCGCGGTCTTCCCATTTTTCCTCAGGTATTAGCATATACATTTTTGCACCAGGATATGGAGGGGCATCATGTGCTTCGGGGAAAAAGTCTTTTGCTTCCTTTGTAGGTTTAAGAAAAAGTGCGTCGTCGCATACAAGCGCAAAGATTTTCCCGTCACAGTAAAGAGCATATTCCCCGAACATTTTCCTGCTTGTTATGATCCCAGCGTTATCAATTTGGGAGGTTATAAAATCAATGGTTGATTGAAGTGTTGCCATATATATTTTTAACATAGCAATTTAAGTTTTTAATGCAAGCACAAAAAAAAGAAGAAAGTCAATAAAGTATCATCCTCAAAATACGTCCTATAGTTGTATTTTGGAGGGTTTTTGAGTATAATTGCCTGATGGAAAATGATAGAACAGTATCAAGTCAAGAGGCTTTCGGGAGAAGATCATTCTTAAGAAAATCTGCGGTTTTTACTGCAGGTACTGTCGGACTTTCTGCTGGAATTGTGACCGCTGATAGGAACGAGAATATTGAATCATTAAAAGATCCAGACTCAATTACGCCAATTTTTGCATTTCACAGGACTGGTTACGATTCAATTTCAAGCCAAGAAGATTTACGTAAACAGACCGAAAGAGAAGGTGTTTATCCCAGTCTACACTTGTGGCCTGAGTCTGTTAGCGACGAATTTAGAAGCATTGAGCCTGCTATAGTTGCAATTGATAGTTTGTCGTATACACCTCTTCAAAGCGAAAGTACTGATTTTTCTGTATACCATTGGTTTGGTATGCCAGACAACCCATTTAAGTTAAAAGGCGAGAATGGACTTTACATAGTTAGTGCTGATCTGCCCCAGGAATTACTGCGATATCAAGCCTATCCAGAAACAGTGTCGGATAACGGTAAGGAGACAAAGGCAGTTCTTTCAGGAATAAAAAAGCACTACGAAAAGCAAATTGGGGGACCCTATGGGACCAATATCAATTATCTAGTTGATGTTGATGAATTAGATACTTACTTTGACAAGGAAAGGAGAGAAGCGATGGTTTCTTTCTTTGGGCTGGGTATGGTTCCCGCAGCCTATCTTATTGGTGAGTCAGCGATAATGAAAAAACCTATTTCCAGAAGAAAAGCATTGGGGCTTGGCGTTGCTTCGCTTTTAGGATTTGGAAATGCAACTAGAGTTTTGGGTTATTACTATGGCAATAATGATGATTACGCTTACAATCCCTTGTATGCTCCAGTTTCGACAATTCCAGAAATTTACGAACACGGTAAAAAAACACTTCCATACGTAAATTTCAGAAACGCCATAATAGCGACAAAGCTTCAAGAAACAGAATCTCTGCTAGGTTTTGATCCAAAATTACCCATGAAAAAAACTGCTGTTATGGGAACTGCTCACAAACTAACTGAACCACTTTGGTACAATTCAGATGCAAGAGACAGAGTTATGATTCAAGAGTTTGGTGAGATTTTTAAAATTCTACAAGAGGAGGAGGGAGTGGAAGAGTTAAATCGAAATAAATTAATTGCTACTGTCTCTTCATATTTTGGAGGAATTGCAATTCAAGAAGTCGGGGAGGAGCCTGAAGTATTGTCTCCTAAAGATGTAAGCGAAAATATAAAATTGAAAGTTGCAACGGTAAGTCCTAGAATTTCACTTCTTGTTGAAAAAGCAGCCGAAGAAGTAGGTTTTGTGGCTGCCTAAACGGTACTGAATGCAGTATCTGCAAGAGCAATGGAATTGTAGCCAGAAAAAGACAGGCCCGAATCAAGTCTACCCAG
>CAYTCO010000025.1:0-4470 GCA_964436385.1 uncultured Gammaproteobacteria bacterium
TATGCGCTGCCGATTTTAAGCTTTACATCCTCTGCTGTTTTTTCACCAATTATTAGTCCGTGTTTTAACCTCACATAATGAACAATTGCCTGATCCATATCATATCCCGCAACCTTTAAAGAACGGTTCACAACTATGCCTCCCAAAGAAATAACTGCAATTTCGGTTGTCCCTCCGCCGATATCAACAGTCATTACCCCAGTCGGTTCAAAAACTGACACTCCAGCGCCAATTGCTGCGGCCATTGGTTCTTCTATTAGATAACATTCACGAGCACCGGCGGTAAGTGCAGCCTCCCAAACAGCGCGTCTCTCAACCTCAGTTACCCCCGATGGGATCCCTACAACAACTCTTGGACGAGCAAGTAACGGGATTCTTCTTCCTGCTTCATGGACTTGCTTTATGTAATAGGAAAGCATATAGGTTGCCCCATCAAAATCCGAAATTACTCCATGCTCAAGTGGTCGAATTGCCTCGATTGTTCCTGGAGTTTTTCCAAGCATTTTTTTTGCCTCCATTCCAACTGCAATAATTCTTTTCGACTTTAAATGCCTCGCAATAATAGACGGCTCCCTCACCGCAATTCCCTTTCCCCTTATGAACACCAAGGTATTTGCAGTTCCTAAATCTATCCCTAAATCATGGGAAAACAAACTGAAAATAGAGTCAAACATGATAACCAGTAGTATAGCGCAAAGGCTAGCTAGATTCTATGTCTTGGAGCTTCTATGCAGGTTAAGAAGATAAATCATAAGTCCCAGCATCAAACAAGCTCCATAAAAAACATGGGAACGGTATAGTAGATGGTAATCCAATGGGTTTGGAAAATTAACGCTAACAAGAAAATAACTTAAAGCAAGAAGGTAATACAAAAACCATCTTGCCTTGATTTTTCGAAGATACCAAAATGTTATGTAAAATGGGATTATAAGAAGAACAAAATGGTGTTGCCAGGAAAAAGTATTTAAGATTAAGTTCATTGCGATAAGAATCCCGAAAATAAAACTCAGATCTGTAAAGTTATAATTCCTATGTTTCAATAAAAAGATGAAGACACCAACTGACGTGATTCCGCTCATGGAAAATCTAAGCATACTGCCGACTCCCCCTGTACCAAAACTCCTTCCCAAAAAACCACTCAAGGACTGGTTGTAATAATCAAGTTTCCATGAATTTGCCAACTCAATAAATGAAGTTACGAAAGTTAAATAAATTTCTTGTTTAAAAAAAATTAATGGAGCTATTATTCCAAATAAAAGTACAACTAAAAATCCGTACAAAATTCTCATCTTGAAATGGGTCAAAAAGAAAATGGGAATAAATACCGGAAAAAGTTTGATAATAAATGCCATTCCAACCATAGAACCTGAAAGAAAATCTTTTTTCCTTTTCATAAAATAAAGTCCAAGCGTTAAAAGCAGTAAGATAAAAATATTAACCTGACCCATTCCTAAGGTAAATTTAACAGGAAACATACTGAATGCTAGACCTACTAACAATAATCCTGTGTTAGATAGGGGCTTTATCTCAAACGTTTTAGAAAGCAATACTAACGATACTATTAACGCTCCTAAAGAAAAACATGTATAAACATTTGCTGAAATGTCAATTGGAAAAATTGTAAATGGCAAAAAGAAAAAGAATTCTGAAGGAGGATATACTTGTGGAGTGTAAAGGCCAACATTTGGAACGTATGGATTTACTCCGGAAAAAGCGTACTTTGCAGAATAATATTGAGTACTAAAATCCGGATAGTATCCCAATAAAAGAGCTCTAAATAACCAGACAATAGAGGTTAGACAAAAGACGATTGGGAAGAGAAGAAAAACAAATTTTTTCATTTTGCTTTTTAATTTTACATTATGTTACATTAGACTAATATATTATGCGAAAATACATCGAGCGGATCGACAAAAGCATTAGAATTACCTTCTACACACTTTTTCTTACAACCCCTCTTGCAATGCATCCCTTCACTTCAGAACTCTTTGAATTCAACAAGATGTGGCTTGTGTTTATTTACAGTCTAGTAATTTTATTCTTATGGGGAACAAAGATACTTATCGAAAGGAAAGTCGAAATCAGACGAACTCCTTTTGATATCCCAATTATCTTGTTTCTTGTTTCCCAGTTAATCTCAACACTGATTTCCCTTGATAATCATACTTCATTTTGGGGTTATTATTCTCGTTTCAACGGTGGCTTTCTATCAACTGTAAGCTATGTCTTCCTGTATTTTGCTTTCTCAACTAACGTTCTGACCCATGATCGTGAAGAAAGCATAAAAAGAGCAAAGAGAATGCTTTTAAGTGTGTTTATCTCTGGAGTTCTTGTTTCTTTATGGGGACTACCCTCCCATTTTGGCTACGACCCTACTTGTCTTGTATTTAGAGGTTCCCTTGACGTATCTTGTTGGACTGAAGCGTTCCAGCCAAAGATCAGAATGTTTTCAACCCTTGGCCAACCCAACTGGCTGGCTGCTTTTCTCTTAATTCTTTTACCAATTGCCACTGCATACACAATAAATGCTTTCAAAAAAGTTAATCTCAGAAGCACTCTCTCACAGGAAAGTGTAATTGCATTTGCTTACCTTGGGTCTGTATTGCTTTTCTACCTTTGCCTCAGCTGGACTCTTTCGCAATCAGGGTTTCTTGGATTTTGGATAGGAAATATAGTGTTTGCTGGGTCTTTCATTGTACTGTCATTTGCAAAAAACTTATCGCTAAGCAAACTCTTAAAAGATCGCAAAATTCAAGTTTTGATTGGAATTCAAATTATGTTTCTAGTAACTACTTTCTTAACAATAAATCCTATTCCGCAGTTAAATAAATACTCCCTAAGTGGAATCACGGCTGGCATGTCCGCCCCTACTCCAGAAGTAACAAGTGGTAAAGCCATTCCAACACCTACCCCCGTTGTATTTGCTCAACCGGCCCTTGATGCTGGCATTACTGGATCAGGAGATATTAGAAGAATTGTTTGGAAGGGAGCAATTGATATATGGAAAGCGTATCCTATTTTTGGGTCCGGGGTTGAAACGTATGCATTTACATACTACAAATTCCGTCCCGCTGAGCATAACATGACCTCTGAATGGGATTATCTCTATAACAAAGCCCACAATGAATTTCTAAATTACCTAGCAACAACTGGAACTGTCGGAATTGGTACCTACCTGCTTTTTATAGGATTTTTCGTATTTTTTGCTACCAAGAAAATGGTTTCCTTAATTAAGAAAAGACTTATGGGAGACCCGCTTCTTCCAGCACTTCTTGGAGGTTTTATTGGCATGATGGTCAGCAATTTCTTTGGATTTTCAGTCGTAATTGTTAACCTCATGCTATTTCTTATTCCCCTATTCTATTGGGCTTTACTAAAACCTCAAGCTAAATATCTCTTGATGCCAAAAGGCTCATCAGAGGATTATGTAACATCAGAACCACCAGGAACAGGAAGAATTATGACGATAATTGGCCTTGGAGTTTTTTGTCTTTATTGCCTTCTTTTTCTTGTTAATTACTGGCAGGCAGACATCCATTATGGCCTTGGCTACAACTACAATCGAATTAACGCTTTTGCAGAAGCAAACCCATCTCTTGAACAAGCAGTAAAAATGAGAGGTGGCGAAGATCTATATAAAAACGAACTTTCGGTTAATTTAGCAGCTCTTGCTCTTATGGCAGCACAAAATAAGGACCTTAATACTGCATCGACATATGCGACCAGAGCAAAAGAGTTAAGTGATGAAGTTGCGCGAGATAACCCCAATAATGTTGTGTATTGGAAAGCAAGAACAAGGGTTATGTTCTCACTCGCTGAACTATCCCCAACAGTTCTGCCCGAATCTGTTACTGCAATTGAAAGGGCTCGTCAGCTTGCACCAACTGATGCAAAAGTTGTATATAACCAGGCTCTCATCTATGATCAGGTAGGAAGAAAAGATGAAGCACGCGCACTTCTTGATGCAGCAATTAAGTTAAAACCAAATTATAGAGATGCATATTATGCAAAGGCTCTATTTCTAACCCAGTTGGCAGAAACAGAAAAAGACGTGTCTAAAAAAACTGCTTTGAAAGACCAAGCAAAAGAGGTGCTTGAGTTTGTTTTAAGCCAAGTTGCCACAAACGACCCTCAATCTCAAGATCTTCTAAAAACCCTAGAATAATTGAAAATTCAGTCTTAAAAATTTATAATGCAAATATTATGTGTTTGCATTTACTTGTAAACAAATATAATTATCAAAATGTATTCAATTGTTACTACTCCCAACAAGATTTTGATTGAAGTTGCAAAGCCTGTTACAAAGTTTGACAAGAAACTTAAGGATATTATTCATGGCATGGAAAAGACGCTTCTTGCAACAAAAGATCCAGTAGGTGTAGGTCTTGCTGCACCACAAGTGGGACTCTCTTTGAGAATTTTTCAGATGAAACCAACGGAAAAAGCAAAAGTTACAACTTACATCAATCC
>CAYTCO010000025.1:4570-9175 GCA_964436385.1 uncultured Gammaproteobacteria bacterium
TTTACAAAACACGTTATGGATCAAGACGAAAAGTTATTTAAGTCTCACAAGAACGATTCTGGAGAGGATGAGTTTGAGGAAATATCAATCTGATCGTTTCATATAAAAGCGAGCTATCCTATCGTAACCAGACGAATAAATATAGATCCCTAATGGGATTGTAAGAAAGAATAGTTTAGGAAAATAACCAAGCGGATATTCTACCAATAGAAGACTCGAAAGAGAGATAACGCTTAATAATTCCACTTTCCCAATTTTCTCAAAATATATAAAGACAAAAAGAATGAGTGGAATTATTGCTGGCAAAAAATATCTAAATGACGATGTCATTATGTGTTCTTGATTTGCCGATGGCAGATTTACTAAAAATACACATAAAAGTAATGATAAAAAAACCAGTCTAACTGGCAAACCAAGCTTACTCTTGTTTGATTTTTTGTAGAAAGCCACAATGGTTGCTGGTATTAAAACAGCCCATGCAAGAAATTCAGATAAGTAGCCATTTAACGTTCCGACCAGTCCATACAAGGAAGTAGAAAAAACTTTTAACACTGTCGTATTTAGTATCGTAGATTTTCCCCCTTCGAAAAATAGAAATGCCTGGGGATACAAAGGATTGCCAGTCAAAACAATATTTCTAAAATACCAAAAAACACCAAGAACCACAAAGGGGATTAGAAAAACTATACTTCTGTCGAAGTTGAAATACGGCAAAATTCTCCTTGTATAAACTACCATCAAAACAATAAAAATAAATGGAGCACTAAATTTTGTACCTATTAGTAGACCGGAGGCAATCCCAAGCTTTAAGAAATACTTTGAAGTTTTCTTTGGTTTTTCAAGAAATATTAATGTCAAAAGGAAAAAATTGAGAAGCCAAATATCAATTATCTGAGTGTTTGACCATCTTAAGATAATGTTAAGCGTGCAAACTGTTACTGCAAAAATAATACTAGTATTAATACTCAACTTAAATACCAAACCAAGTCTTATGCATATAGTAAAAAGTACCGCAATTGCTATGACATTAAATAAACCCAAGGGAATATTCCCAAGCATCAAAATACTAAGAATAGCTTCAGAATTTGCGGGATAGTATTTTGTGTGAGTCACTGCCGTCGTGTTTTCGGGAAGAAAAATATCCCCTGTAAAATAGGCTGCTGCCAAGGGTATGTGGTAGTCAATACTATCTCCTTCTGAAGGTGGTGTTATAAGACCACTGTATGCAACTTGTATAAAAATGCATGCGAATACAATAAGAAATACTTTTGCGAAAATTGCTTGCTCCAACTTCATGGACTGATTGTACTATAATATGTTGATGAACAAAATTGTTTTCTTTGGGTCGGGCTGGTACACAATTCCTGTGTTAAAAAAACTTATTCCTCACAGGCTGGATCTTGTTATAACAACAGAAAAAAATCCGGATTCGTTATTTCTAAAATTTTGCAAAGAAAACAATCTTAAAACGCTATCCGTTTCCTCCGCCTCTGATCTTATCAACCATCAACCATTAATCATTAACCATTCAGTCGCTATTCTTGCCTCCTTCGGTGCTCTAATCCCAACGTCTATAATCGACCATTTACCATCTGGCATTCTAAACATCCATCCCTCTCTTCTCCCCAAATATAAAGGCCCTTCCCCAATTCAGTATCAATTGCTAAACGGCGAAACAGTTGTTGGTGTTACTATTATTAAGCTTGATGACCAGGTTGATCATGGACCAATACTTTCACAAAAGCCATACAATTTAGCAGGAAATGAAACTTCTGAAGACTTGCTATCCATACTATTTGAAATTGGCGCAGATTTAGTGGTTGAACAAATTCAAAAGCTAGAAAAGGGTGAAGAATTATCCGGAACACCTCAAGACCACACCGAAGAATCCTGGAGCCACAAACTTGAAAAGAATTCAGGGTTCATAGATATTTCTTCTCAAGAATTTAAAATTTCAAATTTAAAATTTAAAATTAATGATATGATTCGGGCCTTTCATCCCTGGCCAGGAGTTTGGTTGAAATGGCAAATGGCAAATGATAAATGGAAAATAGTAAAACTCTTGCCTGAAAATAAAATCCAGGTGGAGGGAAAGAATTCTATGAGTTACAAAGACTTCATAAACGGATTTGGGGAAGAGGGAAAAGAACTACTTAGGAAGTTAAATCTTCATGGATAAGAGAAACTATGCAATAGATGTAATAAGGGCTGTATCTATCTATGGCGTGATTCTTATCCACTCAACTAGTAGGTCTCTGGAAATGGCAGGACTAGATATTCTCAGATTGCCTCAAACTTTATTCCTGAACCAAAGCGCAAGATTTGCGGTTCCTTTATTTTTCTTTATTTCAGGATTCTTGCTAGGGTTTCACTATTTTAAAGACGTAAAAATTGTAAGCTTTTATAAAAAAAGATTATCAAAACTTATTATTCCATTTGTTGCATGGAGTTTTATTTACTATTTTGTTCTTGAAGGAAATGAGATAAAAGACATTCTAACTTTCTCATTTTGGAAATCCCTAATAGGTGGCTCTACCGCAATTCATTTATATTTTATACCTTCTATTTTTATTTTTTATCTTATCTTCCCTCTTATTTTACATTTCAAAGAAAAAATTCTTAGCAATTTCGGACTCGTTATACTTACGCTTGCTGAATTTATTCTCCTTATTTGGGACTATTCTAACTCCCAATTGTCGCTTTTTACCCCATTAAGAATAGCACTTCTTAACATTCTTGTTTTTACACTTGGAATAAAGGCTTCTTACAACATGGAGCCAATCAAGAAATTCCTTCAACAAAGAATTATATTTTTAATATTGTTAGGGATTGCAAGCTTAGTACTCGCCCTATTTGAAAGTGGAAAATTTTTCCTAGGAACCAACAACTCACAGTATTTAACATCGCAATGGAGGATTAGTATTGCTATTTACTCTCTTTGCCTTGGGGGATTAATTTATCTTCTAGCAGAACGTCTCAATAGGTTTCACAAAATCATCTCCTCAATTTCTAGAGTTAGTCTTTTAATATTTTTTTCGCATGTTCTTTTTATAAGTCTTTTTTGGAAGATTATAGGAAGTTACTTATTTAGCAAAACAATGGGTAAAATACTCGATCAGTTTTGGTTTGAACCACTGGTATTTTTGTTCGTTGCGATATCAGCAACGATTTTTGCACTTATCATAAAAAGAATACCTGTGATAAATGTAATTCTTGGGGGGAAAAATTCCTAGACTATTGCTACTGGAGTCTGACTTGCTTCTGCTTTTATCTCTTTTCGAGCAGTCTCTGCTTTAGAGAATAACTTTATACACTTTGTACATAGTTTTGCATTCATCTTACGACCATTAAAAACCACAGTCTTTTTGTGAAGATTTGGTTTCCAAGTACGGTTTGAACGGTTCTTTGCATGAGAAACCTTATGCCCGTACATAATTCCTTTGTTACAGTTGTCGCAGACCATTGCCATATGAATTGATATTATACTTGAAGATGAATTCAAACTCAAGTGTTTGACAACAAAAAATCCCCCTTCGTCAAAACTATGGGGGACCTTTTGTAAACAAAAGATGAATATTATTTAAGTTCAACAGTTGCGCCTGCAGCTGTTAATTTCTCTTTGGCTTCATCTGCTGTCTTTTTGTTAACCTGCATCAAAACTTCTTTTGGAGCGGCATCAACTAAGTCTTTTGCTTCCTTAAGTCCCAAAGTTGGGGCTAATTCTCTCAAAGTCTTAATTACGCCTAATTTGTTGGCTCCACTTGCTGTTATGACGACGTTAAAGATTGTCTGTTCTTCAGCTTCTTCTGCTGCTTCTCCTCCGGAGCTAGCACCAGCTGGTGCTGCTGCCATCATGGGCTGGCTAGCTGTTACGCCGAATTTTTCTTCCAATGCTTTTACGAGCTCTGAAAGTTCTAGAACTGACATCTCTTCAATTGCTTTTAGCAAATCTTCTTTATTTGTTTTTGCCATATTATGTCGTCACCTCCAATTCTTTATTAAATTCGAAATCCGAAAAATCGAAATTCGAAACAATCCCAAAATCTCAATTTTTTTAAATTTGAAACATTTGAATTTGTTTCGTGCTTCGAAATTCGTGTTTAGTGCTTCTTAAGCGCTTGCCTTCTTCTTTTCTATGGCGCTTAAAAGCTGTGCTAATTTTTGTATGTTGAAATTAAGATCGTAAACAAGACTTGTTATAGGTGAATTAAGTAATCCAAGAAGCTTTGCAATAAGTACTTCCTTAGGAGGAATAGTTGAAAGGGTTGTTACCATTCCTTCTTCAATAATTGCACCCTCAAATATTCCAAATTTTACAATTGGTAACTGATATTTTTTATTAAATGCTAGAATTACTTTTGCAGCACCAATAGGGTCGGTATTTGCAAAAATAACTGCGTGTGGACCTTTTAATTTTTCGCTTGCATCAATTTTCTTCTCTTGTAGAGCAATGTTAACTAATGTATTTTTTAGAATTGCAGCTTCTGCAGAAACCTTTGCAAGTTCGATTCTAAATTCTTCTAATTGAATGTGCGTAAGACCAGCGTAGTCAACCAAAAATATAGCTTGAGCCTTATCAAGCTTTAGTTTTATTTCTTCGAGCGA
>CAYTCO010000025.1:9275-11336 GCA_964436385.1 uncultured Gammaproteobacteria bacterium
TCCTCGGTGAGACCTATGTTTGATTATTCAAACTGCTCACTTTCTTTGGATTAAATGTATTTTAACACAAACTTATTTCGAGGTCAATCTATAGCTTAAATCCAAGCTTATTAAGAACATCGGAGGTTCTCGGAAAAACTTTGTGATCCTTTTCCAAGTTCTTAAAGTGTCTACTTTTTTCAAGCAATGGAAGAATCATATTATTCACACCTGTGACATAAACATTTATCCCTCTCCTCTCAAGAATCTCTATTATTTCCTCAAATGCATCTACCCCATCAAGATCTATAAAATAAAGTTCACGAAGTCTTAATATAATATTTTTATGTTGAGGGTGGTCTATCTCAAATCTTGAGATATGCTCCTGGCTATCAACATAAGTAAAGTGACCCTTAATTGAATATACAAGAGTATGTGAATCCTTTGTTAATTCATCAACTTTAGTACCGGCAATCCGCCCTATCATTTTCTTATTCTCATCGTTTGCAATAACCTCAAATTGCCCGCGGGACAAATTCTCAAGGAAGATGAATAGGGAAATTGCAGCTCCTATAATAATACCGGCAATAGGATCTTCGTAAATTGTTGTAAAAGCGACAATCATTGCGATAGCAAAACTCTTTTTATCGATTCGAAACATCCGGACAAAATGTTCTTTCTCGATCATACGAACTGCTACAGTCACAAGAATAGCCGCAATTACAGTTAAAGGCAAATACTTGAAATACGGAAGCAGAAAAAACGATATCAAGATTATAGCGGCAGCATTTATAATTCCGGACATCCGGTCAGTTGCCCCACTTTTAATATTTAAAGATGTTCTTGCAAGAGCGGCCGTTGCCGGAATTCCACCCGCAATTCCGGAAGCAATATTTGCTATTCCAAGCCCAAACATTTCGTTTCTCTTTTTGTGTTTCGTCTTTGTCATTGAATCTGCAATTCTTGCGGAAAGCATAGTTTCAATTATTGCGATCAAAGCAACTGTAAGTGCTGTTAAAAAGAATGTCTTGTCGGGAATAAACGAAAAGCTTGGAATGTTGACTAGTTGAGCAGATAAATCCGAGTACCTAGAACCCAATGTTTGAATATCAATTGGAATGGAGTTTGTAGATGAAAGAAAACCTAATAATATTCCAAGCACCGCAAATAAAACAGTGGCAGGTAAATTAGATAAGAGTTTTATTTTTTTACGGTACCTTTCGGTAATGAAAATTCCAAAAAAGAAAATTATAAAAATAATTAAGGCTTCAGGTGATAATTTATCCAAATTTCTGAGGGACTCTGAGATATTATCAACAAATTTTTCATGACCAGGCAGCTTTGGGAGTCCCAATGCAAAATTGAGCTGGTTCATGCCAATAATAAAAGCAACACCTAGAGTAAAGCCTTGGATAGTATTTGCTGGAATAAAAACGAGATATCTCTCAAGTCTAAGGATCCAGGATATAAGAATAATAATACCTGTGGCAATAGCAAGCAAAGCAAGACTTTGAGCTCCATGCAGAAATGCGTAAGTAGCTAAAATTCCGGATAGTGCCCCGGTTGGACCGACGATATTAAAGTTACTTCCACCTAGAAGCGCAGCAAAAAAACCAGCCCAAATGGCAGTGATTATTCCTGCAACCGGCGTTGCACCTGCAGCGATAGCAAGCGAAACAGAAAGAGGTATGGAAACAAGAGAAACTGTTACTCCAGCCTTCCAATTCTGTTTTAATCGTCCGGAAATGTTATTCATATTATCTACTTTAACACTCCTGCAGTAAATGCACATTTTCTGCCGGCAGGAACAACCTCTGGCCCCAGAGTTACTTCTG
Source organism: uncultured Gammaproteobacteria bacterium (assembly GCA_964436385.1). GTDB lineage: Bacteria > Patescibacteriota > Microgenomatia > Levybacterales > GWA1-39-11 > JAUSNA01. The sequence continues at coordinate 11,090 of CAYTCO010000025.1, forward strand.
TTGCAGTTAATGCAACTGCGGGAAGGTTGACATCATTCGGATTACCCTCCACCACGTACTTAACGCAAACCCTGTTGTACCAATCGACATACTCAAGAGTTATTCCTTTCTTTCGAAGATATGATTTAAATTTGCCTGGAACTATAAAATCTTGAGCAATCATCTTTACGCCCTCTCCTAACAGATCTTCCAATGTTTGCCACCTTTCATCACTTCCTTGATCAACTGAGCTATCAGGTATGGCAAC
>CAYTCO010000025.1:11436-18827 GCA_964436385.1 uncultured Gammaproteobacteria bacterium
ATGTTTGCCACCTTTCATCACTTCCTTGATCAACTGAGCTATCAGGTATGGCAACGCCTTTTGATCTGTTAATCAAATGCGCTTTCTCCCCAGCCCAAGACACCTTAACAACTTTCCCATCATTCCTTGCCTTTTTTAGATCCTCAATCGTATTTACAAATCGACTTGGAATTAGTATTTTTTGTAGTCTAACAAAGCGATCTTTCCCTAAACTTTCTTTCCAAAATTGCTCCAACTCCTCTTCGAAAAATAAAGCAAAAACACCCTTGTTAACAAATGCATTATTCACACCCGTTGAAATAACCATATTGGTATTCAGATCGAGTGCATAGAATTTTTTTGGGCTATGGGAAGTTTCAACTATTGCCCCGTCATAAATGTCCCACTTTGGTTTTAGATTACCTTCTACAACATCGTTTTCGCTTATGTGGTCAATATGCACTTTTCCATTTGATACCCTGCGTACGAATTCAATAAATCTATCAGCATTTGTATTGTGTTGATTATCAACTCGTATATGAACGACTTTGCAAAACTCCGTGTCTTGCGGATTACAAATTTTTCTAAGCGTTGTTGCAAATTTGGCAGCCGTTGATTGTTCTAGTGTCTGTATTCTGTATGCAATTTGCTCAGCAATCATAAGGGCACTTGCTCCATCCTGCCCTTCAATTTCATTTACTTTTAAATTTCCTTTTTCATCAACTATTACGTCAATTCGAAAAGATGGAGGAATTCTAAAATCTAGATCTTCAGCTAATTTCTCCTTTTGATTACTTGAAAGACTTTGCAGAGCTTTTGCGAGATGTAAAAGATCATCCCCTAAAATCTCCAATGTTCTTTTTGAGCCATTAGGCAATGTTACGGGTTCCGCTGGAATCCTAAAGGTGGGTTCTTTATTCTCCTCACGGCCATAAAAAGGACCAAGCTCTTTGATGATTTCATAAGCCTTGTTTGCAGAATCAACCAAAAGATCAAATTTTGCAAACGAAAGCCCTAATCCTTTTGCAAGAATTTCCCGCTCCTTTTTATGCAATGGTTTTGTGTTTTCAGACATATTTGCAGACCAAACAGATAATTATATTGAAGGTGCTTATCAAAATCAATATAATGTAACCTTGACATGAGAAATATAGCTTTTAAGGTTGTTGAAGATCCATTGGAGGCAAAGGAGCTTTGGGAGTTATTCTCTCCCCACAAAACCATAGATGACGAGTGGGATTTTAGGGACATCTGGACAAAGCCCTACGAATTTCCCTTTCATTTCATAGTAGGTCTTGAGAATAATGAACCAATTGGACTCCTACCCTTACAGCTGGATACGCTTAAAGGACTTAGTCCAAAGCTTCTATCGATGAACAAGCCATTTCTTGAGTTTTTTGCCGGTCTTGATACAGATGACAACAAAGTTATTGTTAAAGATGGCTATGAAGACACAATTCCTCAATTCCTAGAACAAATAAAGGGCCCTGCAGTTCTTTCTTCACTCAAAACTCCCTACTCTGTGAGTGGAAAAGAGGCAGAGCACTATTTATTTAGATATGAGCTTGATCTTGTGAATCTCCCTACTTTTGAGGAGTTTATGAAAACAAATCTTGATGGGGTGAGTCGCCAAAGACTTATAAATAGAATTAACAAAATCGATAAAACATATAAAGTTGAAATAAAAGACGGTGGGAAGGAAGGTCTAGAGCTAATGTTTCAACTAAGCATTGATAGATTTGGTGAAAATTCCTCTTTTAATATGCCTGACAGGCAACAAATTTACAGAGAACTTTTGGAAAGATTTGACGTTGATCTTATGACGATTGTTTTGGATGACAAGGTAAGTGCCGTGTCATTTGCAATTATGTATAACGGTACATATACAACCGTTAATGTAGGATACGATTATGACGTTAGGGATCTTAGCAAACTTCTCGTCGTTACCCAAATAAAAAGAGCTATGGATCACGGATGTAAAGTATTTGATGCGGGCCAAGGAGACAATGGGTGGAAGGAACACTTCAATCTTTCAAAAATCCCTCAGTATAAATTAAGCCTTAATCTCTGAAACCCTAGAGCTGTGTATTAATCCCAACGGATACTGTGGTAAGCGGCTGATTCGAAGGTGCGTATTCTTTCCAAATCTTCTTTCCAATAAGGGTTGTTTCAATCACTTTCTTAGCCAAGATTTCCATAGGATCTATTCTTTCAAAACCACACCTATCTGCCGTTAATGCTAGAGGAATTTCAGTACAACCAAGAACTATAACATTTGCACCTTTTTGCATTAACTTATTGGCGCAAAGATTTAACGTCTTAAAACTTTGGTCATCGGATGAAAATTTCTTTATTTTATATATTGCCTTCATAATTTCTGTTTGTTCTTCAAGGTCAGGGGTTATTAGAGTCATTTGAGGGGCATTTTTCTTAATTGAAGCTTCATAAGTCTTACAATTTATTGTCCCGTTAGTTGCCAAAAGTCCAACCTTTGTGTTTTCTCCATAATTTTTCTTTATATGATCGATTGTCAGGTCAATCATGTTAAGAACTGGCAATCCAACGCCTTTCTCAAGCTCATCTGTAAATGCATGCGCTGTGTGACAGGGAATAGCCAGAAAGGTTGCACCTGCACTTTTTAGGAGGTTTCCGGTGTGAACCATCTCAGGAATTGGACTTTCCCCATTAAATAATATGTGATTTGATCTATCTGGAATCTGAGGATTGTTAAGAAGCAAAAAAGGAATGTGCTCCTGATCACTCTTAACATGACCCCTAAGCTTTATTAAAAGCGACGTAAAATAATTAGTCGCTTCGGGTCCCGTACCACCAATAATTCCGACAATTTGGTCAAAATAATGCGATGCAGTCATAAAATCAAGTGGTTTTTAGCCTTAAAAGGCTTTTTCCACAAGCTGTAATAATACCACCAACTAAGTACTTCTGCAATGGCTATGGGACTTGCAATTTCTAAGGGGTAGGTGCGTTCCAATTTCCATTTTCGTTACGAATTATTCCCTTCAACTCGAGGGTCGTTAAAATAGCCGATAGGCTAGAAACGTTAATATTTGTCATTTTTGAAATCTCGTCTGTTGTTAACTTTTCCCCATAAAGCCCATCTAAAACCAATTTCTCCTCTTTTGATAGTTTTAAGTTCTTTATCTTAGGTTTCCTCAAAAATTGAAAATTATTAATTCTAAATTCACTCAGGATGTCTTCTACCTCAACAACAAGCTTGGCGCCATTTCTAAGCAAGCTTAGCGTCCCTTTTGACATCTGAGCATTAATTGGGCCTGGAACTGCAAAAACCTTCTTCTCAAGTATTATAGCCCAATTTGCAGTAACCAAAGACCCGCTATTTGAACTTGCTTCCGTAACCAATACTCCTTGACTAAGCGCTGCAATAATTCTATTTCTTGCCAAAAAAGTTCCTTTAAATGCGCTTGAGGATAATGGATACTCTGAAATGATTAGTCCTTTGCTTTTTAAAATTCTGGAATATAACTCGTAGTTCTCGGCCGGCCTACAACAATCAACGCCACACGCAAGTACGGCAATGGTTTTGCCGTTATTTTCAAGTGCTGCCTTGTGCGCAACAAAATCAACTCCCAAAGCAAGACCTGACACTATACAGCTATCTGCCTCAATCAGGCTTTCGACAAGACTTTGTGTTACATTTTTTCCGTATTCAGTAATTTTTCTCGTACCCACAACACCAATCGAGAAATTTTGCTTAAGAAGTTTTTTATTACCCTTAAGATAGAGTCCAATTGGTGGGTTTTCCAATTTCCTCAAAAGTCTAGGATAATCCTTATCAAGAAATGAGATAAATTCAACATTCTCTTTGTTAAGTTTTTTAATGTATTTTTCTAACTCAAATTTCTTTCTGAACTCATCAAATATCTTAAATCTTTGTTTTTTAATATTTAATTTCTCAAATTCTTCTTTAGTCCCTAACCAAGCCTTTTCGGAGTTACCAAACTTAGATAAAAGCCTCTGATAACTTTTTGGCCCCAAGTTACTGACTGAAAAAGCTAGTGAGTATTTATCCACGCTATATACTTCATACCACATACTATATACGGCTTCCAATGCATGCTACAATTTACTTATATGTTTCAAAGCGTACTTATTCGGGTTATTATTGCTGGATTTGGACTTCTTATAGCATTTTTTACTTGGGCATTTTTAGTTTTTTCATAGCATGGAAGATAAAAGCCCACAAAATCCAACTTCCTCTACCCCCATTCCATCGATTGATTCTCCTGTTTTAGGTTCCGAAACAGTTAAAAAAACATCCAAATTCTCAATCAAAGCTATAATTGGAACAATAATATTTCTTCTGCTTGCAGGTGGTGCTGCCGCAAGTTTTGTCTATCGAGAGCAAATAATGACTCTTGTAACAGTACCCACCCCCACTTCAATTGCCACACCTACTCCCCCTCCAATTCCAGAAAAAGATGTATACGCAGCCTGGAATACGTACGTTAATGAGGAGGACGAATTTTCGATACAGTATCCAACGGGCTGGACACAATTATATGATTGGGGAGAGCAAGGACAGTCTTCTGTTGCATTTTCCTCAAAAGGTGTGAGCTCAGGCGAAGGATTTAAACCAGCTATCGTAAGTATTGATAAATTTGAAACGTCAAAGTTAGACCCAGATTGGGAGAAAAATTACACGCCTTATGACTTTGAATTATTTGAACGAGGTAAATACACATACATCATTATGGCAACAACTTACCAAATAGGAGGGCCAGCACCAAAAAGCATTGAGGATCTTGCAAGATCTATGTTTAAACTCATGATTCCAACTTTCAAGTTCATACAAACAACACCCCTTGGCACAGCAGGATGGTCCACTTTTGAAAATGAAAAATTAATCATTAAGCATCCCACAAGTTGGAAATCAAGAAGTGGAGGCTATGACGTTTCATTAATAAGTGAAGACTTTGTGGAGGAAGGTGGAATTCCGGAAATCACAAAAGGCCTCCTTCTAGCAGGTGCCTCTTTTGAAGGAACGACTGAAGAGAGCAATAATTATGGACCATTTGTGTGTGCAGTGGAAAAAACTGAAACCATAACTTTTGATTCTGTTTACTACATTGATGAGATGGATTGTCTTACCCCAATAATCGGCCAATCCCTAGGAATAAGAAAAGTCGATCAAAGCAAGACAGGTTTCTATCTCGTTTTGAGCTTTCCAGATGAAAATAAAAATGACCCTGCGTTCGTAAAGGAAGCCAAAAAATTACTTCAAAGCTTAGTTTTGACTCTAAAGGTTAAGTATTAATTAAGAAGCTAGTGGGAACAATCTCCCTTTGAAATTCACGAATTAGTTTAGTTCGTTTTAGACAGTTTCTTCAACGATCGTGGAATAAAGTGAGGGTTTTTAATTACTTTTTTTGTTTTCGAAGTATTCCTTCAAAATATCCCGGGCAATAGGGGCAGCGACTGTTGAACCCTGCCCCCCATTTTCAACTAATACAGTGACAACTATTTCAGGATTGTAGTAAGGCGCAAAAACCGTAAACCATGCATGAGGATCAGCATCAAATCCATGTGACTCAGCAGTACCGGTCTTGCAACCCATCGTAACGTGTACAAAATTTGCTCCAGCTGATGCGTCTTTTACATAATCTAGGTCGTCAATTCTTAACTTTGGATTTTTAACTTTGAAATTAAAAAGAGGATAACCAGTCCCACCCGGCTCACATGCACCTTTAAGACCTTCTCTCACAACATTCAGGTACTCTCGATCAATAAAATCCTTTTTGATAACCCTAACATCACCCTTTAATAAATGGGGACGCATGAGAACCCCATCATTTGCAACAACTTGAGTAAATCTGTTTACTTGAATTGGTGTTGTTTCTAAATACCCTTGTCCAATACTCATATTAATTGTGTCTCCCAAATACCACTGTTCGTCTAAAGTCTCCTCTTTCCAGGAAGGATCAGGAACTAGACCCGCAACTTCGCCGGGAAGATCAATACCCGTTTTTTTGCCAAGGCCTAAATCCTTAGACCAATCGTAAAGCTTATCAACCCCAGTTTTTATCGCTGCTTGGTAAAAGAAGATGTCATTTGAGCGGATAAGAGCACGTGTAACATCCAGTGCACCCTCTGTCCTGCCCGATTCTATAAAATTCCAGGTTCCAAATTTACTTCCTCCAACCGAGAGCACGCCTGTATCTTCAAATTCTGTTTTTGAATTAATCTTTTCAGTAGATAATGCGGCAAGAGCTGTTACTAATTTATATGTAGATCCAGGAGGATAGACACCAGAAATTGAGCGATCTAAAAGCGGAAATTTTTCTCCATCTGTTAAAATATCTTCCTTTTTTTTGTAGTTTCCGACCGGCTCATAAGTTGCTTCTTTCGTAAAAAGATTTGGATCAAAGGTCGGTTTTGAAAAAAGGGCGAGAATTGAACCATCTCTTGGGTCTGACACAACAACAGCACCCCGTTCAACCTTATCCATAGCTTTTGCAGCAGCTTTTTGAATATTAAGATCCAGAGTTGTCTCAAGCTTTACCCCCTCCAAAGCCTCCTCTTCACCAAGTAGTCGCACTCTTGCTCCTTTTGCATTTACTTCATATAACTGCTTGCCATTCTTACCGTGAAGATACTTTTCATACTCCTCCTCAAGACCCATACGACCTGTAAAATCGGCCAACCCATAATCAGAAAAATCTGGCAGTAAAACTTCTTCTGAATTTACTTGACCCACGTATCCCAAAACATGCGAAAAGATATCTTTATATACATACTCTCTTTTAACCGTTGCAAGAATACTCTCACCGCGCGTCAATCTTTTTAAAGCATCCTCTTGGTCAAGCCATTCCACTTCTTTTTTATTCAGTGTGCTAAAAGCTGGCACATTTCGGACTAAAGCTTCCCCATTTCTGTCAAAAATAATTCCTCTTGGGGCAGGTATTAAGACAGTTCTTATCCTATTCTGGTCCGACAATTTTGAATAGTACGAAGCTCTAACAACTTGAAGAGTAAATAGACGCAAGAATAAAAGAACAAAAATTGCCGAAAGCAAGACTAACGGAATAAGGCGGTACAAGTGCCAAGGTCTTCCAAATGAAATCCCTTTTCTTCTTTTAGCCCGTTGCTCAAAAACGTGATCTGAAAATGCGTGTCCTACATCTCCTCTTTTTCTCATATGAGTATGTTTTTCTTAGATTTTTGATGCAAAATAAAAAAATAACTAATAGCCGCGAGGATGTAAAAAGTAACTGTTAGACCGACCGAATAACCTGAAAAGCTGACGTAAAAAAACCCAAAAGCAGCAACTATTATTGCAGCAACTAGATAATCACTTGATCCTGAATACCTTTCGTATAGAAATATTGTAAAAAGAGATCCTACAAGAAATAAGGATGTTAATCCAAAATTGC
>CAYTCO010000026.1:0-5303 GCA_964436385.1 uncultured Gammaproteobacteria bacterium
TTGTGATAGAATAGCCTCAGGATGGATAAAAATGTTGTATTTGTAGATACCGAAACTACTGGAATAGATTTTCTAGTGGATAGAATTATTCAAGTGGCTTTTAAATTTCAGGGAAATATTTTCGCATCTTATTTCAAGCCTGATGTTCCTATATCCGTAAAGTCGATGAGCATATCCCATATTACCAACGAAATGGTAAAAGATTCGGAAGAATTTTCTTCGTCAAGAATGAAAAAGGACTTGCAAGACATTCTAAATGAAAATATTTTAGTTGCTCATAACGCAGGATTTGATGTAGACATGCTTTATAAGGAGGGGGTATCAGTTACATCATACATCGACACCCTAAAAGTTATTAGATATTTGGACCTAGACAATGAAATTCCTGAATATGGCCTTCAATACCTTCGTTATTTTTTGGAATTTAATATAAGTGCCACTGCGCATGACGCTAAGGGGGACGTATTGGTTCTGGAAAAATTATTTGAGTATTTATACGAAAGAATGGAGAAGGAAGGATTTTCAAATATCTTGGAAGAGATGGTGGAAATATCTTCAAAGCCATTGCTTTTGAGACTTTTTAATTACGGCAAACATAAAGGTAAAAAAGTTGAAGAGGTGCTAAGTTATGATCGCAGTTATCTTGAGTGGATGCTTGAACAGAAGCTAAATAATGAAAGTTATGATGAAGATTGGATATTCACACTCAAGCATCACCTAAAAGTAAACTAAATTCATTGCATTACTATATCTTTCTGATACAATTTCTAAATGGCAGAAAAAGTAGAATTGACACAGCAAAGAGATTGGGTATTTGTTCCTGCGGATACGACCTTGGCAGAACGTTTGGAAAGATTTCCTCTCCAATCAGGCCAGCAATACAAATTTCTTGCTGAAGGTGTCACCATGTTTGATGGCGTACAAATGCCTTTGTTTTGTTCAGCTTCTGCCGTTAAAAAAGACTCAAATATGAATAATACACCACTAGAGGTTTCTGTAAAGAACTTTGAGGCGCCCCATTCTCAGTCATCGTTTGAATAATATTGAACAAACCCGCAAGACTGTGCTATATTTTTTGAATGGGTCTTGAAATTCCTAGCAACGCAGTTTTAGTTGAAGACAAGCAACCCCTAGAAGAGCGTCTTAGGGATTACCCTTTAGGACCCGGAGAGATTTATTATTATGTTTCGTGCAACCTTCCGACAATGGATGGTTTACGTGGCATTTTTGGAGAAATAAACTTACAATTTAAGATTGATTATGCCCCTAATTTGCCTAATTCTGGTAGTTCCGGTATAGTAGGTGGCGATGGAACGTCGAATCAAAGCAGCTAAATTTTTCGCAAAACTTTTAGATTCCCAATTCAATATCGGGGGAGTCAAATTCGGTCTTGATCCTATCGTAAATCTTATCCCTTGGGCTGGGGATGTAATAGGTTTTCTTCTTAGTCTTTTTATCTTGCACACAGCATATAAGGTCGGCGTCTCAAAAAAGGATTTTTTTACAATGCTTGGAAATATTGCCTTAGACTTTCTTGTTGGACTTATTCCATTTATTGGGGTCATTTTTGACATTGCATACAAGGCTAACAATAAAAATGTAAAGATTCTTGAAAAGTATTCTCACGGAAAATTTGTTGAAGGAAAGATTATCGATTAGGGGGCCAATACTGGTTCAACGATCAAGGTCTTTTCCTTACTGCAGTCTGAATTGAATTTATATATTCCAATAAATTCCTTATACTTTTCAGACTGAATTTTATCGATTTGTGTTAGATATTTTTCAAGGCCAACAAGATATTCAGAGCGGCTTACAAAGTACATAGGGGTTGATGATTTTTCCACAATACAATCAAAGTTAGGAAGCGTTGGTCCAAAATACTCACTTTGAATATAGCCAAGCCTTATTCTTTTATCTTTCTCCAAATAAACGTTGATTGCGCTTTCCGGATTTCCAGCATTTTCAGCGATTAGAACGAGTATCTTTTTGTTCTCAAGAGTTCTAACTTTTGAAATAAGCTGATTTACTGCATAGCCCGAGAATGGACCCTCTGCATAATAGAAATCCGTAATATTTGGGAAAGTCTTGGTAGCTGAAAAATATGAAGGTGGTGAAAAAATCTGCAAGAAAACTAAATAAATAGGCAAAATTAAAGTTAAAAACAAAAGAGCAACTCCTAGAAATTTTCTTTTATCAACTAATTTTGAAAGCATGAAACCTGCAGGTATGACTAAAAGAGGGATGTATGATACTAAGTATCTCTGAATTGGTGATTTTACGATCAACGTTTCAATAATTATTGGAAGAATCACTAGAGCGACAAAAGCAGGATGTTTTTTTCGCATATTAATTAGGCCAATGATTGAAAATATAGTTATAAGTGGAGTTACGAATACAAAAATAATAAAAGTGTTAGATGTAGCATTTCCTATCCAAGTTGCTATCGGAAAATGTAAGAGTTCAGAAATGGTAAATCCATAACGCGAGTTAAAAGTTAAGTTTCTCCAAAAATCAGGATTTATGAGCACCAATATAGAAGTGGACATGTATGCGGCCAAAATAATCCCCAAGTTTTTAATCTCACTGGTTTTTTTGTTTCTTACAAAGCGATACATACTTATTAAAGTAACTACAACTAGAGTTATCACTGAGTTTACTTTTATGAGTAGTCCGATTCCACCAAATATTCCTGCGAAAGCATAACGCTTTCGAAGATAAAAGTATGCAAACCAAATTCCCATAGCACCAACCCCTGCTTCCATCAACGCTTGTCTATTGAAGAAAAAAATTATTGGAGTGAAGATATAAAGTATTGATGAAATAATCGCGGTTCTGTTATCAAAGAAACGTCGCGATAGTCGAAATATTCCCCATAAAGATATTCCTCCAAATAAAATTGAGACCAGCCTCCCAGCAAATAGAGGATTCGAAAAAAGGTTTTGAAAAATACCAAATAACCACATCGTAAGTGGTGTTTTGCCATCATGAATTGAGTAGTAAAGCATTCCTGGTTTTTCTACTGACCTTATTCCCCAGTCTAGATAAATTCCTTCGTCATTAAAAATAGGTAGAAGTGTTATGTTGGTAAATGACAGGACAAAATACCCTAATAATAGGCCGATTAAGTACTTATTTTTGGAAAAAAGCTTCACAAATAGATCATATATCAATTGACACAATTTTATAGTGGTAGTACACTGACTCCCACATGAATACGATTACTTGCACCCATTGCGGAAAAGAAATGGAGCTTTCTGAAGCACTTCTTCACCAGGTAAAAGAGGAAGCCAAAAACGAGTTTGATAAAGATCACAAAAAAGATATAGAAATAGCTCGCATCGAAGCAGAAGAGAAAGCAAGACTTGTATTTGAAAAAGAAAATAAAGCTGAAGTCGAAAAGTTAAAAGAGCAAAACGAGAAATTTAAACTCGAGGGGATTAAGCTTCAAGAAGAAAAACAAAAGCTAATTGTGAAGGAAAAAGAGATGGAGGAAAATGCACAAAAAAAGCTTAATGAGGAAAGACAGAAAATAAAAGAAACAACAGAAAAAGAATTCTCAGATCAGCAGCGTATGAAAGATAGGGAGAAGGAAACCCAAATTGAAAATCTTAAGAAAATGCTTGAAGAGGCGAATAGAAAAGCCTCGGGTGTAAGTCAGCAAGTTCAGGGTGAGGTTTTGGAAGTAGATCTTGAAGAGACTTTGATCAAATCATTTCCAACCGATTCAATTGAGCCTGTAGCCAAGGGTGCAAAGGGGGGAGATATAATGCAGGTCGTTAGAAATTCTATGGGAAAAACTGCAGGATCAATACTTTGGGAAACAAAAAGAGCGAAATGGACCCCAGCATGGCTTGCAAAACTTCGGGAAGACACTAGAAAAGTCGGTGCAACTGGAGCAATTCTTGTGAGTGAAGATTTGCCTAAAGAAATTACTAGTTTTGGATTTGTGGATTCAGTGTTGGTTACTTCTTATCAATATGCTATTTCTCTTGCCGTAATTGTAAGACGAGGAATTATGCAGACGGCAGCTGCAAAGTCAGCCGCTGAGAGTAAAGACGAAACCTTGGAAATGGTTTATCGATATCTCCAAAGTGACGCCTTCAGGCATCGTATTGAAGGATACGTAGAAAGCATTGGGACTATGAAAATTGATCTAGATTCTGAAAAGAGATCAATGGAGCGAATTTGGAAAAGACGTGAAATGCAGATAACAAAAGCGGAGCTAAGTATTACAAGGCTTTCGGGAGAACTGGAAGGAATTATGGGATCTTCATTCCCGACTATTAAAAATTTAACACTTGGGAATGGAATTTCAGACGATGAAGATGAAAAACCTTACTAATCCAGAATGCGAATACTCCTTTGAGATGCTTTATAGAGCAGCCTTTGGAAAAAATATTCCCAAAAAGGAAAAACTAAAACTTCAAAGCCTAGAACAAGAGGAAATTAATCAATTAGTTAGAGCTTGGGCAAATAAAGCTGGCTGGAATACTAAAATTAGAAAAGGGACAGATGGCAGGGAATACCTAGCTTTTTATGAGGATCTTAACTCGGCAAGACCATGATCGAGGAGTATTTCGGTAACAACTACACCTTCAGGATTGGTATGAACCCTCCCAAATCCCTGCCTATTGCCATTAACATACGCAAAAACTGGTGTTAAGCCTGTCTCATTCGGCTCAATTCCTTTGAGAGGGAAGTCTCTAAAACCTTCTCCCGTGCTAAAAGGAGAAATCGGTTTTGCGGTAACAATTTTATATCCTTGGAGTTCCTCAGACATTTATAAATTCACCTTCTTTCAAATTAGGCCTATTCTTGTTGTATCCTTTTCATAGATCTAATCAATGGGTATTTACGTACCATTGTTAGAAGTATTTATAGGAAAAGATTCCAGATGTGCGCTTATGCCTTCAGCTAATGATTTTGAAAATTCAGGTGAGTATCCGGGTTCGCTATTTGAGGAATAAAAACTTGCCATTCGTCTTGCCGCTACCTCTTTGATAGCCCCATAAACCTTTCCGATAATAGATGGTTTGTCCGGTGTCATTACATTTAAGTAAACCTCATTTGGTCTCCCTTCAAGAAAACCCAGTTGCGGATCAAGAGTTAGGTACGTAACACCTAGCGGAAGGACTCCCTCAGCTCTTCCGCCGGGTGTTGTTGATTGAGCTTCAAGTATCATATAAAGCAGTTTAGTATCTATTTAAGCTGGTCGCTTGACGGCAACAGACTAATTATTGCAACAATTTCCTGACACTTATGTCTCCCCTGACTTTTACCTGACAAAACTTGCTTATATATAT
>CAYTCO010000026.1:5403-17545 GCA_964436385.1 uncultured Gammaproteobacteria bacterium
GCTTATATATATTTTGAGGTCTAAAATTCGTGTATGGACAAGCTTTGCTTATGGACTAGCAAGTCTAGTTCACAAAATTTTTATGGATAAGCACATAGAAGAAGTTAAGTATCCTTTGACCTTTAGAATGAAGGACTCGGAAGGTCTTGGTCTTCATATTAAAAATCGAAACAACGTAGTCTTGATTGGGATGAAAAGGGTCGGAATTAGTAACTTTTTGAGATTTTTTCTATTTAAAGAAGGAATAAAAGAAAAGTATATTAATGATGGTAAAAATCATCTTTTTATTCCAATTGACCTTAATGACCTTGTCGAACGTGAGCTTTATCCTTTTTGGGTTCTCACATTAAAGCGTATCGAAGACGCTGTCATGGCATCAGACATCTCTGAAAAGACAAAAAAAAGCATTGAAACACTTTTTCTGGATAGTATTCAGTCCCAGGATTTATTTCTTACGATAGATTCGATAAGAAAGAGCTTGGCAATGCTTGTGGGGGAGGGAATAACCCCAACCATCTTCTTTCTGCGATTTGATAGAATGCAAAACGTAGTTACGCCTGAATTTTTTGCAAATCTACAAGGGTTAATAGATGCTAGCCACAAAAACTTGTCTTATGTGATAACTAGTGTGAGAAGTTTAGAATCTCTTTCCCCGGACGTATTTACTCGCGCTTCAGTTTCTGTATTTGCTCGCACAATGTATATTAGCCCAAGTGAAAAGGGAGATGCTTCTGTTGTTTTTGACGAGACTTGCAAAAGATATGGTCTTGATTTTTCCGATGGAGTCAAAGCCAAAATTCTTTCTATAGTTGATGGGTACACTCAGTATCTTCAGTTCGCACTTTCATATTTGCATGAAAAAAAGAGTAATTCTGTTTCTGTAAATTTAGATGAAGAACTTTTATCAGATGAAAGAATTGCTTTGCAGTCCGAAGAGTTATGGGAATCTTTAACCGATGACGAGAAAGAATCGCTCTTGAAATACATTGCCGGAAAGCCTTTGAATACTGAAGATCCTGAAAAGTCGGCCTACCTTTGGAACACTGGCATAATTTCTGATGAGGGAATATTCAGCTCTCTTTTTGAAAAATATGTAAGTTCAAAAAGAGAGATAACCAAAGACAACATAAAGCATGAATTATCAAAAAAAGAACACCTTCTACTTAAAATTCTTGAAGAAAATAAAGGTGCGCTTTGTGAGCGAGAACAAATCATTGAATACGTATGGCCCGAAGCAGAATCATACGGTGTTTCCGATTGGGCTGTTGATCGTCTGGTCGCAAGACTTAGAGGTAAGCTTAAGGCTTCCAACTCAGATTACGAAATTGTAACGGTTAAAACTCGAGGGTACAAATTAGCGTAATGCGTAAACATTAAGCTTTGCTTAGCTTTAATGCAGTCCAAATTGATCTAACAACTTTTGATTTCCCTCTATTTGATATCGAAGTAATTCTGAGTATAGACCTTTTTGAGATGATAACTCTTGGGGAGTACCTGAATTTGTAATCTTCCCATCTTCAACAACAATTATCTTATTCACATTCTGAATTGTAGAGAAACGGTGAGCAATAATAATTGTTAGCCTATCTCGCATCAACACTTCCAATGCTTCTTGTACTTCCTTTTCTGATTTTGCATCAAGAGAGGAAGTAGCTTCATCAAGAATAAGAATTGGAGCGTCTTTAAGAATTGCACGTGCTATTTGTATTCGTTGCTTTTGTCCCCCTGAAAGACGTACTCCCCGTTCACCAATTTCACTATCAAGTTTTTTTGGAAATTTCATCACAAAGTCATATGCGTTGGCCGACTTAAGAGCTTGAACGATCTCCTTTTGGGTAGCATTCGGCTTGCCATAGGCAACATTTTCTTTTATTGTTGAGGAAAAGAGTTCATTCTCCTGGAATACTAAGGCAATATTGTCTCTTATTTGCTTGTGAGTTAATTTTGAATACTCTTTGTTTTTTAGAAAAATATCTCCTCCTGTTGGTTCGTAGAGTTTCATTATGAGATTTACAATTGTTGATTTTCCTGCACCGCTATGCCCGACTAATGCAATTTTTTCATGAGGATTTATGTCAAAAGAAACGTTATTTAGAACATTGTCAGACTCTTCGTATTTGAATGAAACTTTCTTAAATTTTATTGACGGGTCTTTGACGATTATGCTTTTTCCTGTTTGTTGATAAGACTCTGTCGATTGCAGATGAAGAATCTCAAGATATTCTTTGCTTCCTTGTTCTGCCTGTTGAATTTGAGTAAGTATAAATGACATAGCAAACAATGGTGTTCTGGCTTGGCTGAATAGAGTTAATATAAGAACCATTTCTCCGATAGTAAGCTCCCCAATGAAAGTGTTATAGAAAACAAGGATGTTTATTGCAAATATAATAACGACAAGTGACATATTTCGAGCCAAATCAAATTTATGATAGGTAGAGCTTTGTTTTGCATAAATTTTATTTATTTTAGATAACCAACCGGAGACGCTTTCGTATTCTGCCTTTTCTCGGGTAAAGCCTTTAACGAGCCTGATATTTGAGATAACTTCATTTATTCTCCCTCGAGTTTGATCCTCAATTGCGTTTTTCTTTGCCTCTTCTTTGCCCCATTTGACGGTTGAGTAGTAGGAAAGAGTCAAATATATTGGGAAGAGTATAAAAGTGAAAAAAGCGATAGGAATATTGTAATAGGCCAGTACAGCAACCGTAAAAATGCTTTGCAAAAACATAGGTATTATGAAATTAGACCCTGCATTTAGGAAGCTATAAATTGTATAGATTCCTCGATTAAGTTGATTGATAATTTTTCCTGAAATTTGTCCGTCAAAGTAACTTTGAGGAAGAGTAAGCACTTTGTCGTAAAACCTTTCTGTTAAAAATTGTCTAAGACGTCCTGAAAAATGATCACCAATTCTATCTGAAACCACATTTATGCCGACTCCAATTGCATTTACCAAGAATGCAGCAACAATAAGGCTAATAAGCCTATTTAGATCCCCTGTGTTATTTTGAAGTCGTGCAACTATTTCATCAACTATGAATTTCGAAAAAAGAGGTGTTGCAAGCTGAAGCATGGAAGAAACTATGATTAGAATAGCAAGCAGGATTACCAATCCGTGCAGGGGTTTTGACAGTTGAATTATTTTTACAATATTTTTCATAGTTTCTTGCTATTATAACCTACAATTGGCTTTGGGTTAATATTTTAGTCCTTTACTAGTAAATCTATTTTGTGATATAAAGTCATGGTTTGAATTCAGAAAAGTCAACAATCATATCTGCCACTAGAAAGCGCTTTAGGCGCTTTTTTTAAAACTTTTATGAAAGGAAAGCTTATATTAAAAGACGGAACCGAATTTATTGGAGAGAGTGTTGGCGCAACCAATTCTATAGCCGGTGAAGTTGTCTTCTCAACTGGGATGATGGGTTACCCAGAAAGCCTGACAGACCCTTCCTATGAGGGTCAGATCTTGATTCTAACTTACCCATTGGTTGGCAATTATGGAGTGCCAGAAAAAGAACTGTGGGAGTCAGGAAAGATTCATGTTTCAGGTCTTATTGTTAGCAACTACATAGATACTCCATCTCATTTTCAAAGCAAAAGATCACTAGCAGATTGGTTTAAAAGCGAGCAAGTGCCTCTTTTGGAAATTAAAGATACACGATTTCTTACACAAAAAATTAGGGAAAAAGGGGTAATCCTGGGAAAGATAGAATTTACTTCAAAAACACCATTTTACAATCCGGATATTGATAATCTTGTTGAGAAAGTTTCTACCAAAAAAGTATACACATTGGAGGGGAAAGGTCATAAGAGAAAAAAAACGGTCATGCTTATAGACTGTGGGGCAAAAAGAAATATTCAACACTCGTTACTTGCAAGAGGAGTTGATGTTGTAACCGTACCTTGGGATTACAATCCGCATGAAGGTGATCAGACATTTGAATTTGATGCAGTCGTAGTCTCAAATGGTCCAGGAAATCCGAAGCTTGTGAACAAAACAATAAGTACGATTCAGAATTTGTTGTCGAAGAAGGTACCGTTATTGGGTATATGTCTTGGCCATCAGTTACTTGCCTTAGCAGCAGGTGGTGACACTAAAAAACTTAAGTACGGTCATAGAAGCCAGAATCAACCCTGCCAACTGACTGGTACAAAAAGATGCTATATAACTACCCAAAATCACGGATTTTCGGTAACAAAAATTCCGGATGGATATAAGGAATGGTTTGTTAATGCCAATGACTTAACAAATGAAGGAATCATGCATGATAAATTACCCTTTATGTCTGTTCAATTTCACCCGGAAGCAATTCCTGGACCAACAGATACTGAGTGGATTTTTGATAATTTCTTAGACAAAATATGAAATCGTTTAAAAAAGTATTGGTATTGGGTTCTGGAGCTTTAAAAATAGGAGAGGCGGGAGAATTTGACTATTCAGGATCTCAAGCAATAAAAGCACTTAAAGAAGAGGGCATAAAGACAGTTCTTGTTAATCCAAACATCGCAACTATTCAGACTTCAGAGCATTTGGCAGATAGGGTGTATTTCCATCCAGTAAATGATTTTTTTGTTGAAAAAATAATTGAGAAAGAAAGGCCTGACGGGATAATGCTTTCTTTCGGCGGGCAGACTGCTTTAAATTGTGGTTTGTTGCTTGATAAAAAGGGTGTTTTTAAGAAATATAACGTTACGGTACTTGGTAGTTCAGTTGAGACAATTATTCTTTCGGAGGATAGACAAAAATTTGCTAACCACCTCAGAAAACTTCACATCCCAACCCCAATAAGTAAAACAGCAAAGAATGCCAAGGAAGCCCAAAAAGTTGCGAAGGAAATAGGATATCCTGTTATGGTGCGTGCAGGGTTTGCGCTCGGCGGTCAAGGTTCAGGAATTGCTGAAAACGAAAACGAGCTAAAAGAAATTACCGGAACTGCCTTTTCATTTATAAAGCAAATACTTATTGAGAAGTATCTCCACCACTTCAAAGAAGTCGAATACGAAATCGTTCGTGATAAATATGATAACTGTGTTGCGGTTTGCAACATGGAGAATATGGATCCTTTAGGAATTCACACTGGTGAATCGATTGTAATTGCACCTAGTCAAACATTGACTAACCATGAGTATCATACGCTCCGTTCAGTTGCTATAAAAATAGTAAGAAGTCTAAATGTTATTGGAGAATGTAATGTCCAATTTGCTCTCAATCCTAAGCCCCAAAACGAAAAAAATCTTGAGTATTTTGTAATTGAGCTTAACCCAAGACTCTCAAGAAGTTCAGCCTTAGCAAGCAAAGCAACAGGATATCCTCTTGCTTATGTAGCTGCAAAGTTAACACTTGGAAAAAGCCTCGTTGATCTTCAAAACAAAGTAACGCAAGCGACCCAATTCTGTTTTGAGCCGGCACTTGATTACGTAACAATAAAAATTCCTCGTTGGGATACCGGTAAATTTAAAGGTGCAATTGACTCGATTGGCAGCAGTATGAAGTCTGTTGGTGAGGTTATGGGCATCGGAAGGACTTTTGAGGAAGGTTACCAAAAAGCAATTAGAATGCTTGATCTAAATTTTGATGGAGCAGTTGATGATACGATTTTTATTTCTGCTAATAAGCTCACCATCGAGGAAAGGTTGCTTAGGCCTACGCCAAACAGAATATTTGCCATAGCAAAAGCATTCCAGCAAGGTCTATCTGTTGAAAAAATACACAGTCTTACGGGTATTGATCCTTGGTTTTTGCATAGAATCAAAAACATAGTTGATCAAGAAAAAAATCTTCTTTTGACAAAGAAATTAGACAAGGAAAAATTAACAACACTTAAACAGCTGGGATTTTCTGATAGAAGGATTGGTGAACTGGTTGGGAAAAAAGGTTTGGATATACGTGAGCAAAGAAAAAAACTTGGAATCATCCCTTCAGTTTTTCAAATAGACACTCTGGCAGGTGAATTTCCTGCACAAACAAATTATCTTTATATGACATATAACGGTAGTCACAATGACGTTAGTCCTGTTGGAAAAAAAGGGGTTATTGTATTGGGATCTGGCCCTTATAGAATTGGTTCTTCAGTGGAATTTGATTGGACATGCGTAAATACGGTTCTATCCCTTAAAAAGAACAACAAAACGTCAATAATCATCAACTGTAATCCAGAAACTGTTTCGACTGATTATGATATTTCAGATCGTCTATATTTTGAAGAGTTAACTTTTGAAAGAATCGCAGATATCTACGATTTTGAAAATAGCCTTGGAGTAATAGTGTCAGTTGGAGGTCAGACCCCCAACAACAGAGCAAAAGCCCTAAAGCAGTATGGTTGTAACATCCTGGGGACAGACCCTGTAAATATTGATCGAGCGGAAGATAGAAATAAATTCTCTTCATTACTAGATTCACTAAAGATAAGCCAGCCATTGTGGAGCAGATTGTCTACGATGAAAAAAGCCATTAAGTTTTCAGAAAAAGTTGGGTACCCTATCCTTATACGCCCCTCTTACGTCCTTTCAGGAAGCAATATGAGGACATGCTATAGCACGTCGGAGCTTATAGAGTATCTTCATACATTCCCTGCAGTATCCGATGAATTTCCAGTTACTATCTCAAAGCTTATCGAGAACGCCAAAGAAATTGAGGTAGATTGTGTTTCGCAGATGGGTAAGATCAAGGCATTGGTAATTTCAGAGCACGTCGAGCATGCAGGAGTTCATTCAGGGGATGCAAGTATAGTGTTGCCTCCCCAAAAGCTTTACATGGAAACTCTTCGAAAGGTTAAAAATATTGCACACAGCATAGCATCAGAGCTTAATGTTACTGGACCTTTTAATATACAATGTCTTGCAAAAGACAATGAAGTATCAGTAATCGAGGTGAATCTTCGATCTTCAAGAACTTTTCCATTCATCTCAAAAGTAACAGGAGTAAATTTCATCGAGCTTGCGACTGACGCGCTTTTTAAGAAAGACATAAAAGAAGTTCCGATAAACTTATTGGATTACGATTTCGTGGCTGTAAAAGTAGCACAATTTTCATTCGCACGATTAACCGGAGCAGATCCAATATTGGGAGTTGAAATGGCATCAACCGGAGAAGCTGCATGTTTTGGGCAGTCGGCGGCAGAAGCATTTCTTCTAGCCCAAATAAGCGTGGGAGGAAAGATTCCCAAGAAAGGTATTTTTGTCAGTCTTGGAGGAGAAGAGAATAAGGTTAAATTTTTAGATAGTGCAAGAAGATTAAATACTCTTGGGCTAGAAATTTATACAACCGACAAGACAAGAAAATATTTTCTAAAGAATGGAATTATTGCAAAGAAGCTTTTTAAAATTCATGAGAAAAAATCTCCCAATATTTTAGAATATTTTCAAAACGGTAAAGTTGATTTGGCAATAAATATTACAGATAAAGGAATTAGAAAGGATGTAGATGATGATTACGCTATGAGACGATTTGCAGTGGATCAAAATATACAGCTCTTAACAAATCTGCAAAAGGCTGAGTTTTTTATAAAGGCATTGGCTCAAAATGAAATTGATAAAGTAAAGATAAAATCGTGGAATGACTATTCTTTTCCAACAATAACTACCCCGTCAGCATCGGACCCTGTGTAGTCTGAAGTTGCAGCTCCGATTGTATAGTCTGAGGAAAGATCATCTTCAAGCATATCAACATATGCTTTCTTTGTACTTTTTAGCTGAATTTCAGTTTTCTCATATTCAAAATTATCTGCATTTCCAGATGAAACAACCTCATATCCAAGATCTTTAAGTGCATTGGACATTTTAGTTGCAGCACCAGCCACTCCACTTCCGTTAAGAACAGCTAATTTTAAGTTAGATCTCTCAAAGCCAGATGTAGAAGTACTCGTGGGAGTTGGTGTTGTTTTGCTCGTGGGAGTTGGAGTTGCCTTGCTTGTAGGAGTTGGTGTTTGTTTTTCCTCCTCTGTTGGTGTTGCTTCAGGAAGGGTTGGCGTTGGGGTCTCAACAACTGGTGTTGGAGTCAGCTCAACCTCGCTCTCACCTTTGCCTCCTGTTGCAATTACAGCATAAGCCACTAAAGCAATGAGTATGATTACGCCAAGTATTATAAGAATTACGCGCTTTTTATTACCTGAATCCCGTGTCGACTCGTAAACGTAAGAACGCCTTGATGGATTTAGAAAAGATTCGTTGGGGGTTGCTTCATCTGCCATGAAATTAAAGTTATAATACCACGATTTATCCAATCTGCAAGCCAAAAGATAAAATCCTATGGTACAATAAGCCTCAATGTGAAGAAGGTTCTGATCGTTTTGACTGTTATTATTGGTAGTATTTTGCTTTGGAATTACGCAAAACCCGATAATGTAAAGCAGACCATCAAAACAATTAGTGATAAAGTTACTACTCCTAAAATAATCCCCCAAGAGTCTGAAAAACAATACATATTCGTACCCTATTGGAGTTTTACAAAGAATATAACAACAGATAGTGAGTATAGTCTTATCTATTTTGGAGTTGGAGTTGATGAGGAAGGACTTGATGAGAATGATGATGGGTACAAAAAAATTGAGTCGTTTATTGGTCTTACCCCTAATGCAAAAGAGCGCATACTTGCTGTGAGAATGACTGATAAGGTTGTAAATGCACAAGTACTAAAGAACCTTTCGGTTCAAGACAGGATGGCCTCACAAGCAGTTACCCTTGCTCAGGAGCATGGTTTTGACGGGATATTACTTGATTACGAAACTTCAGCTTTTGGTTTTGACTCAACGACAAACAGCATAAGTTCTTTTTTTGAACTCTTTTCAATAAAAGTAAAAGAAAGTAATTTGCAGTTTCAAGTAACTCTTTACGGCGATACCTATTTCAGAGCAAGACCTTATGATGTCAAAAAAATAGGCAGTGTCTCAGATAAAGTTATTGTCATGGCCTATGATTTTTCAAAGTCCAGAGGTAATCCAGGGCCAAATTTCCCACTTTATGACAATGGTAATTATGGATATAGTTTTGAAAAAATGACAAATGATTTTCAGAAAGATGTGGACAACGAGAAATTAATTATAGCCCTTGGGTATTTTGGGTACGATTGGAGTGTAGAAAAGGATGGTACTTCTGTTGCTTCAGGTGTGCCTCTTAGCACTAATGAAATAAATCAAGAATTTATTCAAGATTGTAAATATGATAACTGCTCAATGAACCGTGAATCTGATTCTCAAGAGCCATCAGTAAGATATGTAGATGAAGATGGTCAGAGTCATGTTGTGTGGTTTGAGGACCAACAGTCTGCGCAAAAGAAAAAGGACTTTCTAAAATCAAAAGGCATTTTAGAGATTGCCGACTGGGCATACTCCTACAATTAGTTCTTAGTTCTTAGTTTTCAGTTATTCAAGTCTCGAAAGCAGTGGAATTGAGAGCTTAACTTCCTTTTTTTGTTTTATAAGCCGGTCTGAGTCAAATAAAGACGTTCCAAAATCCACCTTTTTACTCTCAACCATTGGGTATAGTTTTTTTGCTTTACTTTCCATGTCAGAGTTTCCAAAGAATAGTGATGCTTGTTTTTGATTGTTTTCGCAAAATTCATAAATTGTTGCACCGCTTGCTCGGAACATAATATTTTTTTTGTAAATCTTTTCAAATCCTGTCTTTAGTTCTGCTCTTATAGACATAGGAAAACTTGTTGCCTCTGCAAGTTTTATCTCTACTCCGTGGTGATGAAATCCCTGGTCTTTCATGTAGATAAAGACCTTTTTAACGGCATAATTGTAGTTGCGGGCTTTAAAAAAAGCGTCTTCTATGTGATCCAAAAGCCTTGCCCACAAGACATCACGATCGTTTGTTGCTGGGGTTACAGTTGAGGATCTTGTGATGGATTTATACACACGCTTGGTGTCCGGATTAACGGTATATATCATTTCTCCATTTAATTCACGCCAAATTTCAATGAATGGTTTTGAAAAATACTGTTTTACAAACCTTTCAGGTTTGCGAGCAAAGTCATAGGCAGTACTAACCCCTAACTTGTTAAGAAGGGCAGTGGATTGACCACCAATTCCCCAGACTTTGTCTATTGAAGTGCCTTTTAAAAGCTCATCAATTTCTTTTCCGGGAACGATTGTTAGGCCTGAGGGCTTATTTTTATTAACTGCAAGCTTGGCAAGAGATTTAGTAACAGATACTCCTATGCTGACAGTAATTCCCAAAGAGCTTTCTATTTCCTTTTTAATGGAGGCAGCAATTTGTGCGTAAGACATATGCAAAGGGCGGCGCATACCTTTAAGGTCTGCAAATCCTTCATCAACAGAATAAACCTCAACGCACGGAGAGTATTTCCGCATGACCGTGAACATTTTCTCTGAGAACATGTGGTAAATACGGTAGTCGGAGACTGCAATTACAACTTCTGGAAATTGTTTCTTAATCTCCCAACAGCGCATGCC
This sequence comes from uncultured Gammaproteobacteria bacterium, assembly GCA_964436385.1. GTDB lineage: Bacteria > Patescibacteriota > Microgenomatia > Levybacterales > GWA1-39-11 > JAUSNA01. Next base: position 15,822 of record CAYTCO010000026.1, read on the forward strand.
TCGGGTGACACCTAGTGCTCGTGCCTCATAAGACACGGCAGTTGCAATCCCTCTTTCCCAGCCTGTGACTACAGGTTTTCCTTTTAGTTCAGGATGTACGGCTTGGGTGACGGACGCAAAAAAAGCGTCGCCGTCTAGACAAAGAACCGTTTCAGGCCATGAGATGATCATAGTAGAGTTTGAAAACCTTCCGAGTTAAGCGGAGTAGGGTTTTGGTTGTAGATTTTAAAATAGCCATAAATTAAGCACTAAATTCGAATAACGAAATTCGAAACAAGCTTCAATTTTTGGGTATAAAGTTTCAAACATTTTAATTTGATATTTTTAATTTGTTTCGTGCTTCGGATTTAGAATTTAGAATTTTTCGTCATCAGTATTTTCGAATGACTGATTTTACTATTCCAAATATTTCAAGGCTAAGATGGGGATAAAAATCAGGGTATTTAGGATTGGCTGAGCGAAGCACTACTTTACCCTCAATTTTTTCAATAATTTTTAAAGTCCATTCTCCATCAATAAGAGCCAAGACTATTTCTCCGCGATTAGCACTTTTTTCTTTTTCTAAAATTACGATATCCCCTTTATATATACCGATCCCCTCAAGAGAGTCTCCTGCGACTCGCAGCATGAAGGATGAACCTGGCTTGTCGACCAAATATTCGTCCAAAGACATGAAGTTGAGGTCTTCTTCTGCCCCTGTTGGAAAACCAGCTTTCACATTTCCCAACAGGGGAATTTGGAAGAAAGAGTTCGCGGGAGCTAACTTCCCGGAAATCATGTCTAAATACCCTGTTTCAATTAATTTCTTAACGATCTTGTGGATGGCGTTCTTTGAGGCCAGTCCAAAAAGAGTAAGCATCTCAGAATAAGAAGGAAGTCTTTTATTCTTTTTGTAGAAGGTTTGTAGATCTTTGATATATGTTTCTTTCATAATAATTCTTGTTCTTTTCTGCCGAGAAAAGAACCAAAAGCTCTCATCAGGGTTTGCTTCATGCTTTTCAAATTTCACTCGCTCACTGAAAGTGCCGGACTAGCTATTGGGATAGCGTCGCCTTTCCACTTTCCGGGCGTTTGCTCGTTCAATTTTCCATGCATTCACCAAAAACTGGTGAAATGTGACCATTAGAAGAGAGTTTTAAAGAGCAATAATTAATATAGTGAACAATCGTTCACCATGCAAGATGACAAACTGTATCAAATTGATTTGAAGCTAATGTTGGTGTACAATTAGCTCAATATGGCTTTAGTAGAAATAAGAACAGTTTGGTGCCCTCCCCTAAATGAGGATCAAGAAGCAGATAATGAAGAGGTTGTTGAGGAAAATATTATTGACGTGAGTAAGGAAACCACTGCAGATATTTTTATAGCAAGACTAAATTTCCTTAAAGAGGGAAATGCAGTATCTATATCAGTTTCACCTAATAAAGATCATGATGTTCTTGCTTATGGATCAGACTACAATAAGTTAAATACTTTTGGAGACTATCATAAGATAGACCGTTCAGCAAATCCAAGTATTATTTTTAAATCTGATCCTGATCATCAAAGAGGGTTTAGGCTAAGAATGGTGCCTGAAGAAATGACAATTGGTGCAAGTCTTGTTACTCCACCTCACGAGTTAGAGGCTGCAGTTGCACTTCCAATACCTCAAGGATAAGTTTATTTCTCAAAGTATTCGAAGACTGCCTTTGAGATATTAGCCTCAACTTCAGCTGCTTTAAGAG
>CAYTCO010000027.1:0-9119 GCA_964436385.1 uncultured Gammaproteobacteria bacterium
TAGACTATTTCAATTTGCTTGTCTGAAGCACGTAATATAACCTCATCAAGAAAAATCTTAGCAACTTTTGATACATCAGCTTGTGAAAGGGGCTGAAAAACAATAACATCGTCGAAGCGATTCAGAAGCTCGGGCTTGAAAGCTCCTTCTGAAAGTAGTTTTTCAACTAATCGTTCTTTAACGTTTTGAGAAACGCCATTTTTGTATGTCTCGCGAATATACTCACTTCCTGCATTTGAGGTTGCGATGATTATGGAATTATTGAACGAAACAGTTCTATTTAAATTGTCAGTAAGTCTTCCCTCGTCTAGAATTTGTAAAAATAAATCCAGAATTTTTGGATTTGCCTTTTCAAATTCATCAAGCAGTATTTCGCAATATGGATTTGAAACAATTTTATCCGCAAGCGTATCCTGATTCCCTGAACTACCCAAGAAACGCTCTATCGCATCTTCACCCTGATACTCGCTCATATCAAGTCTAATCATTTTTGAGTCTTGGCCAAAGAAAGAATTAGCAAGTGCCTTTGCCGTTTCTGTTTTTCCCACTCCAGTTGGTCCAAGAAAAAGAAAAGAAGCTATTGGCTTCGACCCCTCTTTCATCCCGCTTCTTACTCTTCTCATTGCATCCGAAACTGCCTTGACTGCTTCGTTTTGAGCAATAACTCTTTTATGCATTTCACTTTCAATATTAAGAAGTTCTTGGCTTTCCTCCTCACTTGGCGCTGAAAGAACAATTTCAGTTTTTTCTTCAACAAAATCTCTAATGTTTTTCTTGTCCAAACTTTTTATTCCATGGGTCATGCAGTAAGCGATAGTATCCTCAAGAAGCTTAACCGCAGATCCTGGAAGTCCTGTTCCATCATTAATGTAAGAAACAGAAAGTGCTGCCGACTCTTTTAATGCAGGGTACGAAATTTTTATTCCATTGATTGACTCTAGTTCTTTTGCTTTTTCCAGGAGCATGAAATGTACTGTTTCAGAATCAGGCTCTTCAACCTCTATGGAATCAAATAATGTTTTCAATTCAGCCTTCTCGAATATATACTTTTTGTATGCCTCTCTAGTTGTGCTTCCGATAATTTTTATCTTGGAACTTCTTAAATAATCAACAAGCACACCTGAGAAATCTACATTTAGCCCTCCGCCACCAAAAATATTTTCAATGTTTGGTATATATACAATAATATTTCCTGCATGAATCAACTCTGAAAAGAGATTTACTATTCTTTCCTCCAAATCTCCCTCGTTATTTATTCCTGCAAGAATCCTTTCAGGATAAAGCTTGAAAACTAACTTATTAGACAAAGTCTTTGGCAAATTACCATTATTTGAATCTAAAACTAACTCTGAAACCAAAGCAGACTTACCAACACCGGCATTTCCGATCAAAATAGCATTGCTTGAAGAATTTTTAGAAAGTGCAGTTACAAGAAGATCATATTCTCTGGATCTACCGATCGGCAGTGGATTTGCTTTCGACAGTACTTCTTTTGTGAAATTGTAAGCGTAGTGCGATAATACAGCGCTCCATCCATAAACAAAAAAATCAAATACTCCACTTCCTGTGAAATAAAACCCATGAGGTTTTCTTACGTCTAGAAAATACTGCTTTCTAACCCACGAAAGAACCGTTATTAAATCCTCTTTCGTAACGTCATTTTCCAGTAGAATTTTTTGGCTTTCATCTATGAGCATTAGGTAGGAAACGTATAGGTCAATTCCATGTATGTACTTTCCCTTGACACTATTTACCAATTCTAGTGATTTTCTAAGCAATTGCTCTTCACTGATAACAGTATTAGTTTTTTTATATGAGAATCTCAAAAGCCTGTTGAAATATTTAACTTCACTTTCTGACAGCAACTTCTCAATCACTTTCTCGATAATATTTTGACGTTCAAGCTTACTTCTTGTTTTATAGTCAACAATTTCAATTGGATGACTTATACCATCCTTTATGTTCTTTTGTGGATTTGTATTTTCAAGCTTGAAGTGGATGAAGAACTCTTGTAGGATAAGCAGGAAATAGACTGGCAATAACCTGATTACAAAATCAGAGTTTTGTATATTTAGGTACACAAGAATTCCAATCACAAGAAAAACAGCAACCCTTAACCACCTTATTATTGGATTATCAAAAAAGTAAAATAAGAAGTAAAAATTATTGCGCATACCACATTGGTGAATCTATACCAAGAATCATAAGAATGAGAACAATTGGAATAAAAGCTATAAGAAGCGCAATTAGAAATTCTATAAGCAAAATAACAAATACGATACTTGTTGTAATAAGAACTAAAAAAGCTTTAATAAAAATTCCAAAGACCGTAGAGAAGACAACGAGGCCATCCCGATATTCATTCTTAAGCGGCTTAAAAAATGTTCTTAGTAAGAGAGGTATTGAAAGAAGAGATACCGTATACCTATTAAATAATATGAAAAAATTAATAAGACCTCCAAAAACATCTTTATACCAAAATGCCATCAAGTAAAATGGGTAATATAAAAATGCAACCATAGGCAAGCAAAGAGCACAAAACTCCCTACCAATTAGTTTAGGTTAACGATCCTTGTGGGGCAATAAGTAAATATTGTATGATAACCTCATGCCTGTCTCTGACGTTTCTTCTTATCGTGGTCTTTTCATAGAAACCGCAAATGAGCACGTAAATATAATTGACTCACTTCTTTTACAAAAAGTTGAATCGGATGATTGGGACGAAATATTCAGAAGACTTCACTCACTAAAGGGGTCATCAAGCGTAATGGGATACAAGAATATCGCAAGTCTTTGTGACAAAGCGCAAGACGAGAAGGAAGTAAGTCAGCTAAAAATAGTTATTGCCGATATAAGAGAAAAAATTTCTGAAATTGCGTAAATATGAAAATACTGCTCGCAGAAGACGATCCATTTTTCCAAAGTTTTTATTCTAAAAAATTGGCAGAACAAGGATTTGAGGTTGATATCGCACATGATGGAGATGAGGCAATAAAAAAAATAGCCTCAAATACACCTGACGTTGTTTTGCTTGACCTTATTATGCCGGTGAAAGATGGGTTTGAAGTTTTGTCTGAAGTTAAAAAGAATATTGAAGGCAAGAAACCTCCAATAATCGTATTCTCAACCCTAGGTCAAAATTCTGATATTGAAAAGGCCTTAAATCTAGGAGCTGCTACCTATATCAATAAAACGTTTTTTGATTTTGACAATTTATTATCAAAAGTGACAGCTGTAGTTAAAAATTAAAACTGCCCATGATACTTACTGACGATCAGATAAAGGCACTGGTTCTAAAAACGGGTCTTGCAACGGATCAAACTCTTGTCGAGCTTGTAGAGTTTGCAAAAAACTCGAATGTAACGCTTGCTGATGCTCTCATCGAAAAGGATGTTATATCCGACGAGAATTTAGGAATTCTTGTTGCTGATTTTTTACATATTCCATTTATAGTTCTATCAAAACTCTCTATACCAGAAGATGTATTTAGAGTTGTGCCTGAAAAAATTGCCAGAAAACATAAAGTTATTCCATTTGAAAAAACGCAGGAAGGACTAAAGGTAGCAATCGTTGATCCCAAAAAAGTGGAGGTTCTAACCGCAATCAGCAAGAAAGCGGGACTAAAGGTCATACCCTACCTTACAACCGAAAGAGATGTTGAAAATATACTAAGGATTTACAAAAGAGATCTGCAAAAGTCTTTTGAACAACTTCTTCAAAAGGAACTTGGCATAACAGATATCTCAAAAGTGACCGATGCAGCTCCAATTGAAAAGATAGTAAATCTTCTTGTGGAATTTGGTTATCAAGACAAAGTATCTGACATTCACATAGAACCAGAAGAGAAAGACTCTCTTGTGCGCTTTAGAATTGACGGTATTCTCCACGACGTTTTGTATTTTCCAAAAAATTTCCATGAGCGGGTTATTTCAAGAATAAAAATTCTTTCAAAGCTTAGAACTGACGAACATTTAAGTCCTCAGGATGGAAAAATGAGAATCAAGCTTGATGAAGAAAATTTAGATATAAGAGTCTCAATACTTCCAATTGCAGATGGTGAGAAGGCAGTTCTTAGGCTTCTTGCTTCTCATTTTAGACAGTTTTCACTAATAGATCTTGGTATGAGTGAACCGGATCTTAAAAAAGTAACCGGCGCATACAGTAAATCATACGGCATGGTTCTGTCAACTGGACCGACCGGAAGCGGAAAAACAACATCAATTTACGCCATTCTTAAGATACTTAACACTCGCGAAAAAAATATTACAACAATTGAAGATCCCGTCGAATACCGAATTAAAGGAGTTAATCAAATTAACGTTAATGTTAAAACCGATCTTACTTTTGCAAATGGTCTTCGATCAATACTTCGACAGGACCCTAATGTCGTTTTTGTTGGAGAAATAAGAGATGGAGAAACAGCAGGAATTGCGGTCAATGCTGCTCTGACTGGACATTTAGTTCTGTCTACTCTCCATACAAATGACGCCGCAACAGCTTTACCAAGACTTATTGACATGAAAGTTGAACCCTTTTTGGTTGCTTCAACTGTTAACGTAATCATCGCCCAACGCTTGATACGAAAAATCTGTGATATGTGCAAAATGTCATATACTATATCAAGGACTGATCTTGCCAAAAACCTTCCACCAAGCGTTATTGCAAAACATTTTGCAGACAAGGAAAACATAAGCCTTTATAGAGGAAAAGGCTGCAAGATCTGCCATGCAACTGGATACTCGGGCCGGCTTGGACTTTTTGAGGTTTTGGAAGTAACAAAGGAAGTTAAGGCGCTTATTACAGCAAAGGCAGATTCAGATGTTATTGCTAAAAAAGCTATTGAAGAAGGGATGACCACAATGCTTAATGACGGAATAATTAAAGTGGCAAAAGGAGTCACAACACTTGAGGAAGTACTTAGAGTGACAAGAGTTGAATCAGATTAATATGCATTTTTTTGGAAACGACGACTTAAAATCGCTTCGAATATCAACCTCTGACAAGCTTGGTCTTGTTAGCAATCTTGCGACTATGTTAACCGCAGGAATTCCTATTCTGGAAGTGGTTGATTCACTACTTGAAGATGCTAAGGGCAGCCAAAAAAAGTTTTTGGAGTCATTAAAAATGGATCTTTCCCAAGGAAATCACATGGCAGATGCACTTTCTAAATTTCCAAAAGTCTTTGACAAAATTACAGTTAATCTTATTAAGGCCTCAGAAGAAGCAGGAACCCTAGATGTTACACTTACCGACCTTAAATCTTCTATAAAGAAAGACGCCGAATTCTCAGACAAGATAAAGGGCGCTTTAACGTATCCGGTTCTTATAATGTTCGTTTTTGCGGGAGTTCTTCTTATGATTCTAATTGTCGTGGTACCTAAAATATCTTCTGTATTCTCAAGGCTAAATGCGGAACTGCCATTACCTACGGTTGTTCTAATCGGACTTTCTAATTTGATCACTCAATATACTTTGCTTGTTATTATCGTTTTGATAGTAACATCCATTGGTCTTTTCTTTTTATATAGAGAGAAGAAAAGAGAATTTCTTCATCTTCTTTTTAGACTACCCTTGGTATCCCAACTTGCCCAACAGATTGATTTAACGAGATTTTCAAGAAGTCTATACTTACTTCTTAACGCAGGTATTCCAATCGCCTCGGCACTTGAGTTAGCACAAGAAGTCGTTCTTAAAAAAGAAGTTGCAGAATCAATTGCGAAGTGCAAAGAAGTAGTTCTTGCAGGAAGCCAACTATCTGAAGGGCTCAAAAAAGCTAAGGGAATATTTCCAAGTATCATGATAAAAATTACTGAGGCGGGTGAAAAAAGCGGTTCTTTAGATAAATCGATGCAGGATATATCTGAGTATCTTGATTATCAAGTTGAAAAAACTCTCAAAACGCTAACCACTCTGCTTGAACCAATCATGCTTATCTTTGTTGGCGTTTTGGTTGGAGGAATGATGCTTGCTATTATAGCTCCTATTTACGGGCTAATCGGGCAAGTTGCTTCAAAATGAGAAGGAAGTATCAAGCTGGTTTAACCTTGATCGAATTATTGCTTGTAGTTGGCATCTTGGGAGTACTTTTTGGTATTGGATTCGTTAGTATTGGAAGCATAAAGATTGTAGCAACAAAAAGCACTTCTTTTTCAGTACTTTCATCTGATCTAAAAAATCAACAAATAAAAGCGATGGTTGGAGACACTGAGGGAAGAGGGGTACCTGATAACTATGGAATAAAAATTCTAACTGACAGATATGTATTGTTCCACGGCAACATATATAACCCGTCAGATGCGGCAAATTTTTCAATTCCAATAGACCAAGGCTACACTCTCACCTCGACCTTCCCAGATACTACAATTCTTTTTGCATCAAGCAGTGGTGAACTAGTAAACTTTATTCAAGGTCAAAACACGGTAACAATAACTCATACAGAAACTGGAAGTAACCAATTGATGGAGATCAACAACTATGGAACGATTATTTCGATTGAATAACATAAACCAAAGAGGGCAAATGCTCGTTGAGATATTGCTTGTAATTGCAATTACAGCAATTATGCTCCCCGCACTACTTACGGGCCTTATTTCTTCTCAGCAAGGAAAATCCCAACAGGGACAAAGAGTTCAAGCAGTCGCTCTTATGAAGGAGGCAGAGGAAGTTGTCAGAAATGTAAGAAATCAAGGCTGGGGATCTTTTTCAACTAATGGAGTCTACCACCCTCTTATCTCAGGTAACACCTGGGGCTTTAGCTCGGGCACAGAAACTATAAATGGACTCACTAGGTCGCTGACGATTAGTGATATATACAGAGATTCCAATGGTGTTGTTGTAACGTCTGGAGGAAGTCTGGATCCTTCAACTAAACGTGTCTATATTCAAGTTACTTGGGGAGAGCCTTATGCCTCATCAGTCGATTCGACTATTTATATTACTAGGTTTTTACAGAACACGGCCTCAACTCAAACAAGCGAGACAGAATTTGATGCGGGTGTTTTTAGCACAACAGAAACTTCAAACGTCCTTGGTGGAGAGATAACTCTATCGACTAATACCAAGGGTCAATGGTGTGCTCCTACATTTTCGTCGGCAACGATTACACTTCCAGATGGACCTCCCGTAGCAGTTGCTGCAACATCAAGTGCAACTAGTATCACAAATCCAAATCAAGCATTTGTTGCAACGGCACCAACCGATGCTACTTCAATCAAAATGGCGCACGTCAATGTCACTGCGAATACAGAAACACCGGTTGCTTCGCTTCGAGGAATCTTTACTCTTAACTCAACGGAATACAGCAATGTTAGCCTTATTCCATCAAACCCTGGTATTGATAACAGTTACAAAACTAACTCTATAAAATACTACAGATCTTCATCGGGCAAAATGTATGCCCTTGTTGCAACAACAAAACCCGACCGGGAAGTTATAGCAATTCTTGTTGATGATAATGATAGCTCAAATGACAATACAAACAACGGAGAGTACCAAGATTATACTCGTGGCATCTACAAGTATTGGACTTACTTTAATACTTACATGTTCAACACTTCAGGCTCTTTTGACACAGGTTTTGCAAACCCCTCCTCTGAAGCAGATGAGAACACGGGGGATGATGATGGGTACACAAACGCAAGCAGGGCGTATTCCGATAACACCCAATTCGCAACAGATACTAACAGCGGAAGCGGAACAGGAACAAATTGCACTGGTACCGACAAAGACAGACAACGGTACTACAACTATGACTTATCCGTACCTTCCGGTTCAACAATCAATGGTGTCGAGGTAAGACTTGATGCTTGGGCTGATAGTACCTCAAATAATCCAATCCTCTGTATCCAGTTGTCATGGGATGGAGGCTCAACATGGACTAGCGCAAAGTCGACAAGCACTTTAACTACCTCACAAGCAACATATCTTCTTGGCGGTTCCTCAGACACTTGGGGAAGAACCTGGAACAGTAATGACTTTACAAATTCCAACTTTAGACTTAGAGTAATTAGCGTTTCAAGCAGTACAAGCCGAGATTTTTCACTTGATTGGGCAGCTGTAAAAATTCATTTTGCAGGTGGCTCTCCTAACGACCAGTCACCTTTTAATTATGGAGGGACATCTCTTGCAGTTCTTGGAGATCGGGGTTATGTTAGCTCGGGAGGATATCTATATGCATTTGATCTGACAAATATAGACTCAAAAACTCAATCCTCAGGACTTGACATGCTCGGTTGTAGGATTCAGCTAGATGGCTACGAGTGTAGCCCTGGAACAGGAACAGACAGAAAATATGATGAAGGTCAGAGTGGAACAACTTGGTCTGATACTACCTCTCCTGCACACAATGATTGCGCAGATGGAGGCAATATTGAGCTTTACGCAACAAATGACCTTGCTCCGGTACAGGTTGGGGGCAATACGTATATTTATGCGGCGGTCGGCGCCGGAACAAATCCAGAATTAAATGTCGTAAATGTTTCAAGCATTCCAGACAATAATTCCTCTCCTAGTATTTCGAATAGCGCATGTGGAAGGATATCTGGTGGAAACGCAAGCTGGCAAAGAGTAGGATCTTACGACTTTAATACGGGAGGTGGAACTGAAGAAGCAGCAAACTCGGTTTTTGCAAGTGGAGATGGTAATCGTGCGTATATTTCCTCAAATGGAGGTTCTGCAAGTAAACAATTTTACATAATAAATACGACAACAAAAACTGCCCCCGCTTTCCTATCGGGGACACCAGCAACTGGCGCATTGAGCGGATTTTATCTTGGGTCTGGAGCACTGGGTCAACAATATCCGCGGCGATCAATGACAGTATTTAACGGTCTTCGTGCAGTATTGGTCGGTAAAGATGGAATCAGCGACTCAAATGATGCACAAGAATACCAAGTCCTTAATATAAGTAACGAATCCACCCCAACTTATTGCGGAGGTCTTCAATTTGATTCAGGATTTAACGATCTAACTTATGTACAAGAATTAGATACTGATGTTTTTGTATATATGATTGGGAACACCATAGGTAATGAGTTGAAGATTATTCAAGGTGGACCTGATGGATCCTATCTTAATCCTGGTACTTACGAATCATCCCCATACGATCTTGGGACATCAGT
>CAYTCO010000027.1:9219-16520 GCA_964436385.1 uncultured Gammaproteobacteria bacterium
TGGGGTCACCACAAACTATATCGCTTCAAATGGAAGCATTCTTGTTACAACTCCTACTTCAAGTGCTGTTCTTAATGGCTATGGATCATCCATAAGTTCCCTCTTGTTCACTAAAGTTGGCACCCCAAGCGCAAAAGATACTGTCAGAATTAACTTTACTGTTGACGGTAGGGTTTCAACGAGAGGAATATCCGACACTCAAATGTTTCAAACAACAGCTGGACTAAGATGAAAAACTCAAATAAAGGTCAAGCCTTAGTACTACTACTAACTTTCATGTTAATCGCAATTTTAGTTACGAGTGCTTCAATTGCATTGGTTCTTAATAGCTCTGTTGGAACCAGCAAGCTTTATCAAGGGTCTAATTCTTTGGATATTGCTGAAAGTGGCGCAGAAACTGCTATGATTAAATTACTTAGAAATCCGAATTATGCGGGTGAGACTCTTTCTGTTGGAGGAGGCCAAGCGGTGGTTACCGTGACCGGCACTAACCCAAAAACAGTACTATCAAGAGGCACAATTAGCAATTTTACCCGCACAATACAGGTGATAGTTGATACGAGCAATAACACTCTAACCGCTACCTCCTGGAAGGAAATCTAAATACTGCCAATATGGATATCGGAAAAAAAGTGCCCGCTTTTATTTATCTTGATAAAAATGGTTTTTACTTCTTTGAAACAGGCCAAACTCAAGTTTTAAGCCTGGCTTTTCTAATTACTTCTGTAAAGGATATGGATGTTGTTAATGGAGGTTCACTTATGACACAAGTAAAAGGTTTTATAGACCAATACCAAATTGCACCTGCGCAAATAACAATTATTTATTCACCAAATATAAGCTTCGAAAAAGACATAGCCGATCTTTCAAAGGAAGCTCAAGACGAAGAAGTAAACAAATTCCTAGAAACTGTACCTTTTGATAGCGTTTTGTCAAAAGAGTATCCAATTGAAAAAGGCGTAAAAGTTATTGCAGTTAACGAAGATCTGTATATAGAACTGAAAATGAGTTTTGAAAAAAATAACTTTGTTGTTGAGAATGCAGTACCCTATCAACTGTTAGGTCAAGACCAGACTTTTATCCGAAATCTTACACCTGACAATGCTATGCAGCTTGTTAAAAGACTTGATCATCTAAAGCAGGTGACACTTCTTACTATTGATAAGGAAAAATTTCAACCAATCCAAATGGCAGACACCAAAAAAAGTGACGTAAAACCAAAAACAAATAGAAAAAGGTTAATTGCGATGGCGGCGGTTTTTGGTGTTCTTTTTGTTATTCTTGGAATAATGATTGTCAATATGAAATAGTTTTTGATAATTTGAGGCTAAAATTCCCTATTGACAAGGATTTTCAAATATGATTATCATAGATACAGATATGAATACTGCCCGCGCTAAATTACAGAGAGGTTTTAGCTTTTTGAACAAAAGCCAAACTGGTTTTACACTAATCGAGCTTCTTGTCGTTATTGGTATCCTCGCAGTTCTTCTTGCAATCACTCTTATTGCTATTAATCCTGCTCGACAATTCCAACAAGCAAACAATACTCAAAGAAGTTCCGATGTAAATGCAATTCTTAATGCAGTATGGCAATATGCAGTAGATAACAATGGAGATCTTTCAGGACTTGCTATTCCTGCAACGCCTACAAATATTGGTAGCGGAGCAACAGACGTAAATCTTTGTTCAGACGTAGCACCTACATACATTGCTCAACTTCCAGTTGATCCTCAAACAGGTTCATGGACTAGCTGTGCAACCTATGACAGCCAATATACAATCACACAAACAGCTGCTGGAAGAGTCACAGTATCTGCTCCTGACACAGAACCAGTTGACGCAGTAACGACAAACGATATAACAGTTACTAGATAATAAAAACAAACTCTTCACAGACAGCGGAAACGCTGTTTTTTTTTGACTAAAACCTCTCCCCTGAACCATTGCCTAAAGTTGTGATAAGTGATAGGATTTTTATATGGATAAGAAAATATTGGTTGCTGAAGATGACGAATTCCTAAGACAATTGTATACAGATATTCTAAAAGCGGAAGGCTATTTTACCGAAACAGCAATTGATGGGCAAGATGCTTTAACTAAAATTTCTTCTGGTGGATGGGACTTAGTACTTCTAGATATCATTATGCCAAAGATAAGCGGACTTGATGTTATGAGAAAGGTTAAGGAATCTCCACAACCCCTGACCCCCAACAAATGTATTATTTTTCTAACAAATCTTGATAAAGGAGAAGAGATAAAAGAAGCTCTTATGCTTGGCAATGGATATCTTATTAAAAGCCAGATAACTCCTGGTGATTTAGTCAAAGAAGTTCAGCTTTATCTTTCCCAACCACAAGCCTCTGCCTCTTAAATAGGTAAGGTGAAAGAAAAAGTCGAACCCCTACCCTCTCCTTCTGATTCAACCCAAATCCTACCATGATGAAGTTCTATTAAGTTTTTCGACAAATAAAGGCCAAGTCCTGATCCTTGTCCTGCCTGCTTTGTGAGATATGTTCCTCCAAGCATATTAAATTTCTTAAATAGTTTTTCCATGTCTTCACTTCTTATACCCATACCAGTGTCTTTTACCCTAACAAGTATGCTTGTGTCTTTTTGCTCGCAAGCAACTGAAACTGTACCATCTTTGGGTGTAAATTTTAAAGAGTTACCTATAAGATTTATAAGAACTTGCTTTATACGATCAGAATCTGCAGTTATTTGAGGTGGTTCGACTTGGGGAACGGTCACAAGTAAATGTATACCAAGTTCTTGCGATTTTGACTGCATCTCAGCAACTACTTCCTTAGCAAGACTGGCAATGTTCATAGGTTTAGGATTGATTGTGAACCTACCAGACTCAATACGCGAGATATTTAGCATGTCATTTACCATATTAATTAGCCTTGTTGTTGAGTCATAGGTACGTCTCAAGTACTCTTTTTGTTGATCAGTCAGCTCGCCAGTTTTTCCTTCCATAAGAAGCCATACGTATGACTTTATAACAGTCATTGGGGTTCTTAACTCGTGAGAAGTAAGAGATACGAATTCGTCTTTTAATTTGTCGACCTGCTTTAACTTTTCGTTTGCACCTTGTATTGCCCTATATAGAAGCGCATTATCAACCGCAATGCCAATAACACCTGTCAAACGTTCTATGATATCTTTCTGCGATTGTGTAGCCTCCTCCACTTTTGCCTCAAACATAATTACAACTGCCCCAATAACGTTGTCACGGATAATTAGTGGAAATGCGATTATAGACTGGATACCAAGAGATGCGTCAAGTAATTTAAGTTCATTTTTGCCATGCTCTGTCACGCCAATTTCTGAAAGATTTGACACAACTTGCATCTTTCTCTCCATAACTGATTTAACAACTGCATTAGATGAAAGAGTAAGGGGAATTTCTTCAGCAAAAACCTTTCCCGTCTCAAGTATCCCAGTGTAGGCATCCGCTAGTGGCCTGAGACTATTTACAGTTGACATCTCGTATACAACAAGTCCTTTAAAATCTGATTCTGCAACAATTACGTTTGCAACCTGTTGAGCAACCAAATTCGGATCTGTTACTGAAGAAAGAACAATGACATCTATCTTACGAAGAAGTGAAAGGGTTTTGTTGCGCTCATTTAACTCAACGTTCTTCTTATACATCTCCTCTGTTGCATGAGCTAGTTCACTTTGTAGCGTTGAAGCATCTGATACGGGGGTTGTATTTTGATCATTATTCTGAGGATCCATAGGCATCTACTAGTATATCAAAGACTATGCTTACTGAAGCTGTTGTGGAATTTTGTCCGCTGGGGCTTTTTTGACAAGACCTTTAATTGCATCACGACAAACCTCAACTGAAGCCTGTCCAAAAAGATGCTTGTAGTTATTTACCAACTGATCAAGAATCTCTTTTTCATTTCCAGAAAGCGTCACCTCATGCTTATCCCAGTCAAGGGTCAATCCTGGCACTTTTTTGGCTTGCTCCAAAGCAATTGGACCTATCACGCTTTCTTGTTCTTTGATAATTTTTTCAGTCATTTGGGCAACAATATCCATATTAAGCACTAAGTTTAGTAAGTACAGATCTTAACTGAAGTATGCCAAGAGTCATAATTGCATATGCAAAAAGATAGAAAAAGTCTATAAAGCTCGCAGGGAAATAAAGGTCATGGAAGTAAATAAATATATAATCAGCTAAAAATTGAGCAGAAAATGCAAAAATAAGTAGCAGTATTCTATTCTTCATAACACCACCCAAAATTCCCCTTGAAAGACTGTAGGTTAGAATCGCAATAGAGATATAAACTGCTTGGCCCAAGGGGTACCCAAAATCAAATAAGACTTGAAGTGTTGTTGCGTCGGCAAAACTGTAATCTTTTAAAAATAGTCCATATCCAATCGCAACCATAACTAATGGGATAATTAATGCTTGTAGTTTATTCTTAAACGACCTAAGAGAAACTTTTACTCCTGATGCTTTTGCCAAACACACAGCGGCGTAAATATAGAAAGGTATTGTACCTAGATAACCTATATCTGGAATTCCAGGGTAAGGAACAGGTATTTTCAGGACATAATTAAAGTACCAGAATGAATATTGACCAAAAGCCTGAAGCAAAAGTCCAAAGGCAAGAGCCAATATGCCCCTGCCCATAACGCTTTTCATACCCCCCCACTGTTTTGCAACTATTAATCCCCAAATTCCTCCCCAAAGCGAAAATCCACCATAAATAAACCCAAAAACATGGTTAACCATACTGTCTTTAGTGCCACCAACGAAAATGATTACCCACCAGAAAGTAAGCAAGAGGAATATAAAAAGAGTGTACTTGGTCCTGTTATCTCGACCTATAAAATCTCCTAAGGACATACTTTAGCATAAGCCTTAAATTGAAGGTTTGTCAAGCTTTTTGACCTCAAATGAATAGTGTATACTTTATCCTATGATATCAATCTTTCCTGAATTTATTAATTTATCAATTGATATTAAAGAAGAGATCGAAAAAGTAATTGACCAATTTCCTCCTTATTCGGATTTCAACTTCGTAAGCCTTTGGTGCTGGAATTTATCAAACAAAACAGAGTTATCTTTATTAAACGATAACTTAGTGATTAGAATGGAAGACTATACGACCTCAGAAATTTTTTACATGTTCATAGGCAATAGTAAAGTTGCCGAAACCGTAAGTACTCTTTTTGAATATTTAAAATCCATTAAAGCAATTGAAGAAATCTATCTTATTCCAGAAGAGATGGTGCAAAAAAACAATGCTGCTTTGAAAAAAATCTGTAGCATTGAGGAAGATAGAGATAACTTTGACTACCTTATCGACGTAGACAAACTTTCTAAAATGGAGGGACGTAATCTTCACCAAAAAAGAAAATTATTAAATCATTTTTTAGAGAAAAATAAACCGAAGGTAGTAACCCTGAGATTAAATGAAGATGGCGTTATAAAACAGGTTTTGGATTTTTTCGACGTCTGGAAGAAAGCAAAAGGAGAATATGATTCTAAAAATGAAGAGATCGCAATTAATAATCTTTTTGACTTGAAGGATTTTACTAATCTATATGTTCTGTTTGCTTTTATTGATAAAAAAATGATTGGATTTTCGGTATTTGAGATACTCCTCGGATATGGAATTGGTGATTTTCAAAAAGGAGATATTAACTATAAAGGTATTTATGAATTCTTAAATTTTTCAATAGCAAAATTTCTAAAAGAAAAACAATGTAAATATTACAATATAGAACAGGACCTAGGAATTGAAGGACTAAGACGTGCTAAGTTAGACTACGATCCGACTTTTCTTAAAAAGTATACCCTGAAGGGGGTATAATATATTTATGGAATTATGGTTTTTATTAGCATTACTATCTCCTGCTATTTTTAGCGTAGTAAATTTTGTTGACAAATTCGTTGTTGAGAGCAAGGTGAAAGACTATAGAGGTATCCCGGTTTATAGTGCGATAGTCGGCTTTGCAGGAGGTACTATACTTTGGCTCCTCTTTGGAAGACCCGTACTCCCATTTTTTGATGCACTTATAGTTTTGCTAACCGGCGCACTTACAGTTTGGGGATATGCATTTTATTTTAGGGCATTAGCATCTAGCCAAACCAGCTACATCATCGGACTCTTTCAAATGATCCCAGTAATAACTCTTCTTCTCTCTTTCATTTTTTTGCAAGAAAAAATCTCACCACTGCAACTCGGAGGATTTTTTCTAGTTCTTTTCTCAGCTGTTGCGCTCTCATATCAGAAAAGCAAAAAGAAATTTAAGCTCGATCCATCCTTTTACTGGATCTTGATTGCGGATGTTTTCTTTGCAGCATCAGCAGTAATCTTTAAATTTGCTGTTGAAGCAAATTCTTTTTCAAAAATTTTAAGCTACGAGAGCTGGGGAATTGGAATTGGAGGACTAGCGTTATTCCTTCTATTCCCCTCTGTTCGAAATGCCTTTATTAAAACAAACAAAAAAGTAGGCCGGAAAGTAATGAGCATTATGCTTCTAAATGAAGTTATTCTTATCGCGGCTAAAGGAGTTATGTTTCTTGCAATTTCACTTGGATCTGTTGCGTTGGTAAGTGTTCTTGGGGGAACACAAGTATTTTATGGAATTATTTTTGGGTATATCTTGACTCTAATTGCCCCCAAGATTTTTAAGGAGAATATTGAGAGGAAAGGTCTTGCTATAAAAGTACTCTGGATGAGCGTGTTGTTTCTAGGAATTTGGCTTACTCAGTAGTTATTCCAAATTCTTATCCGGATATTTTTTGCCACGTTCCTCGACGGTGTACTCAATGTCCTTTGTCTTGAAAAGACTTTTTAAATACTTTACAACTATCTTCTCGTCAAATTCTTTGCACGAGTATAGATCAAAAGTAAAAAACTTTCTTCTTACAAATGTGTGAATACTAATATGCGATTCTTCTATCAAAACGAACCCACTCCATCCCCCGGGATCTCTTTCGTTATTACCCTCAGTAAATACAACGTATGGAGCGGTCATTTTTGTCATACCTATTTTCTCAGGAAGTTTGTCTAGAAGATTGTAGACAACATTTGCATCGCTTAAAGGTTTTGAATCACAATCATAACCGTCAAGCATTAAATGCATACCAAATGGAGGATTTTTTGAACTTGATGAAGCCATAAAAAAGCGGTAGATTAATTTAAGAGTAAATGACAATAAATGTCAATTGCATTAAAACCAGTGGCGTTTTTTTGATTCACTGGCAAACTCCTCAAGAAGTTCTTTTTGCCGCGAATTCAATTTCTGAGGGACATCAATCTGGACTCTCA
>CAYTCO010000028.1:0-3391 GCA_964436385.1 uncultured Gammaproteobacteria bacterium
TAGGGCACATCCGATCTGAGTATTCGATCTCAATTTTTACTCCCTCAGCGTCCTCAGCAAGCCTTAGTTGTTTTTCGAAAGGAACATAAAATTCTTTAAAAACAGCTTGCCATTTCAATTTTCCCTCTGCAATTTCATCTAGTTCTTCTTCAAGGCGTGCGGTGAAAGGAATGTCATCGATATTTGCAAAATTCTTAACCAAAAATTCTGTAACAGAAATCCCAATTTCGGTAGGGGTAAGGCGTCCTTCATTTTTTTCAATATATAGTCTGTCAAATAGTGTAGAAATAATTGGAGCATATGTTGAGGGTCTTCCTATTCCATGTTTTTCTAGTGATGAAACAAGGGATGCTTCATTGTAACGAGGTGGAGGAGTTGTTGTGTGTTCAGACGCGCGAGAATCTTGATAGTCTAACGTCTCGCCTTTTTCGATTTGCGGTAACTCCTGGGTGTCATCATCCTTTATTGAATATAATTTCAAAAATCCTGCAAATTTCATTACACTACCAGAGGCTTCAAATGTGAATAGTTTTCTCGCCTCGCTTCGCTCGCGAAGCGGGTCCTTTTTAATTTCACCGGTAACTTTAGTTGATGCGAATATTGCGTCACTCATTTGAGTTGCAACAGCGCGTCTAAAGATAAGATCATATAGATTGGCAAAGTCGTTTCCAAGTTCTTGCTTAATTGTTTCTTTTTTATTTACAGCATCAACGGGTCTTATAGCTTCATGCGCTTCTTGGGCAGATTTTGATTTATTCTTAAAAACTTTAACTTCGGGAGATAGATACTCACGACCAAATTCTTTTTCAATATATTTTCTTGATGAATCAAGAAACACTGTAGAGAGGTTGAAAGAATCAGTTCTATGATAGGTAATGTACCCCTCTTCATATAGCCTTTGAGCAAGAGACATTGTTCTTTTTCCAGCGTATCCAAATCTTCTAAATGAAGCCTGCTGCATGGTTGATGTTATAAATGGCGGGTAGGATGAGCGCTTTGTTTCCTTTTGAACAACATCTGTTATTAGAAGGCCCTCGTTCTTAACAGACTTTATTACAATATCTGAGAGTTCTTTAGTAAGCGATGTTTTATTGTACTTGTAAGTACCATCATACAATTTTATTTCAGTTGAACTTTCAAGTTTTTCTCCATCAATTTTTGTTAATTCAAATTCGACTTTGTTTTCATTACCTTTTTTAGTAGTTACCAAAAACATTCTGTAAAAAGTAGCACTGTCAAATTGGCCAATCTCTTTTTCTCGTTCAACAATAAGTCTAAGTGCTACAGACTGAACTCTTCCTGCTGACAAATGTCTTTTTACTTTTTTCCAAAGAATCGGTGAAAGTTTGTATCCTACAACTCTATCCAATACCCTGCGTGCTGTCTGAGCATTAACCAAATCCTGATCAATTTTTCTTTTGTGACCCATTGCTTCCTCAACCGCACCTTTAGTAATTTCATGAAAAACAATCCTCTCAAAATCTGAATCTTTATTCACGTCTTTTAAAATGTGGTGTAAATGGAAGGAAATTGCTTCTCCTTCACGATCAGGGTCAGTTGCAAGAATAATAAGTTTCGCACCCTTAACAGTGTCCTTAAGCATCTTAACCGTTTTTTGTTTGTCTTTTGGGATTATGTATTGAGGTTCAAAATTATTTTCAAGATCTACTCCAAGCTTTGATTTGGGAAGATCACGAATGTGACCCATAGATGCAACAACGTTGTATTTTCCCGAAAAAAATCGAGTTAAAGTTTTTGCTTTTGTCGGGCTTTCGACTAGTATTACATCCTTCATATTATCTGTTTGAGCAGAAATCAGTATATCACACAGGCAATTACGCAAAATACAGCTCTGGATTTGCAACAACTTTCTTCCATTCAACTGGCTTGAAATGCATCAAAGCATAGGCACCGATCATGGCTGCATTGTCAGTACAATAAATTTTTTCAGGAGTAAATGTTTTTATTCCCAGCTCCAAACTCCCAGCTTCTAACTTCTTTTGAAGAGTAGAGTTAGCAGCTACGCCCCCGCCGATCAAAATATTTGAACAATTATATTTAAGTGCAGCTTTTAATGTTTTTTTAACAATAACATCAATAATTGCCTTCTGGGTTGCGTAACAAATTTCATTTTTTAAGTTTTCATTTTCTAAATTTACGTTTTTAGTTTGGAAATACCTGCTGGCTTCTGTCTTCAGCCCTGAGAATGAAAAATCAAAATTATCTTCATTGAGAAGTGGGCTTTTAAACCTAACATCTGATTTCTTAAGTAAGTTTGCTCTTCTTTCAATCTCAGGACCAGCAGGATATGGGAAGCCTAGTGTTCTTCCTATTTTGTCAAAGGCTTCACCTGCTGCGTCATCACGAGTACCCCCGAGCCATTCAAATTCATCAGTACTTTTAAAATATAAAAGATCGGTATGAGCTCCAGAAACAATAAGTCCTATGAGGGGATAGATTGGAGATGGGAGTTTGGAGTTGGGAGTTTGAATGAAATTGGCGTATATATGTCCAAGTAAATGATTCACTGGGATAATAGGTTTATTAAATGAGAACGCTAAAGTTTTTGCTGTTTCAACTCCCACCAAAAGACTACCTATAAGACCCGGTCCATAGGTCACAGCAATCGCATCAATATCATTTGTTAAAACAGCTCTTGCCTCATTCCAATTTCCAACTTCTAACTCCCGACTCCTAACTCCTGACTTATTAAGTGCCTCAATTATTACAGGCATAATGTATCTGACCTGTTCACGTGCCGCATTTTCAGGAATAATGCCTCCAGTTGTAGCATGAATATTAAGGGATGTCGCAGTAACTGTTGATAGTACTATTAAGCTGTTCTCTGTAAGTTCAACTACAGAAGCAGAAGTTTCGTCGCATGAGGACTCAATGGCAAGTACTTTCATTGGAAAATTATCTAACGTTTGTGAAGGTTACCTTATCTCCGTTTTTGAATTTATTCTTTTCAGAAAGACCTCCGTTTATTTCAAGAACTTTATTCGCATTGACTGGCGTCTTATATATAGGAAGAGTGCCTTTAACATCTTTTTCAGGAATTGCATTCTTTGTTATATGCACAATCTTATCGTTATCAATGAAAATGATATCAAGTGGAATAAGGGTATTCTTCATCCAGAATGAGTATTTGTCTTTTTTTTCAAAAAGAAATATCATGCCCTTTTTTTGATCCAAACTTTTTCGTCCTGAAAGACCAACCTGCCTTGACGTATCGTTATTTGCGACTTCTACTTCAAATTTTTGTCCGTTAATAGAAACTGAGGACCCCGTTCCTAGACCAGAAAAGAAAGTTGCTCCATTAAATTTAAAGAAGGCAAGCGCAACAACTACCAAAACTAGTGCTCCATATGCTAAGAGTATTTTTTTCATA
>CAYTCO010000028.1:3491-11353 GCA_964436385.1 uncultured Gammaproteobacteria bacterium
AAGCGCAACAACTACCAAAACTAGTGCTCCATATGCTAAGAGTATTTTTTTCATATTATTTTTCCTCAATCAATTTTGTTGAAGAGTACCTATTATCTCTATCCATAACGCTAACAACTCTTCCTTCAACCGTATTGGCTTGCTCTTTTTTTGTATCTAAAAGAGGGTCATCAGCAGTCACAGCAATTATAGCAGGATGGAGTAATTTTACAAGGTTATAGTAATACAGTGACGAATCTGATTTTTTGAGTAAAATAATATAATCCACTGTATCCAATTTGGATAAATTTTCTGCTCGTACACTTTGATTGTTCAAAGGTCTGCCCTTACCCTTTTTATCTCTTATAGATTCATCGCTCTCAAGTAGAAGGCACAGTTTTTCTCCCAAGGATTTCGATTTCTCAAGGAATTCTAGATGACCACTATGGATTACATCAAAACATCCACCTGCAAGAACTGAGTTTGGCGGAAGCTTAGAAGCGTCAGAATCTAAGAGTATTTTATTCATGAGTTTTCAATAAGAAAATCCAAGAGCTTAGGAAAAGAAATTCCTATAGCATTTGCCTCTTGAGGAAGAAGGGATGTTGCTGTCATTCCCGGAAGTGTATTTGCTTCTAAAAAATATATTTTTCCTTTAACTACTAGAAAATCGTTTCTAGAATAAGTTTTAAGTCCTAAAAGTTTGTGAAGGGAATTTGATATTTGAGCAATCTTGTTGGAAACACTTTTGGGAATACCAATAGGAGGTGTGATTTCAGTTGCTCCTCCAACTTTATACTTAGAGTCGTAATCAAAAAAAACATTTTTCATAGGTCTTATTTCGATTGGTGGAACTGGGAGAAACTTTCCATTCTTTTTCTGTAAAACACCTGACTGAATTTCTATAGAATTTTCAAAATATTTTTGAACTATTATCTCCTGATCTGGATATTTTTTTCTGAATTCGTTGACCTGTTTTTTGTAGTCTGCAAGTGTCTTTGCTATTGTAACCCCAACGCTTGAACCCATCGCATTTGGTTTGAGAATAACAGGAAGTTTTAGACTTTTTGGCAATTCGTAATTCTCACTTAGCAAGAAGGTTTTCGGGAGTAAGACACCATCCAGGGTTTTTACCAAAAGAGCTGATCTGTATTTGTCCATAGCAAGCGAGCTTGCGGTTACCCCAGAGCCTGAGTAGGGAATTCCAAAAAATTCAAGAAGCCCCTGAAGCCTTCCATCTTCGGCAAATTCACCATGAATACCAGCAAGAAAAGCAAAAATTTTCTTCTTCTTTAAATCCTCAAGACCCTCAATAAGTGGTGTGGAGACTTTTATTTTATTTAAATCAACATTGTCTGAGGCTATCAACAATTTACAATTACGGTTTTTTGAGATAAAGAAAAAATACAACTCGTATTTGTTTTTGTCGATGTATTTATACATCGTAGAAGCACTACTTAACGAAACTTCATATTCGGAGGATGGACCTCCGCAAAAAATTGCAATTCTTTTTAGCATAAGCTAGCCCGTACCAACTAGAAATACTGCCCGCCAAGGAGAGTACTTTGAAACATATTTTTCATCAGTCATGATTTTACCATTTTTATCTTTCACAAGTCTTTGAAAGACGGCTGTAGCTCCAGATGCAGAAAAATCAACCTGTTTTGTAGTGCCTTTTGGAAGAGATGGATCATCTTGATAAAGAGGTTCAGGAGGACCAGAAAAACCTGTAATGACTGGTTTTGTTAAGTTAACGAGTCTTCCATCCTTCTTGCCGTACAAAGTATATGTAAGTCTGAGGGCCTCGGGATCAACCGTTGATTGGATTAGTATGTAGTTCCCAGTGTCGTTAACAAATTTTAGATCGACTGATGGATAAAATACGGTGGCATCAAGACCTGGAGGCGAGTCCTCTTCATAATAGCTAACTCTGTACGAATGTGCGTGCCTTTCAGTGATTGGGAGACCTGAATTTAATATTGCACGGAAGAGGGTTGTTGAAACTTGGCAAACACCGCCACCGTCGCCAAGAGTTGTCCTCCCATTTTGAATAACATAAGCGGTTGCATATCCGGTAGCTTTTGAAACATCTCCTAAATACTTAACAAAGGAAAATTCCTCTCCTGGCTTTACTAAAATTCCACTTACTCTTGTAGCAGCAAGTTTTACATTATGAATTCTATTGGGGATTGAGTGATAAAAAAGTGAAGTTCCACTTCCTATCTCCTCAACAATTCCAAAGGAATTTGCTTCTTCGGTTGTAACGTCGGGTTTAAGTGAAATAGCGGGGATAGAGTAATTAAATGATCTTGAAGTTCCTGATTTCACTGCTTTTGACAATGACTTCTGCATGAATTCCTCAGCGCTGGCAACATCAAGTTGAGTTCCGTCTTCAGATTTCTTAAAGGTAGTTACCCTATTATCTTCGATGCTAAATTGAGCGTTAACAGGTTCTTTAAAAGCTTTTTGCTGCATTGGTTTAATAAGGTCTTCAAACTTTTCTTGATTAAAAGTAAAACCTGAGTGAAGAGTGGTTCCTGATAGATATGAATTCACGACAATAAAAACGTTGGTTAAAAGATTTGAGGATTTGCCTAGAGTTATAGCTTGTTCTGCCATAAGTTTTGAGTCATAGCCAATTCCCAGCTGTTTTGCAGATGCAGTTGATACAAGATCTTCATGAGAAAAAGTAAAGGTTGTATTTTCGGTTAGTCTATTCTTTTGGTCAAATACCTCTTCAACCTGTGCCTTTGTCATGCCTGACACATTAACCGAATCTACATAGACTCCTGGAATCGCTATATCGCGATAAATATTTTGAAAGACTATGATGCAAAGAGAAGCAATTGTGATGCCAGCAATAGTAAAGCCGGTTAAAAACCAGAAAGGACCTTTTGAATAGTAATGGACCTTTTTTGCAACGTTCAGTGTCTTCTTCTTTGAAATCATAAACGTAAACATGCTACCATACTATTATACTCAAAGTCATCTATTTATGGATCCCAATTTGCCTCCACAAACACCGCAACCAGTAAATCCAAATCCACCCCCTGCTCAACAAGCAGGAGATCCTTATTATGGTGTCCCGCCAAAAAGCAACCCTTTTAAAAAAATTATTATTATTCTTATTGTCGTATTAGTTCTTTTTGGATTGATTGGAGGGATAATTTTTATTATAGGGAGAGTTCAGGGTAGTTCAAAACCAAAAGAAGTAACGTTAAAGTATTGGGGTTTGTGGGATGAGGTTGCTGTTATGCAACCCATTATTTCTGACTTTGAGAGAACACACCCAAATATTAAAGTTCAGTATGAAAAGCAAGACATCAAAGGTTTGGGACAATATGTTGAAAGATTAACTACGCGTATTCAAAATGGTTCGGGGCCAGACATAATAAGATTTCATAGTAGCTGGACACACCAGCTCAATGGGTACCTTCTTCCTTTCCCAAAAAGCGTTGTTGATTCAACTCAACTTGAGAAAGATTTTTACAAAACTGTAGAGTACGACATGAAATTAAATGGCGCATACTACGGAATTCCTCTTGGTGTTGATACGCTTTCGATGTTTGTAAACACTAAATTACTTCAAGACAAGGGACTTGCGACCCCTCAATATTGGACTGATATATACGAAAAATATGCTCCAGAATTGGTAGTTAAGGACCAGGGGGGAAAGATAATAACTCCAAGCATTGGGCTTGGTACCTACGATAATATCACTCATGCACCGGATATTATCGCAATGCTTCTTTTACAGAATGGTGCTGATTTTTCAGATCTCACATTAGGAAATGGTGAAAATGCAAAAGGGGCACTTGAATACTATACGGTCTTTTCTAAAGGAGAGAAAGCCGTTTGGGATGAAACGCTAGACAACTCTACGCTAGCCTTTGCAAAAGGAAACCTCGCAATTTATTTTGGGTATTCTTGGGATATATTTACGATACGCGCCCTTAATCCAACTTTGGAATACCAAATAGTCAAGGTCCCATCCCTTGCAGATAGAAACGATACTGTCGCAAGCTACTGGGCGGAAGGTGTAAGTTCTAAAACTAAAAATTCTAAAGAAGCTTTTGAATTCATAAGTTATATTTCCTCAACCGAGTCGTTGCAAAAACTTAATGCAATACAAGCCAAGACACGTCCATTTGGGACCTTATATCCAAGAAAATCAATGGCACCACTTCTCTCAAAGAACACTCTTGTTGCACCATTTATTTCTCAAGCTGATAACGCAAGAAGCACTTTTTTCTCGTCAGACACTTACGATGGGGATACTGGAATGATCTCTCAGATGAATGTTTATTTAGGTAATGCGGTCAGATCGATGAACAACAACACTTCTGCGGATTCTGCCGTTGATACTTTGGCAAAGGGGGTAGCACAAATCCTCTCGAGGTATTAAGATAGTGGTATGAACATCGACGAGTGTGTAATAAGAACTCTTTCCTATTTTGACGTTTTCGACTACCCCTTAACATTCTCAGAAATTAAGAAATATTTGTGTTGTGAGCTGGAGTTAACAGACGACGAGCTATATGACCAAATTGCTCTCGTTCCAGTTGTTCAGGAGTCTGATGGTTATTATCATTTGCTTGGTCGTAACAAGATTACGCAGATGCGCTCAGAGCGCTATGAGATTAGTGTAGAAAAATTGGCAAGAGCAAAAATAATTTCAAAGATCTTATCCGTTGTACCGACAATTGACTACATAGGTATTAGCGGGAGTCTTTCAATGAACAATGCATCGGTGTCAGACGACATAGATCTTTTCTTTATTACCAAAAGAAATACTCTTTGGATTACACGCTTTCTAGTGAATTGCATCCTTATTATTTTCGGCCAAAAAAGGAAAAGAAAAACCCAGGATGCCAAAGATAAAATATGTCCGAATATGTTTATGGAACAAGGAAAACTAGCTTTTTTGCCAAAACAAAGAACTCTTTATACGGCCCATGAAATTGTTCAACTTACAGGTCTAGTTGATAGAAATTCTTCGTATCAACAGTTTATTGTTAAAAACAAATGGATTGGTTTAAAGCTTCCAAATATTATAATTGAGCAGTCAAATCTTAAAAAGAATAGCAAGTACTCTAGTCTATTAACAAGATTAGCAACGCCTTTTGAAAAAATAGCTTACCTTGTCCAGCTAAGAATATTGAAAGGGAATATGACAAACGAAGTCGTAAGCAAGACACGTGCTGCATTTCACCCAATCGATAGACAGAAAATAATTATGGACATGTATAAGCTTCGATCCGCACACTACACAAAGCTATATATTGACAACTTATGGGTTGATCGAGACGAAGCCCGTTTTTATATGGAAGAGAAAAAAATTCGAATTTTGAACTAAAACTCCAGGATATTGACATATATTTCTTATTTGTGTATAGTACCAGCAGAAGCTTTTAAAAGCAGGTTTTAATACTCCCACTCTAGAAATACGAGGGGGTTTTTTTTAATCAAATATGGATTCTAAGAAAAAAATTTTTGTAACAAAACAAGGACTTGAAGAGCTAAAAGAAGAACTTCATGATCTCGAGAAAGTTAAAAGACCACAGGTTCTAGAGCGTGTTTCCCAGGCAAGAGCCATGGGAGATCTTTCCGAGAACTCCGAGTACACTGCTGCTCGTGAAGAGCTTTCACTAATTGACGGTAGAATTGAAGAGCTGGCTGACATGCTTAAAAGAGTTGAGATAATCGATGAAGAACAGGCAGCACAAAGAACAAGCGCAGTACAATTAGGATCTACAGTTACAGTTAAAATAAACGGCAAAAAAGAGGTATTTGAAGTAGTAGGGGAATGGGAAGCAGATCCTCAAGAGAAAAAAATCTCACATGAGTCACCTCTTGGAATGGCTCTTATGGGTAAAGCTCTAAATGAAAAAATTGAGGTGGAAGCTCCAGCAGGAAAGATCATCTACCATATAGTCGAAATTAGTTAACCTCAACATTTGACTTTTTACACTCAGATTGTTATTATTCATACACATGTATAGATTTTTAATTGTTACTAAGTCTAAGAAAACCTTCTCCTAGAGGGGTTTTTTTGGTGGCGTAGCGATCAAAGACTTTAACCCCTCAAAAGAGGGGTTTTTTTGTGGGAAAAAATATGGATGTAGAGCGATCAAAAGTCAACGAACAGCAAGTAGCAACCCAACTTCATGTTATGAAGTTTGGTGGTAGTTCTGTTGGGAAAGTTGATGGGATTCATAACATTGGAGATATTGTTATGACGGAACGATTCAATGGCCCCCTTGTAGTTGTAGTATCTGCTCTAAATGGAACAACAAATTCACTTTTTGAAATAGTAGATCACATAAAAAATGGCGATGAAAAAAGGGCTTGGGATATTTTTGCCGCAACGATGGAGAAGCATTTTGATATTGCAGATCAATTAATGATGAGCCCGTATTTAAAAGAACAGGCCATGTTGCAGCTTGCCAGAACAGGATTAAAACTTGATAATGAAATGTTGGCTGAAGATTCAGATCCCAAGAATAAGTTGGATAGAATTGCATCGTTTGGCGAAATGCTTTCAACTGGACTTGTTTCAACGTACCTTCGATTTAGGGGAGCGAACGCAAAAGCAATTGATGCTTCGAGCATAGTCAGAACAAACAATGATTTCGGCAAGGCTACTCCAATTTGGGACGAAACTGGTGTAAATGCAAGAAGACTTATTAGTCCTCTTTTGAGAAATAAAGCAATCCCTGTTGTAACCGGATTTTGTGGTTCTACTGAACGGGGCGAGAAAACGATAATGGAGAGAGGGGGATCTGACGTGACCGCATCTGTACTGGCGCGAGAATTGGGAGCCACAAATCTTACTTTCTATAAAGACGTAGATGGTGTTTATGACAGGGATCCTAGTCTATATCCTGAGGCAAGAAGATACGACGAGCTTACGCTTTTGGAGGCTGATCAAATCGCAAAAAATGGCAATAAAGTATTGGCTCCCAAAGCAATAGAGCCACTTATTGGTTGTAACATTCAAGTAGAAGTGAGATCAACCTTTTTTCCCTTCGAAAGAGGAACAGTTATCTCTTCTTGAGTTAAAAATGAGTAGGAAGTACAATAACAACATATGTTTTGGGCTGATAAATTATTAGAAAATAGAACGGGAACAGAATGGGTGAATGACGCCTGGACTCCATCAGGAATAATCCACATGGGGGGACTCAAAGGTCCTGTAATCCATGATGTGCTTTACAAAATTCTCAAAAGTCAGGGGAGAGAAGTAAAATTTACATACGGATTTGATGACTACGATCCAATAGATGGATTACCTTCCGCTCTGCAAGAAAAATTAGGCCAATATATGGGAATTCCTGTTTGCATAGCACCATCACCTGATGGCAACGGGACTTTTGGGGAATACTATTCAAGCATAATGCGCAGTCTCTTTAAGAGTCTTCAAATTGATGCTGAAATTTATCTTGCTTCAGATTATTACAAACAAGGAAAATACGATGATGCAATGCGTTTTGTTCTGGATCATGTAGAGGACATAAGAAAGGTATACGGAGAAATGTATGGGAAAGAAATTGCCCCTGATTGGTATCCAGTGCAAGTAGTATGTCCAAGTTGTAGAAAGTTAGGAACAACAAAAGTTACAGCATGGGATGGAAATGAAGTTACTTATGAATGTTCGCCTACCTTGGTAAAGTGGGCTGAAGGATGCAGCAATTCTGGTAAAATATCTCCTTTTAAGGGTAATGCTAAATTGGCCTGGAAAGTTGAATGGGCAGCAAAGTGGTGGACATTTGGGGTTACCATAGAAGGTGCTGGAAAAGATCATGCGTCCTCCGGTGGAAGTTATGATATTGCACACAAACTCATAGTTGATGTTTTTAAGAAAGAAGGTCCATTAAGGGTTC
>CAYTCO010000028.1:11453-14672 GCA_964436385.1 uncultured Gammaproteobacteria bacterium
ATTGCACACAAACTCATAGTTGATGTTTTTAAGAAAGAAGGTCCATTAAGGGTTCCCTACGAATTCTTTCTGTATGATGGCAAAAAAATGTCCTCATCAAAAGGGTTGGGACTGACTGGACAAGAGCTTCTTGAGGTAATGTCTCCTGAGATGGTTAGGTTTTTGATGATTAAAACTCCTCCGAACACAGCAGTTGAGTTCAATCCATTCGGAACACAAATTATCCCAAAATTGTTTGAAGATTATCAGAAGGCAGCATCAGAGTTTGCAAACCATGAAGAAACAGATCTAGCTAGGGCATTTGAATTGTCTCAAACGGGAAATGCAGTTGCTTCTCCAAAATTCAGATTTTTAACGCTTGCGCAATGGGTACAAATGCCAAATATGGAAGAGGAAATTGAGAAAGAGGGTCTCACCGAATGGGCGAAATATGCGAAAATTTGGATAGAAAAATATGCGCCCGAAAGTGATAAATTCCTTATTCAAAAAGAATTGCCAGATGTTTCAGGACTATCAAATATCCAAAGGGAATATCTGAAGTCTCTCATTCCGTTATTTGAAAATGAAATTTCTGCAGAAGAACTGCAGGCTACAGTTTATGAAAGAGCAAAAGAATCGGGGATATCCTCAATTGACGCTTTTAAAGCCATATACACAGCTTTCTTAGGCAAGGATCATGGACCAAAGGCTGCATGGCTATTGCAAAGTCTTGATCGCGATTTTGTAAAGAGTAGACTTAGTAGTTTTTAGTTATGAATAAGATTTACTTTGCGACAGGCAATAAAGATAAGGTACAAGAAGCCCAGGCAATTTTAGATATTCCAATTGAAATATTTAGTGTCGAGCTTGATGAGGTTCAGGATCTAAGTCTTGAAACAATTGCTAAGAAAAAAGTTATTTCAGCATATGAAAAAGTAAAAGCACCCGTTTTTGTAGACGATGTCTCCATGGAAATTGATGTTTGGAAAAACTTCCCAGGACCTTTTATAAAATATCTTCGTGAAGCAGGAGGAAATGAATTATTGCTTTATATGTTAAGAAACGAGACCAATCGAAGAGCAAAAGTTATTGCAACTATTGGTTACCATGATGGGAAAGAAGCACGCACATTTACTGCAGTTGAGCCAGGAATAATAACTTTGCAACCGAGAGGCGAGAATAGCTGGGGGTTTGATCCAATTTTTCAGCCCGATGGGTCGGACTTAACATTTGCTGAGATGACAACAGGGGAAAAGAACAGCAGATCTCACAGAAGGCATGCACTTGATATTTTCAGGAAACACTTAGATAGCCAAAAAGTTTAAAGCAAAGTATAATCACAATATGGTAGATATCCGTTTCATTCGCGAAAATTCACAAAAAATTGTTGACGGTGCAAATTCCAAAAACATTTCAATTGACGTTAATAAAATTTTAGAAATAGATGAACAACTAAAAGCACTTAGCATAGAAGTCCAAAATTTAAGAGCTGAGAGAAATGTTGTTTCGAAAGAGAGAAATATTGAACGAGGACGTGAGATAAAGGTTGAGTTAGACGGGCTAGAGCCGAGATTAGATGATTTAGAAATTCAACTAAAAGAATTACTTCTTACTATTCCTGCCATGCCAAAAGATGACGTAAAGATTGGTAAAAATGATACTGAAAATGATGTCATCTCAACAGTTGGGCAAATTCCTAATTTTAATTTTAAGCCCTTGGACCATGTAGAGTTGGGAGAAAAGTTAGGGATTATTGATATAGATCGAGCAGCTAAAGTATCAGGAGCGAGATTTGCTTACCTAAAAAATGAAGGGGCGGTTTTGGAATTTGCGATCGTTCAATTTGCCATGGATACCCTTCGATCAAAAGGATTTATACCTATTATTCCTCCAACAATCATCTCCAAAGACTCCATGAAAGCTTTGGGATACATGGAAAATGGGGGAAGTGAGGACATGTTTCATTTAGAAGGTGAGGATAAAGTGCTTGTAGGTACGGCAGAGCAATCTCTTGTCCCAATGTACAAAGACGAGATACTTGATGGTAAGAATTTACCTTTAAGATACGTTGGCTACTCATCCTCTTACAGGCGTGAGGCGGGAAGTTATGGAAAAGATACTAGGGGAATTCTAAGGGTCCACGAATTTCATAAGGTTGAGATGGTGTCGTTTGTTAAAGACGGAGAGGATGATAATGAGCACGAATATTTAAGAGAAATTGAACAGAATTTTTTCAAAGAATTAAAAATTCCATATCAGGTTATAAAGATGTGCACTGGAGATCTTGGATTTCCTGCTACTCGAAAGTATGACATAGAGGCATGGATTCCAACTCAGGAAAAATATCGAGAAGTAACATCAACTTCAACAACAGGAGACTTTCAGTCCAGACGTCTTAACATCAAATATAGAGAAGGGGAAGAAAAAAAGTATACAAATATACTAAATGGGACAGCTTTTGCAATTGGAAGAACTTTAATTGCAATTTTGGAAAATTATCAGCAAGAGGACGGTTCAGTCGAGATACCAGAGGTGCTTCAAAAGTATACAGGATTTAACAAAATTTCCCCAAAATAACCACCCTCTTTTGTGGTACAATTGACTATCAAACAAGCTCAAATCATTCATGTTAAATTTCATAACAAAACTTTTCGACAGTAATGACAAAGAGGTTAATAAGCTTCTCCCAATCGTCGCCGAAGTGAATGCATTGGAGTCAAAAATAAAAAAACTCAAAGACGAAGATTTTCCCAAAAGAACTGCAGATCTTAGAAAAAAGGTAAAGAGTGGAGAAAGTATCTACACTTTTTTACCTGAGGCTTTTGCTTTGGTTCGTGAAGCAGCCAATAGGACTCTTGGGCTTAGGCATTATGATGTACAACTTATTGCTGCAACAGTTTTGGCTCAGGGTAAAGTTGCTGAGCAAAAAACCGGAGAAGGAAAGACTTTATCTGCAACACCTGCTCTATATTTGCATGCCTTGACAGGCAATCCAGTTCATCTCGTTACTGTAAATGATTATCTTGCACGTCGAGACGCAGGTTGGATGGCTGAAGTTTTTACATTTTTGGGAATGTCTGTTGGGGCGATTATTAATGATGCGTCTTATATATTTGATAAAGCCTACGAAAATACTGACGTAAATGATTATCGTCTTACCCATTTAAGACCGACAACAAGAAAAGAAGCATATAGTGCTGATGTTGTTTATGGAATAAATTCAGAATTCGGATTCGATTA
>CAYTCO010000028.1:14772-16515 GCA_964436385.1 uncultured Gammaproteobacteria bacterium
AAAGACATTTACGAAAAAGATTTCGATACTGTTTATCACATAGAGGCAGCGCTTAAGGCAAAGCTTTTATACACGAAAAATAAGGACTATATAGTCCGTGATGACCAGGTAATTTTAGTTGACGAATTTACAGGAAGATTACTTGAGGGAAGAAGGCTCTCTGAAGGTCTTCATCAGGCAATTGAAGCAAAAGAAAGCGTTACGATTCAACAAGAATCAAAAACACTAGCTACCGTCTCTTTGCAGAATTACTTCAGAAAATACGAGCATTTAGCTGGTATGACCGGAACGGCAGCAACAGAAGCTGAGGAATTTCATAAAATTTACAAGCTCGATGTGGTTGTTATCCCTTCAAATAGACAGATCTCAAGAGAAGACGTTAGTGATCAAATATTCAAAACAAACCGTGCAAAAGTGACAGCAATTGTTAATGAAATAGAAAGTGCAAACAAAAAAGGCCAACCTGTTTTGGTGGGTACTGCATCTATCGAGCACAACGAAATTGTGTCAGAAGCACTAAGAAGAAGAGGCATAAAGCACGAAGTTCTAAATGCCAAAAACCATACGAGAGAAGCATTGATTATTAAAGATGCAGGGCAAAGAGGAGCTGTTACGGTTGCAACTAATATGGCAGGTCGTGGAGTTGATATTATTTTGGGAGGACAACCGCCATCATCCTTTGAAACGCAATATGTAACAAAAGAAGGTCAAAAGAAATATAAAAAAGAGCTTGAATCATGGCAGAAAGAACACGATCAAGTACTAGGTCTTGGTGGACTATATGTTATTGGTACTGAGAAGCATGAATCGAGAAGAATAGATAATCAGTTAAGAGGAAGATCTGGTAGGCAGGGTGATCCAGGAAAATCTGTTTTTATAATTTCTCTTGAAGATGACCTGATGAGAATTTTTGGAGGAGATCAAATTGCAGGGCTTATGACCAGATTTAACTTCCCAGAAGATCAGCCTTTGACCCACGCTTTGGTAACAAGGGTTATAACCCAGGCGCAGGTAAAGGTTGAGGGTTTCAACTTTGAAAGCAGAAAACATACCGTTGAATATGACGACGTTTTAAATAGGCAGCGCGAAATTGTTTATGGAATGCGACACGAACTTTTGGAGGGTACGGATCATGAAGAATTTATACTTGAAAGACTTAACAATTCAATCGCTGCATCAGTTGAGATGCAATTTGTTATCCAGGATGAAAATCTAAATCAAAAAATACTTGACAGTTTTGTTGAAATAATTCCTCTAGACCCACATTCTCAAAAACATATCCTAGAACAGCTTGAGACAAGAAGTGAGATGAGTGAAAAAATTGAATTTCTAAAGACCTTAGCATCGGATATTTTTAAAAGACGCGAAGAGGAGTTAACGAAAGAGGTTGCCAACCAATTAATAAAAGCAGTAAGTCTTCAGGTTATTGATAATCTTTGGATGAATCACCTAACAGCAATGGAAGATCTACGAATTGGAATAAGGCTTCAGGCATTTTCTCAAAAAGATCCTCTCGTTGAATATAAGAACCAAGCCTTCAAGTTGTTTGAAAAGTTGGTTGATGGGATTGATGACGGGATAGTAACTAGAATATTTAAAGTTCAGATTGTAACTCAACAGCCAAGTGTTGATGTTTCAGCAGCAACGACAAATACACCTGCTGAGGAGATAGGAACTGAGGCAGCAGAAAAGCGTAAAGCTTCAAGCGGTAAGCGTAAAGTTTCATCAAGTCAAACCCCAACT
>CAYTCO010000029.1:0-1984 GCA_964436385.1 uncultured Gammaproteobacteria bacterium
AGCTTCCTTTGGTTAACTTCAATATTCTCAAGAGCCATCTCCATTTGCTGAATACGAGAAGTGACATGTGAAAGTTCTGATTCATGCAGAGTCTGCCTAAATAGTGAACCGAAAATCTGATTTTCAAAAATTGTCAAAACACTTTCTATTGAAGGTTCAAAAAAGAACTTTACATGTCTTTGGTTAACCGCTACCTCTTCTAATTTAGAAGTGCCTGATACATTTGCTTTTACCGGATTTTGCGTAATAACGTTAACAAACTGTCCATAATATACCTGTACATTTTCGTACTGCTCAAGGATCTTTAATACCTCATCTAAGTGTTTCTTCCCATCTTCACTATCGGGAAAATCGATATACTGATACTCCTTCTTTTCCGAGGTTGAGTCATAAAATTCTCTACCAACTTTTCCTATTATATAAATATCAGAATTCAGACTTTTAACCTCTTCTATAAAATATCTAAATACTTTTTTACCAATATCTCCATAAAGCTTGGTGTTTGAGGAAATTAGAACCGAAATCGTTCTCCCATTTTTATTGCCTGTAGAGAAACTGAATATACCTTTTTTGTTACGCGTAATTTGTTGTATCTCGTCTGAATAACTGCTTTTTACATCAGCAAAAACTGCTGATAATGAATCTAAAAATTCACGTGCTGCAAGCACTTTACCACGAGCTCTTTGCATCTTGGTAACCGAGATTTCCTCATAGGCTTGAGCAAGCCCCTTGAAAGAGCCAATGAGATTTATGTCTTTTTCTAACTGTTTTCTATTTTGCATATTTGGGTAAATTTATCTTTATTGGCAGCAACGTATCCTAAGAGCTCGTTGAATGTTTTCTTTTCAAATCCAGCATCAAAAAGTGGTTTGTTAGCTTCATCTAGATACGCTTCCACCAATTTTTGTTTTGCTTGCGTCAGTCCATAATCGCTTCTATCAATAAAGTTAAGCCAAATAAGCGAAAACATTGTTACCTGCACTTGAACAGGTATAGAGATGTTGAAATGTTGATTGAAGAACTTGTAAACACTCTCCCCGGTGGATATTGTTTCCTTAACCGTTGCATTAAGTTCTGCTCCAAAATGGGAAAGGTTCTGAACCCTTTCGTAGAGCGTCAAAAATGCCCCAATTTCACGGTTTATGTTACGAAGCAGTTCTGTCTGCGCTTGCCTCCCAACCCTAGTCACAGAAAGCGAAATATTAACCGCTGGACGTCTACCTTCATAGTAGATATTACTGTCAAAGAATATATGACCATCGGTCATACTCATTAAATTGGTCGTTATGTAGCCAGTTAAATCTCCCTCTACCACTTCAGCAACTGGTAAAACAGTAATTGACGCTTCACGGCCGTCAGCTAACTTGAAATTACCAGCACGCTCCATAATCCTTGCGTGCGTATGAAAGATGTCCCCGGGATAGGAATCACGCCCAGGAAACCTTTTCGCAAGAAGGGAGATCTCAAGATATGCTCTTGCATGAGTCGAAAGATCATCCAAAACAACCAAGACATCACGGCCTTGATCTCTGAAATATTCCGCAATTGTGATTGCACTATAGGGAGTTGTGTAGATAAGACTTGGAGAGTCATATGGGGTTGTTGCAAGTATTATGGTTGAATCGATTAAGCCTTCCTCAGCAAAGAAATCTCTAACTTTTTTTATGTCACTCTTCCTCTTTCCGATACCTGCATATATTGTTATTGCTCCAAGCTTTACCTGGTTCTTGATTGTTGAAAGAAGGAAGGAAGTCTTACCCGACTTTCTATCTCCAAGAATAAGTTCTTTTTGACCCATACCAA
This sequence comes from uncultured Gammaproteobacteria bacterium, assembly GCA_964436385.1. Taxonomy (GTDB): domain Bacteria; phylum Patescibacteriota; class Microgenomatia; order Levybacterales; family GWA1-39-11; genus JAUSNA01. Next base: position 1,804 of record CAYTCO010000029.1, read on the forward strand.
GAGGGACCATAGTGTCAACAATGGCAACGCCTGTAAGAAATGGTTTTTTAATCCTTGCTCTATGTGACAAACCAAGGGGTGGGACGTCGATTTCTCTACCTTTTGAAATCGTTAGTTGTGCATCCTCTTTTGAGATTCTAGCCCCCAATGGATCAATCATCTGACCCAATAGCTCGTCTCC
>CAYTCO010000029.1:2084-15960 GCA_964436385.1 uncultured Gammaproteobacteria bacterium
CTTTTGAGATTCTAGCCCCCAATGGATCAATCATCTGACCCAATAGCTCGTCTCCGACCGGTACAGCAATGAATTTATCTAATCTAATTATTTTTGTTCCGACCTTGACCGGATTTTTTGAAAACAGTAGTATCTCTGCAGTATCCCTTTCAAGCAAGAATATCTCACCGATTTCTCCTGTTTCAAAAAGCACAAGCTCAGAAAGCCTCGCTCCAGGAAGACCTGAGGCAACAACAATTGGATATCTTATGCTTTGCGCTACTCCAAATTCTCCGTTCTCAATCATTTGCTTGTTAAAATCCATATTATTTTTGACTAAAATATCTTCTAAATGAATACTCTCCAACTCTTCCATTGCCCTCAACCACAGCTCCTCCGATAATGCTAGCATCGTGCTTTAGATCAATAACTACAGGTGTACCAGTAATTTGTCTTGCTTTCAGGCAAATGCTTGTTGCCATTTGTTGTTCAACAACCATTGGAAGAGTTAAAGTTACAACAGGCAATCCCCTTAATTCCTCGGAAAGCATTTTGCTTTGTGAAAAAAGAGTATCTACATTTAATCCCTCTCCCAACAATCTTTGGCTTATGGCATCAAATTCCTCTCCCGTGAAATATTGAGAGATGAAATTTTTCACGTCTATCTCGGGCTTGTAGATAATTTGGTCGAATTGATCCAAAAAAGTTAACACTTTATTAAGTTCAAAAACGGTTAGTATTAGTTCTTTTATGTCTTTCATATGACCCCCTCCTGTTTTGCCTTCTCAAGTGCCTTTTCTATCAATAAATCTTGCTCTTGGCTTGTCAATGATTGCCCAAGTACTTCTTTTGCCGCTCTATCTATAACCTCTTTTACCTTGCTGTCAAAAAGTGCAAGCTCTTCGTCTTTGTATCTTTCGATTCGTTGGTGCATCTTCTCCAATTCTTCAACTCTTTTGGCTTGAAGGTTTCTATCAGTTGCAACCTCTTGCTCTTCTGCAAATTCCTGAACTTTTTTGGCTTGATCTACCTGAAACTTTTCCAATGACTCTAGCAAATTTTTAATTCTGCCTACATATCCTGCCTTTAATTTTTCAGATAGCGCCCCAAGTTCAATTTCAAAATCACTAGTCGTATCCTGTAGCAAATGTGATTGCTGAGACTTCTTGCCCAAAACACTCTCAAGCTCTGAAATAAGCTCATTTGCAATCATTTCGCTTTGAGAAAGTATAGATTTTGCACGTTTGTGAGCATCTTCAAGCTCTTCTTTGATTCTTTTTTCATCACGAATTAACTCTTCTTCGTGAAATTTTTCTTCCTCAAAACTATCTCTGTGCTCCTGTCTTACGTCACGTCTTACGACGGTAAAGTAATAAAAAACCGCCCCAAAAAATATGAGGTTTATAACCAAAAAAAGTACTGCAAAGTTCATATTCTAATAATTAAAAATGCCATTCCAAATCCGGCTACAATGATAGCTAACGTAATCAAAACATTAAGAACTATACCCATCTGTATCATCTTTCCAGCTAGAGGATTGCGACCCAGTGCCTCAACTCCAGTGTTTGCAACTCTCCCAAATGAAACAACTCCTAGGATGAAAGAAAGTAAAATGACTACTCCAGCAACGACATACTTAAATACAGCCGAGGGAGATTCATAAGACGCAAGAATACTAAGACTAAGTATATCCTTTAAGCTGTTTGCTGTCTTGTCGCTCGAATACGAATAGTGAAGATTGAGGGCAATGTTTATGGACCCAACTACTTTTGGATCGCTATTGGTATAAGGCTCTAGAGCGCGTCCGATAACATACCCTGTCTGCTTTGCTTTCATACCTGCACCTGGAACAACAGATGAGGCTATGAAATCACCCTCTTTGATATCTCCATTGATAGACGTTACGTTAACCTCAACATTACCACTCGTCACGACCGGATAGGTTGAGGAATCTTCAGCAACTAAATTTAGAGAAACCGCGGGCTTCGTCGAAACAACTCCAATTACAAGAGGGTCGTAGGGAGCTTTGCTTAGAAAATAACCCTTGTCATTTGACGATATAATATCTCCGTTCTGAACATTATCGCCTTCAATTGGAACATAGTTGGCAATACCAAGGGAGATGTTTTGGCTTTCTTGCGCATTAACAGCAGTTTGGCTCACAAATACGAGCACGCAAAAAAGACCTAACACGGACAGGATTTTAGGCATACTTTTAGTATAGGGATACCTGAATTTTCCTGTCAACGAATGGAATTTAATTTGAAGCTAATTTTTTTTTGCATTTATAGGTAAGCTACTCTTTTCTTGCATATTAGATTAATACGCGTATAAATTAAATAATAAAACTATGCGAAGATATGCCCTGGGAATTGCTATCACAACAACATTAATTATTACTTCTATACTGCTTCTTCAGAAAACAGACTCAAGCTTACTTATTTCGAAAGACAGAAGCACTAGTGGCCAAATTAAAAATGGCATGAAGCTTGGAACAACGCACGAAATAGAATCCCTTGATGGAAAAGTCGTTGTTGGTGATGATAGGAGCAATAATTTCGAACCAGTGGTTACTCTTTCTAAGCTTGATGATTCCGCTTACCTAAAGGTAAATTACCCTATCAATAGCGATCAGGTTGTAACAACTGAAAACACCATTACTTGGAAGGGTAAAGACCAAGATCTATATTTTAAGCAACCAACCCCAGATTCTTTCGAATTCGATATCCTACTCCATAAAAAACCTTCAATTAATACATTCGCATACAGCATAGATACCCAAAATCTTGATTTCTTTTATCAACCCCAACTCACTCAGGAGGAAATTACGAAAGGAAATGAAAGACCTGAAAAAGTTATCGGATCATATGCTGTTTACTACAAAAATGGTCTTTCGGGAGACTATTCTGGCATTGGTGGACTAGACTACAAGACTGGCAAAGCATTTCATATATACAGGCCAAAGATTGAGGACTCTACTGGCAAATCTGTTTGGGGCGAATTAACAATCAATACAGAAGAAAATAAACTCCTAGTAAAAGTGCCTCAAGAATTTCTAGATATGGGAACTTACCCTATCATAGTCGACCCTACTTTTGGGTATACATCACAAGGAGGAACTGACTCTGTTCTTTGTGGTAGCGCCTCAGACAATAAGGTTGCAATGCGGGCAGATTCAATTGCAGGAATATTAACCAACATAAGTGCTTATATAAAAACTCAAAACGGTGCGTCAAATGCAGACTATCGAATGGAAGAATTTCCTGATTCTTCGAATAAACCAGGAACAGTGGAAGCTCAAGGTGCTCAAACCACCTATAACGGGGGCTCTTACCAACTTTGGTCCACCTCATTCAATTTTAATATGGCAACTGGAACCCATTGGGTAGCTGTTGGTGGAATTAAAACAACTTCGGACAACTGCAGGGTTGCATATGATTCTGGTGGAACTACAAATTATGGAGCAACTTTTGATAGCGGTGCTGGATCTTGGGTAAATGATAGTAACCGGTATTCAGTTTATGCAACTTATACTCAAACTTTTAAAACCAATCTTAAAGGAAATATTAATCTAAAGGGAAACGTGAATTTGAAATAAAGGAGGAATTACATTCCTTTCTGTTGTATGCCTAGGAGATAAAGTACGGCTTCTTTTTTGTATCGTCTATCCCCCCTGGAGTTTATTCGAATCGCGGGTAACTTTCCGCGCTTTCCCCATCTCTTAATTGTCAAAGGTGAAACGCGTAAAAGTTCAGCAACTTCTCGTACTGTTAGTAGATCTGGAAGGTTCTCAATTGATATATTTTGATTAGCCATTTTCTGCCTTAAATTAACTCTATCACTATCAAATCTATATTCAGAGTAGCAAAGACTATCACACCTTGTCAATACCCTAATAACCAGTTTTTAATTCTGATATACTTTGACTATGTCAAAGGATGACATTATTAAAATATTCACTCCTACAATTAGACAAACCTATCCACGATCGTGGAACTTAATGTCCGAAAGCACCATATCTGTAGACTCAATAACAGTAACCCAATTTTCCATTTCGAGCTCAATTATCAACTCTCTCAATTGACTTGTCACGTTCCTTTTTGACACCCAAACGCTTTTTTGTATGCTTACAAACTCTGAATCTTTAAGTTTTCTTCGTAAAAGATCTCGAAGACGCCTCTTACTCTCAGGAATATCCCATATGACAACTCGGTAAATTCCATCCCAAGCGCTATCAAACCCAATTGCTTCTAATCCCATTTGAGACAATTTTAATTCCCTTTCTCCACTTTTTGATTCCTCGTACTCAACAAGACCTCTTTCTATAAATTTCCTAATCGATTTTGAAATATAGTATTTATCAGCGCTAGATAGTTGAGACAAGCTACGCAAGTACCTAATTTGAGCAGAATACGAAAGATTTTCAAGTAGACCATCCTTCGTAGCTTTTTCCAAAGCACACAATAGTGCAAAACTAATACTTCCTCTTCTTATCTTCATAAGGCATAAGACTCTATTTATAATCAATATAAATTAAATAATTATTAAATTAGACAATTTGATCCACGATCGTGGAAGTATTTGTCTAAATTGTAGGATTATGAGGCGGGGATATTAGCTCTTACCTAGAAGCTTTTCTTTTAAAACTTTCACTGCAAATACTGGAAGAGCCAGTTGGCGTTTTGCGCGCCATGGTTGACGCATCAGTCGATATGCCCATTCCATTCCAAGTCTTCTAAAAGCTTTTGGTGCTCTAGGAACTTTTCCCGATATATAATCAAAAGCTCCTCCTACTCCCATACATGCTGTTACTGGAATATCTTTTAAATTTTTTGCTATCCATTCCTCTTGCTTTGGTGCACCGAATGCAACGAAGAGGATGTCGACATGGAAGTTAGGAGCTGGAAGCTGGGAGTTAGGGGATGGCCATTCATCTGAAGCAAACTTTACTACGAGATCTGGGTATTTTTCACGCAAGCACTCAGAAGTCTTCTCTGCTACACCCCTACTACCTCCCAAAAGGCCTATGGACAAGCCTTCTTTTGCACAATTACGACATAGGTCATACATCAAATCAGTACCTGCTATTCGCTCGTTTATCTCTTTTTTTAGAATACTACCGGCCATAAGCACACCAATTCCATCGGGTAGGCTAACTGAAGCTTCGTTTAATACTCTTCGGTACGAGCTTGAGCGTGTGGACATAACTATTATCTCGGGGTTAGGGGTTACTATATAGAACTTTTTAGACTTTGCATGTAGACCTCTAATAATAAAATCTATAACGTCTTGCTTTTTGGAGGTTGTAATTGAAACTCCAAGTATTTTTGCGGAAGGCAGATCTTGATTCATACTATATACTATTTATTATATATTATTTAGTGCTCAGCAACTCTATTTTGTATACATTTTTTATTCTCACGTTTATCATATAATAATTGTCTAAACAGTAATTTAAGCATAATTCTTAATTCTTTATTCCTAATTCCTATTATTATTGCTATATGACGCTTTTTTATCTTTGGCTAGCTATAATTCGTGAAAATATCTTTAACTTTAATTATTTTCACGGTATGTTAACCCAAAAATACTGTCAAACAAGCATATCCTATATTTAGTTAGCTTTTAGCTTTCAGTTGCTAGCTGTTAGTTGCTAGTACTCATTTCTATTTATTGATTTCTTGTATAGTTCCAAATTCTCCAGTGCCACTCCAGTTCCTCTTACTACACAGTATAGCGGATCTTCTGCAATGTATGCAGGAACCCCTGTTTCTCTTGTTATAAATTTATCAAGATTTCGAAGAAGAGTCGTCCCGCCGGAAAGAACAATTCCCTTGTCAATAATGTCACTTGCCAATTCGGGAGGTGTCATCTCGAAGGTTTCGCGGATAGCACCTATCAGAGCTTTTATAACTGGCTGGATAGCCTCGTTAATTTCAAATTCAGTAACTTCAACGGATCTTGGCAGACCCGTCAGAGTGTCACGTCCCTTAACCTCCATTTTCTTTGTCGAATTTGAGGCTGGAATTGCGTTTGCCATATTTACCTTTATTTCCTCTGCCGTTTGTTCTCCCACCATAAGATTAAATTTCTTTTTTACATAACTTCCGATAGACTCCTCTACTTTGTCTCCTGCAATTCTTATAGATTTGTGCACTACAACCCCTCCAAGGGATATAACCGCTATATCCGAAGTTCCTCCACCACTATCTAAAATCATATGTCCATTTGGCTGTGCTATAGGTATTTTTGCCCCAATTGCAGCAGCAAGTGGCTCTTCAATTAAATATACAGATCTTGCTCCGGCAGACATCGTTGCATCCAAAACCGCTCTTTTTTCAACTTGAGTAATACCTGATGGAATACAAACCATAACTTCAGGCTTTAAAAATCTATTCTTACCAGCAACCTTCTCTATGAAGTAAGACAACATTGCCTCAGTTATCATATAGTCGGCAATCACTCCATCTTTTAAGGGACGCGTTGCAACAATATTCCCAGGAGTTCGACCTAACATCTCTTTTGCTTCAGACCCAACAGCAACAACTTTATTATCATCTGCCCTCACAGCAACAACAGTCGGTTCGTTAAGAACAACTCCTTTTCCTGCAAGATAAACTAATGTGTTGGCGGTACCAAGATCTATACCGATGCGTTTTGAAAACATATCACAATATACTATTTCTGGATCATTTACGGCTGTTATATCCAATATACCAGAAAGACTTTACTTGCACCACACCCCAAAAGCGTATATCATTTGAATATTGACCGTGCCCTATGTCAAAAAAAACACTTTTAACAACGCTTCTTATTTTTACAACCGTTGGACTCGTTGCCTACGGATTTATACTGTACGCTAAAGGTTACAGACTTAATTTAGATGGTGATGGGAATAAAATCCTAGCAGGAACCGGACTTTTAGTTCTGACAAGTACCCCAAATGGTGCAAAAGTCTATATCGATGACAAATTATCAACTGCAACTGATGACACAATCAATCTTATTCCTGGTGAATACACAGTCAAAATTGAAAAAGACGGGTACTATCCTTGGAGAAAACAGGTAGTTCTTAAGAACGAAGCTGTTACAAAAACAGACGCAGTTCTTTTCCCTGTAGCCCCAAAGCTAGAGGCAACTACTCTTACAGGCGCCGAAGACCCAAAGGTTGACCCCTCAGGGGCTATGATAGGCTATAAAGTAAGCTCATCATCGGCTGAAAACAATGGAATTTACGTATTTAACCTAGGAAACCGATTTATCCCCTTTGGAGCCTCTGCCAGACAAATTGCTAGTGACGATTTTGACGATCTTTCATCGGGTGAATTCGAATTCTCCCCTGATGGCAGACAAATGATAGTTACTGTATCAAATCCAATACGAAACCGTATATATCTGCTAAAAACTGACTCAATGAATACAACCCCAGAAAATGTTACAACAACTATTGATCAAGTTCGAAAACAATGGGAAGCAACGCAAGCACAGCTCGATCAGAAATTTGCAGCAACCCTACCCTCTGTTTCTCGAAAATTTATTTTAGACAACTTTGCCAAGGTAAAACTTTCCCCAGAAGGGGATAAGATATTTTACGTTGCCTCTCAAAGCGCAACTATGCCAAGCTTCATAAAACCACCTCTGCCAACTACAAACTCAGCAAAAGAAACAAGAGATATAAGGGTCGGCTCTGCATATGTTTATCAGATAAAGGAAGACAAGAACTATTTGCTATACGAGCCTATTGGTGGAGAACTCTTGCCTGATTTTATTTGGCATCCCTCATCAGCTCATATGGTTTTTGTACAAAACAAAAGAATATTTGCACTTGAATACGATGGAGGCAACAAAACAACCCTATACTCAGGCCCATTTGATCCTGAATTTTTATACACATGGCCTGATGGATCCGGACTCATAGTCTTGACCAACTTCAATGATGAAACCGTCCCCGGAAACTTATACAAAGTAGGTTTGAGATAAATTTTAGAAAATCCACCTCGCCATCCATTAATAGAACGACGAGGTGGTGCTTTGCGAGCTACTGCAGACGTTTCGGATCGTACTCGATCACAAGGAAGTACTTGTCGGTACCGCGAGTGCCCTTCAGGACAGACGCAAGTTCCGAATCGACTTCATTGGCGTTCTCAAGCAGCCTGCTGTAGTACCACAGTTCGAAAGTGGTAAAGGTCTCAAACGCGGACTCGTTGTTCAGCTCTTCAGTCGTCGCCTTAATGGCACTACCGATGTGCTTCTTCATTGAGCCCAGATCGCTGCCTTCAAGGCACACGTACACTGAGTGTGTGCTGACGGATTCACCGTCAATCGTTACCGATTCTGGCAGATCGACGTCCTTGCTGTAGTAGCGCTGGCCTTGCCCAGCGCATCCGACGGTTTTGGCCAATTCGGAAGGCTCATCCTGCCCACAGGCCGTAATGGCGAGGGGAAGAAGAACGAAGAACGCGGCCGTGATTGGGGCCAGGGTGACACGTCGCATGACAGAAAAACTCCTTGGGCTATGCCCGATGATCCCCGCTTGCGCGGGGTTGGTCGTTACGGCTCACGCCGCTTCGGATTCATCCTCTTTGGATTTCTCCTTGGCTTTAGATTCTGGCTTGGGAACCCTCTTGGCGAAGGTCTCGTCGCTCCGAGCGATGGCATCATAACTATAGGGCATAAAGCCCCAGAACATGTCGCTTTGTAGGTGTTCAGCAAGCTGTGGAGCCTGAAGATCTCCTACGTAGGCGGCGCGGTCTTCGTTGATGATTGCCACCAGCACTTCCCCATCTGCAAGCCTGACGGCTTAAGGGTCAATCGGAAGTTCATGCTTGCGGTACTGAAGCAGGCTTGCTGCATGAAGCATGAGTCTGCTTGAGATATCCGGGTTGAAAACTCGGAACGTGATCTCTTTTACTGGTCTAGCCATTCTTCTGTCCTCCCATTTGTGCAGGTCTTAAAGTTTGTATCCTGCTAACAAAAAGGTACAAGATATACCTTCCTCTGAGCAGGATACATTTAACTCGCAAAGTTTTTAAAGTGCAAAAAATTGCTTTCAAACAGGCCTAATTTTGAGGCAAGCAAATGCCTCACTAGAGTCCTATTTGAAGTGCAAATTATAGCAAAAATATAGGGAAAAATCAAATACTATGAGATTGTTTGTGAGATCTGGGGCCGCGCTTTGGCGGCCCCAGAAAACAGGTCAGTCGGCCTTAACGGCCGGTGGTTCCTCCGGTTGAACCGGAGGCTTTGTGAGCCTATCCCGCTTCTTCTCCAGGCCGATAAGCCTGGCCTGAGCAAGGGCAAGGTCATTGCCTGAACCCCAGCGAGTCGCAAGCTGAAAGATAGAGATTAACCTGCTTTCCTCCAGAATGCTTGCATTGATAGCCTGGATGTCAGGATCGATCGGAGTGTCGTTCGATGATTCCATGTGGTTTCCTCTTTAGCAGATGGTAACGCCGTCGAAATTCGGATCGACGGCAGTGTCGGTGACCTCGGACAGCTCAAGAGCTACCCATCGGTTAAGCGTGTCTTCGCGCTCCTTACAGGAAGCTTGAGAGAACCGTAGGTCCTCATATCTTCCCTTGGCGAACTTGAAGAGATCACGGCCTTGAAGCTGCTCACTCTGTTCCTTTGACAGAACGAGAGTGATGGGCGCAGGCGGATAAACCGTCCCTTCGCGATACTCTGCCATGAGCACTGCCCTGCACCCATCCGGAGCAAGGCACTTGTAGACTTCCCTTGAGGGACTGTCAATGGCCGTAAAGAGCAAAGCCCCTACGGCCAAAAAGATTAGCCCAACTGGGACCAGACTCAGAAATTTCATCGCTTACATCTCCCAAGAAGCGTTTATGGTGGAAAGTACATCTCTGTACCTGCCTTGGCGGGGTGGATTGGTAGGAGCAAAACTCCCGGTTTCGGTAGGCAAGGGTTCAGACTCAGCGTCGTCGAGTCCACTAAAGTACTCATTCGTACACCAGAGAAAGAAGATTGCTACCAACAAGAGGACGACCATAACCGTGATTAAGATCTTTCGATCCCTTTCACGTTGGTGTCTAAATGGCCCCCAGTCGTCGATGCGTGGGTACATATCACTCCCCTTGAATTTAACTGACCTGTTGTTAATGTGCCTTGTGCCTACCCGCTGGGTAGGCATGCAAAAAGCGCCATCCAGCAACAGGCCAAAACGACAACATTATATCATTTTTTGCACACTCAATCAAATACTACGGGATAAATAATTATTCAACTTTGAGGCTATTGCAGGATATTAAATATTAAATAGTAAATGATAAATATTTCTAGTACACTTAAATATATGAAGCGTGTTTTGGCACTCCTTATTTTTTGTGGATTAACGTTTGTCTTTACAGACAATTCGCATGCTCAAAGCCTAAGACCAGAATTTTCTCAGAGTCGAGAAAATACAGTTATCGCAACAGTTGGAAGCACTACCCTCACGATAAGCGGATTCCAATCCCCTTACGCTTCAATTATTCTAAAAACACAAAGTGGTACATTTCTCGCCTCAACTACTGCTGATGCAAATGGGTACTTTTCTATATCAGACGTATTGATTAACCAATCAGAATTAGTCTACTGCTTTCAGGCCGTTGATTTTAAAAGAGTCGGTGTTTCAGAATCATGCATAACAATTCCAGGACCAATAGTTGGAGATGTCGTCTACTCTGACGTTTTTCTTCCACCAACAATTGGACTATCTGAGAAAAGAATAAATGCGGGAGCTGATGCAATAATATTTGGCTATTCAATGCCTGGTGCTATTGTCACACTCAATATTAACGGCAAAAACGTAACCATTACGGCAGACAGCCAAGGATACTATACATATACGTATGAAAATGTACCTGAGGGGACGTTTACCATTACCGCAAGTGCGACTCTTAACGAAGAGAATTCATTAGATCCGACCAATAATGTGATACTTGAATCGTTATCTGTTCCTGAACAAATTCAAGAAACAGGAGAGAAATTAACCGAAGAATTAACGAAAAAAGTGCCTAAATCTGCAATTGCCCTGTGGCCATTCTTTCTTTTAGCATTAGCCCTTCTTACCCTAATTGGAATTTTACTTTATAAGTTGAAGTTTAGATTTATGATCATACTGGTAGACTTTTTGAGGCGAAAGAAAAAAATGCATCACGATTGGTTCCTTAATAGATGGTAAGCTAATGTCTAATGTCTATTGACTATTTATATGTAATCTGTTTTTAATTAGAAGAGCAATACTTTTCAAATGAGATTATTGTACGTTGTTAGCCTCAAAAAGGCCTTATTGGTACTTGCATTTATTTTATGCTTATTTGTTTTGGTTAAAAATCCTTCTCAAGCTGCAATTACAGCGGCTAAAGACACAGTTACTACATCACGTCCCTCACCCTCAAGTCCATTAAATGCTTCACTTGCTACATCAGATTCTCAAGCTACAGTATTTAATAATGGCTCAAGATTTCTTGCTTCAGATTCTGCAAAGATTATAAAAACCACAACCACGGCAATCGCAGATAATGCAACTATAGTTGCTTCTCAATCCTCAGGTCTTACATCGGTTTTCTTCGGAGAAACTGCTGGCACGCAAGGGAATATAACTTTGCCTGGCCACGCTGGAGCAGATGTTTTATATGTGCCAATTACATCTATGCATATTATTCAGTTTATTACTGGTCAGACCTTAGATACTACAGGTGGAAACGACACAATTACGCTCACTTTCCCTGTTTTGACTACAGGAGACGCAAATAACCCCGCTTCTCCATCCGCGTCCACTTTTCAAATGAATAGCATTGGGACATCTCAAGTAAAAGTTGAGGATGACACTGCAAATTTCACTAACTTTACAGCTGTTGCAACCAACCCTACTGCCGGTACCAATCCAACTATTACGATCACTATTACTTCGGGTAGCATTGCTGCTGGAAGCGTTGTAAAACTCTATTTGGGTTGTGATACATGGTCTGGGGCAGCATGTACTGTACAGGCCCCTAGAATTATTAATCCAACAAAGAATTCAAGCACAACTTGCTCGGGATCACCCGAAACTTGCACCGCCACCTCATATAAGCTTGTTATCTCAACAACTGATACTCAATCGGCAACCTCGGAAAACACAACTGTTGGAATTGGAATAATTGAATCAGTTACGGTTAGAGCAACTGTTGACCCTACTTTATCATTTACTATAACTGGCATAAATAGTGGATCAGACATAGGAAGTGGTAATACCGGATGCAATGCAGGAACATTTGGCGTTACCTCTAATTCTGGTATTAACTCCTCTGCCAACACAGTAAATCTAGGAATTCTTCAAAATACATCTGCTGCCGGTAGTACACCACCAAATATTGCAGCTCAGCTAATTAGTGTTGCGACAAATGGCATTGGAGGCTACGCTTTGACTGCAACATCATCCAGCTCCCTTATGAACCCATCAACTGGATATTTTCTGCCAGCTCTGACTACACCGTCATATTTCCCTGCAAGCGCTCCATTCTTCGGACTTCATCCTTGCGGAAATGACGTCAACAATACAACTTGGGTTGAAGATGCATCAGCAAATGACACATGTAATTTCCAAGTAGGCAACAATGGTGCAGCAGATGATTGCTACTGGGGCTGGCCAACAACTGGCACAACAGGAAATACAACCCCACTTTCTATTGCAAGCGATGCATCAGGACCAGTCGGAAGTGGTACCGGCGAAACGGGCGATGGCAATACCTCGGTCGCATATGCTGCCGGAATTAACGTCAACGTACCACCTGGTGAATATCGTGCGGTTGTTACCTATATAGCAACACCATCATTTTAAGAATATTTAACATTTAGCATTTAATATTTATTAAATTTTAATAAATAATAAATAGTAGATAGTAAATAATGGAACTATGAGTACTGCCCGAAAGTGTAAAACAAAATATTTAGTCAAATCAGCCTTTATTTATATGGCTGTTTCGGCTGGACTTATCATTGGAGCAAAAGCATTACTTGCACAAGAAAACCAAACCAGAACAATAGTCATTTCTCCACCTTCTATTAACGACAGATTTGACGCTGGGAGCAACAAAGAAGGAACGGTTAAGATAAGTAATACAAGTCCAACAGACACAATTACTTTTACTGCAGTAGTTCGTGATTTTATTGTAGAGGACACAAAAGGAACACCTCTAATCAATGTTGATTTTGGACCAAATAAGGCAAAATATGCAGCTTCATCTTGGATAGCTATATACCCTACTACATTTACCCTTGCACCAGGCAAATCCCAGATTGTATCCTACTATATTCAGATTCCTAAAGACGCAAGACCAGGAGGAAGATATGCAGCTGTCGTATACGAAAGCCAGGATCGAATTGGGGTCAAAGGAAGCGGAACTGGAGTCGAGACCCACATTGGATCTCTTTTTGTAATGCGAATCAACGGTGATATTGTTGAGAACGCATCTGTCTCAAGATTTGGCGCAGAAAAAGTCTTCTGGGAATACGGCCCTGTTAAAATACTTACCCAGCTCTATAACGGCAGCGATTCCCACATTAGACCGCGAGGAACAGTTACTATCAAAAACATAATTGGTCAAACAGTTGATAGCCAACCACTGAGAGAAGAAAATATTTTCCCAGAAGCACCTCGAGATTTCTCAAATACCCTAGGGAAAAAGCTTATGTTCGGATCGTATACTGCAGAATTTAGAGGAACGTATGGAGATAAGGGCGATAAAACCTTATTTGCAGCCGCAACATTCTTTGTTATTCCTTGGAAAATAGTAGCCCTTGTCGGACTTACAATAGTTGTAGTTGTTCTTCTTGTTATATATCTTCGCCGAAGGAAGAAAAATAACCACCATGCAGCCCCACCAGTACAACCACCAACTCCCACTCCAACCTC
>CAYTCO010000030.1:0-4754 GCA_964436385.1 uncultured Gammaproteobacteria bacterium
ACTTCCATAGGCACCTGGTAAGCAGCTCCTCCGACTCTTTTTGCTCTTACTTCCTGTCTTGGTGCAATTGAATCAAGAGCTTTTTCAAAAGATTGGATTGGATCCATTCCTTTTTCTTTGAGGATATCAAGCGCATTATAAACATTCTTTTGAGCTACGGTCTTTTTACCGTCTTCCATAACATTATTTATGAATTTTGAAAGAAGAGTGCTCCCATAAATTGGGTCTGCTATTAACTTTCTTCTTGGTGTTGCTTTATGTCCTCGTGCCATAATTAAGCAGCTGCTTGGCCGCCTCCTTTCTTTGCTCCGTACTTACTTCTTGAAGTCTTTCGTCCAGCAACTCCTGCAAGGTCAAATTTACCACGAACGAGATGGTATTTCACACCTGGTAAATCTTTTACACGTCCTCCACGAACTAGTACGATTCCGTGTTCTGCTAAATTATGTCCAATTCCCTGGATATATGCTGTTACTTCTTCTCTATTTGAAAGCTTAACTCTTGCAACTTTTCGAAGAGCTGAATTAGGCTTTTTTGGAGTCATGGTACGAACCAGAGTTACAACCCCTCTTTTTTGAGGTGAAGGATTTTGTGTATATGCTCTATTTTTTGCATTAAAAATAGTACGCAATCCCGTTGCTTTAATTTTCTTTCCCTTTTTTGCTCTTCCCTTTTTTACTAACTGATTAAGTGTCGGCATATTATTTAGTTTGTAGTTTTTAGCTTTTAGTCCTTAGTTAACTACCTGACTGAGGACTTCCTGACTTGAGGCTATATTATAACTCTTACTCTGAGGTATTTCCAGCCTCTTGGTCTTCTTTAACTTCCTCTTTTGCCTCTTCAATTGCTACTTCTTCTGTTGGAGCAGTTTCTTCAACCTCTGATTCCGTTGGAACATCCTCAGCTGATGCTTCTTTTACAATCTCTTCATCAACCTTTTCTTCGCTTAAAGTGGCTTCTTCAGCAACTACTTCCTCAACTGGAGGAACATAATTATCCATTAAGTGCTCGCGGACTGGAATAAGGCGTCCTACAATAACATTTTCTTTAAGTCCGATAAGATCATCAACTTTTCCTTCAAGAGAAGCATCAGTTAGAACCTGAGTTGTCTCTTGGAATGAAGCTGCTGACAACCATGAATCTGTAACAAGAGCTGACTTTGTAACTCCAAGCATAGTTTCACGAGCTGTTGCTGGCTCTCCACCCTCTGAGATGATTGCTGCATTCTCATCTTCAAATCTAAGCTTTGATATAAGGTCTCCAGGAAGAAGGGATGTATCTCCTGCTGTCTCGATCATGACCTTGTCAGACATTTTGCGAACAATAGTCTCAAAATGCTTGTAGTGAATAGATATACCCTGTGATTCGTAAACGTATTGGATCTGATTTATAAGATATTGCTGTGCTTTTTCTAGTCCACCGACTTTCAAAACGTCTTTTGGATCCAAATGTCCTTCACAAAGCTGAGTACCAGCAACGACTTGTTCTCCATCCTCTATAAGAAGTGACGAAGCAAGAGGAACAAAATATTCTCTTTCCTCAACGGGCTTTACCTTAGTATTTTTAACCTTTACGATATATCCGTCCTCAACCTTCTCAACGCTTGCTTTACCTGTGATTTCGGCAACAGGTGCTAGATTTTTTGGACGTCTTACCTCAAATAGCTCTTCAACTCTTGGTAAACCTTGTGTAACGTCAGACATAACAACTCCTCCAAAATGCTTAACACGCATAGTAAGCTGTGTTCCTGGTTCTCCAATGGATTGAGCTGCGATTACTCCAACTGGGGTTCCAAGATCTGCTCTTCTGTATGAAGATAGATCCCATCCGTAACAAGCAGCACACATTCCGTATTTGAGTCTGCAGTACATAGGCGTTCTTATATCAGCAAGAACAACTGAATCGTCAGCAAGAATTTCATTGAGCTTTTCGTGATCAATATCATCCCCCTTCTTAACATATACTTTCTTACTCTTCTTTGAAGCTATGTCTTTAAGAGCAACTCTTCCCAAAAGCATATTAACAATTGGAGTTACATTCTCACGGTCTTCAAGAGAAATATGGTATCCCATTGTCGATCCGCAGTCAGCTTCACGGATTATAACGTCATGAGTAACGTCAACAAGTCTTCTTGTTAGATATCCTGCGTCTGCTGTTTTAAGAGCTGAGTCGGTAAGACCTTTTCTAGATCCTCTTGCAGAATTAACGTATTCAAAGATTGAAAGACCTTCTCTAAAGTTAGATTTAATAGGTAATTCAACGATACGTCCTAGTGGATCGTAGATAAGACCACGCATCGCAGCAAGCTGTTTGATCTGATCTTTTCCTGCACGGGCTCCTCCTGAATCAGCAATTATTCTAACGATATCGTTCTTAGCAAATAGATCCCATGTAAGATTTGCCATTTTCTCTGTTACCTCAAGCCATACGTGATTCATAAGCCTTTTCTGCTCTGTCAGAGTTATCAGACCCTGTTGGTATTCACCTTCAATATTTTGAATTTGTTTTTCAGCAGCATCGATAAGAGTGTCTTTGTTGTCAAGCATTTTAAGGTCAAATGTTGATACTGAGATACCTGAAATTGTTGCTGCGAAAAATCCGATTTCCTTAATTTTGTCGATAAGATTTGCAACTTCCACTTCTGATATCTCAACCATTGCTTTTGTAATTATTTCTCGGATGGTTGAAGCTTTTACTTCATCGTTTACAAATCTCATAACCATTGGCAAAGCCTCATTGAACATAATTCGTCCGAGAGTTGTTTCGATAATCTTACCGTCAAATCTGATCATAATTGGCTCTCTTAGAGTTATCATTTTGAGTGATAATGCAAGATATCCTTCGGCTGGATTTGCAAACATTGGAAGATTCTCGCTTCTCTTAGATTCATCAATGCTTGTTAGATAAAATGTTCCAAGTGCCATTTCTTTGTTTGGAAGAGTAATTGGATTACCATCAGCAGGCTTCAAAAGATTTGAAGCAGGCATCATAAGCTGAATAGCTTCATCTTGAGCTCTTTGAGAAAGAGGTACGTGAATAGCCATTTGATCTCCGTCAAAATCAGCATTGTATCCTGCGCAAACACAAGGATGGATTTTAATAGCGCTTCCCTCAACCAAAACAGGGTAGAAAGCCTGAATACCAAGCTTGTGAAGGGTGGGAGCACGATTCAAAAGCACAGGGTGATTCTTTGTAATTTCTTCCAAGATGTCAAAAACTTCTGGTGGTCTCTTTTCGATATATCTCTTTGCAGCTTTTGCATTTGGGGTCGTAAGTCCTCGCGCTATAACCTCACGTATAACGAAAGGCTTAAATAGCTCGAGTGCCATTTCTTTTGGAAGTCCACATTGGTTAAGTGAAAGCTCTGGGCCTACGATAATAACTGATCGTCCTGAATAATCAACTCTTTTTCCAAGAAGATTCTTTCTAAAACGTCCCTGCTTTCCACGTAGCACATCAGAAAGTGACTTAAATTGCCTTTGAGTCGAAGAGGCTCTAATTGATGTATCAATAAGATAATCAACTGACTCTTGAAGCATTCTTTTCTCATTTCTTAAGATGATTTCAGGTGCTCCAAGAGAAATAAGGTGGTTAAGTCTGTTATTTCTGTTAATTACTCTTCTGTAAAGATCGTTAAGATCTGATGTCGCAAATCTTCCTCCATTAAGCTGAACCATTGGCCTCAAATCCGGTGGAAGAACTGGAAGAACTCTTAGAACCATTGATGAAAGGTCAAATCCTGCTTCATTAATAGCTTCAATTAAGTGAAGTCTTTTCAAAAGCTTTAACTGTTTTTGTCCTGATGATTTTCCTTCTTCTTCACGAAGTTCTCCAATGATTTTTGGAATATCCATCTGCTCAATTGCATGAAGAATAGCACTGGCTCCTGTTTCTACTTCGAAAAAGATTATTACATCGTATTCAAGAAGACGTACGTATTCTTCCTCCGAAAGAACGTTCCATGTCTTAAGTCCCTTTACGATATCGCCAATTCTGTCAAAAATTTCTTCAATTCGGCTTCCCTCATTCTCAAGTCTTTTATCAAGTGCTGCATTCTTCTGCTTATAATTTACTCTTTGTTCTTCAAGAACTAATTCTTTTCTCTCTTTTTTAAGAGTTGTTTCAGTATCCTTGTGTTTTTCTTTTTCCTCTGTTGATAGTCTTGCCTTCTCATCTTCAATAGTCTTTTTGAGCTCATCAAGCCTTGATTGTTTTACTTGATCTAGCTTAGACTGTGCTTCTTTTCTTTTTTCCTCATCAATTGTCGTAACCAAATAACTAGCGTAATAGATGATTGACTCTAGTTCTTTCTGTGAAGTTCCAAGAAGTGTTGAAAGCTTTGAAGGAGATCCTTTTGAGAACCAGACATGGATTACTGGGGCGGCCAAAGTTATGTGGCCCATTCTCTCTCGTCTTACACGTGAATATGTAACTTCAACTCCGCATCTATCACAAACAATTCCCTTATATCTAATTCTCTTGTATTTTCCGCAGTAACATTCAAAATCACGCGTCGGACCAAATATTCTTTCGTCAAACAATCCGTCTTTTTCAGCTCTAAATGTTCTGTAATTGATTGTTTCAGGCTTTGTTACTTCACCAAAAGACCAATTCTTGATATCCTCAGGAGAAGCAACGGTGATTCTTAGACCGTCAAAGTCAGACACGTTTATAACGTCATTTTTACGTTGCGTTGTCTTTGGAGCAAAGGCTCCGTCTCTATATTGTTGATTTCCGTCTTGTGGTTCCATAAT
>CAYTCO010000030.1:4854-10269 GCA_964436385.1 uncultured Gammaproteobacteria bacterium
GCCCAAACTTCCATTTCTCCAAGTCTCTGTCCTCCCATTTGTGCTTTTCCACCCAATGGCTGTTGCGTAACAAGTGAGTATGGACCTGTTGATCTTGCATGAGTTTTATCCTCAACCATGTGGATAAGCTTCATGATGTATCCGATTCCTACAACAACATTATTCTCATAAGCGTCTCCAGTTCTTGCGTCATACATTTTTACCTTAGCATCAGCAGGAATTCCAGCTTGCTTAAGTAATGCAAACAATCTCTCTTCTTCAGTTTTTTCAAAGACCGGAACTGCTATCTTATCACCTAATCTCTGTGCTGCCCAGCCTGCATGTGCTTCAAGAAGCTGTCCTAGATTCATACGGCCAAGTACCGAGATAGGTGAAATCATAATATCTACTGGTGTTCCGTCTTCAAGATATGGCATATCTGATGCAGGAACTATTTTTGAAATAACACCCTTGTTTCCATGACGTCCAGCGAGTTTGTCTCCAACTACTACGTGCCTAAGCTGTGCAACCTCTATTAGAAGTTTTCGGATAGTTCCAGGCTCTAGCTCATCACCCTTATCACGATCAAGAACTTGAACGCTTGTTACAATTCCGTGCTCTCCGTGAGGCATTCGAAGTGAAGTATCTCTGACCTCACGTGCTTTTTCTCCAAATATTGCTCTTAAAAGTCTTTCTTCTGCTGTTAATTCTGTTTCACCTTTTGGAGCGATCTTACCAACCAATATGTCGCCAGGATTAACCTCTGATCCAACAACAACGATTCCTTCTTCATCAAGATTTGCCAAGTCCTCTTCAGCAACGTTTGGAATATCTCTCGTAGTCTCTTCAGGCCCAAGCTTTGTATCAACAACAGTTGCTTCATATTTTTCAATATGAACTGAACTTAATTCATCATCCTTAACAAGTCTGTCTGAAATAACGATAGCGTCTTCATAACCGAGTCCGTCATATGATGCGTAAGCAATAAGAAGATTTTTACCTAGAGCCAATTCTCCGTTGTCAGTTGCTGGTCCATCAACCAAAACGTCACCTTTTTTAACTTTTTGACCTGCAAATACAACTGGTTTTTCTGAGAAGTAAGTATTTTGAGCAGTTCTTTTAAATTTTTCAATTTCGAATTCAACTTTACCGCTTTTACCTGACAATACAACTTTATTGGCATCAACAAAGCTTATATCTCCATCAAATGGAGCCTTAACGACTCTACCCATAGCCTCTGCAACTGTTGCTTCCATTCCGGTTCCAACAACAGGTGACTCGGTCTTTATAAGAGGCACTGCCTGACACTGCATGTGTGTTCCCATAAGCGCACGGTTAGCTTCATCGTGGTCAACAAAAGGAATAAGAGAAGCTGAAGTTCCAACTACTTGTCTTGGAATAACGTCAATATATTGAATCTTTGATCGTTCTACCTCAAGGTATTCTCCACGATGTCTTGCAGGAACCAACTCATCAACAATGTAACCATCATCACTAACGGGAATGTCGGCATGAGTTATGAAATGATCTGATTCTATATCAGCATCAAGATATACGATTTCACTAGTTACTTTAGTTGCTGTTTTGCTTCCTTTTTTCTCTTGTATTACTTTTCTGTAAGGGGCTTCTAGGAAGCCGAATTCGTTTACACGCGCATAGAGTGCTAGATAAGTAACAAGACCGATATTTGGACCTTCAGGGCTTCTTACAGGGCAAATCTTTGAATACTGTGAAGCGTTGATATCACGAATTGAGAAAGATGCTCTTTCTCTTGAGATACCACCAGTACCCATAACGGTTAAACGTCTAAGATTATCTATTTCTGCTAATGGATTTGTTTGGTCTAGGATTGCTGAAAGCTGAGATGTTCTGAAGAATTCGTTAATTGCGGCAATAATCGGATGTGCATTTATGAAATGTGAAGGTGAATACACTTCATCTGTTGAGGTCAAAGACATCTTTTCCTTAATAATTCGCTCTAGTCTTAATGCTCCGACTCTAAAGGCTGTTGTTTGGACTAATTCTCCAACGCTTCTAACACGTCTGTTTGCCAAATGATCAATGTCATCGACCTTTCCTTTTCCTTGTGAAAGTCCGATTAAGTACTTCATAATACCGATAATATCCTCGACAGCAAGCGTTACTGTGTCGATATCAACGTCCTTATTAAGTCCGTTAAGCTTCTTGTTTATTTTGTATCGTCCAACTCTTGATAAGTCATATCGTCGACGATCAAAGAATGTATCTCGGAAATTTTGTCTAATAGTATCTATAACAACTGGTTCACCTGGATTGAGTTTTTTGAAGATTTCGATAAGTGCGTCTGTTGATCCTTTTGCCTCATCCTTTTCGAGCGTATTCTTAACGATTATGTCAGCACCTTCAGTGTCTGCGAATTTTTCATAAATTTCCTCATTTGTTTCAATACCTAATGATTTCAAAAATACAGTAGCTAAGAACTTCTTTCTTCTGTCGATTCTAACAACGATCATGTCTGTTCTTGTAGTTGAAATTTCCAACCATGAACCATGAACTGGTCTAAGCTCTGCTGTGTAAAGTGTTTTTCCTGTAATTGGGTCTTCAGCGCCTGTAAAGAAAACTCCAGGGCTTCTTACTATTTGATTAACGATAACTCTTTCTATTCCGTTAACAATAAATGTAGCTCGATCAGTCATTTTAGGTACTTCGCCTAAGAAAACTTCCTGAGTGACTTTCTTTCCTGTCTTTTTATTAAGGAGGGTTGCTTCAACTGTTAATGGGGAGAAATAAGTCAGTCCCTTTCTCATTGCCAATTCTTCTGTAATTTTAGGCTCACCGAGTCTGTATTCTGACAGACTTAACTCCCAGTTCTTGCCTGTAAAGTCTTCAATTGGGGAAATTTCGTCGATAACTTCTTGAACACCCTCGCGGATAAACCACTGATAGGATTCCTTTTGGATTCCCAAAAGATCCATTTCAGGGAGCTTTGCTACCTGCTTACCCCAATATTGTCGTAGTTTAATTTGTTTGGCCATCGGAAAGGAATAGAAGTTGACTTCCAACTCACGAAAAAAAACGATGAGTGTATAAACACCCATCTTTTTTTACATGTTGTTTACATATACAGGATACAGGATATTTTGTCAATACCCTTTTGGAAGGTTAGCCTCAAGGCTAGTTCAAATATCTCTGTACGTTTACATTATGTTCTTCGAGTGTTCTTGCAAAATGTACGTTGCCTTTTGTGTCATGAATATAATAATAATAACCGCTTGAGGCAGGCTCCTTCGCTGCTCTAATTGCTTCAATCCCTGGATTTGCTATCGGACCGGGGGGAGTGCCTGGATTTTTATACGTGTTATAGGGTGAATCAACCTGCCGATCTGTGCCTGTTGGTACCTCCCACCACTTGCCTCTAGCACTTTTGCCTTTTGCGTACTGAAGAGTCGCATCTATATCAAGAGCCATACCATTTTCCAATCTATTGTATATAACTGAGGCAATAAGAGGCTTTTCCTCGTCTTTTAAAGCCTCACGCTCGATAAGAGAAGCCAAAATCACGATCTCAGAAAGCTTGGGGTCTTCCATTGAAAGGCCAATCTCTCCAATTCTTTTGCTGAAATTTCCTTTCAATATAGAAATTACAGTTGAAACATCCGCATCTTTTGGGATCAAGTATGTGTCTGGAAATAGATATCCTTCTTCATCTTTCAAGGTAGGTACCCAGTCCGGACTGTAGGTTGGAATTTCCTTTTGAAGTATCTGAGCAATTTCCTCTGAGCGCAATCCTTCAGGGATTGTTACCCAAATATCAACTGTTCCGTGTCCTATTGTATCCATGATTTTTACAAGATCCATTGAGGGAGATAATTTGTATGAACCGGCCTGAATTCCTTGATCCAAATTGTTTTGCTTTAGGTATATAAAAAATACAACTGGATCACGAATGAGACCTTCCTTTTTTAATGCATTTCCGATATTTCTGACTGCCTCACCTTTTGGAATTACAAAGACTTTAGATCCTGTGTCTTTAGGATTAACAGCAGAGATTCCATTTCTCCACCAAAGTGAAACAATTCCGAAGATTATGAGGCCAATTATAGCTAGGATTACTAACTTACGCATGATTTGCAACTATTGTACCACACCAAATTCCTACTCAATTTCGTAGATTGGGAAGTTACGAAATGTGTCAATCGCCTCCTCTAAATTATTTTCCTTCTGTGCATACATATCAAACATAACCTCCCCATTTTTGACCTCATCATCAACCCTTTTTCTCAAAAATAGACCTGCTTTGGCGTCTGTCGGCGCACCAAGTATTTTTGCGATTAACGAAACGTTTCTGTTATTAACTTTTTTTACAACGCCTGATTTATCTGATTTTACCTCCTTAGTCTTTGAACCTGGTTTTAACTTATCAGAGGTGATAGTCGCATCTCCTTTTTGAGCATCAATTATCTCCATCATTTTCTTGTGGGCAACCCCAGTAGTTAGTATATCCTCAGCCCATTTTTCAGGCGTCTCAAACTTTTTAGCCTCCTCCTTTATCTTCTCACTAGCGCTTTCAAGGCAAAGAGATAACAACGAGCCTGCTAATTTTAGGGACTTCTTCTCAAGCTGCATAGGGCGAGTTTCCTCTTGCTCAAGCACTTTTAAGGCATCGGCCGCCTCAAGAAGAGGTCCTATACCATTTCCTGCAGGTTCATAGGCATGTGAGAGGATAACTTCTAATTTTATGTTGAATTTGTTGGCAATATATTTAAATTTCCTGGCTAAATTCTCACCATCCTCCCTGTGGTGAACCTTCATTGTCAATCCATACGGAATATCAATAACTACATGATTTGACCCAAAAGCAATCTTTTTGGCCATAACTGACACTAAAATCTTGTCAAAACTCTCAAGAGCCAGGGGTTCTTCGACGTGAATAATTTCATCATCTGCAGGTGCTATTTTAAAACTCCCTCCCCACACAAGACATGCATTGGTTTTCTCAACTATCTTGTATATGTCTTTTTCATCAAAGGTCACACTAGCCAAACACTCCATAGAGTCCGCAGTACCTGCAGGTGTTGTTATGGCTCTTGAAGAGCTCTTTGGAATAAGAAATCCAGCTGATGCAACAATTGGCACAATTATCATCGTTGCTCTTGTTCCAGGAAGGCCTCCTATTGAGTGTTTGTCAGCGACAATTCCCTTAAACTCCAGCTTCTCACCTGTCTCGATCATGGCTTTTGTCAAATAGTAAATTTCATCATAAGAAAAACCCTTTGAGTAACCTGATGCTGCAAAATACGTTGTCAAAACATCACCGAGTCTATCGTTGGCAATTTCATCCATGATTGCAAAGATTTCTTTGTAGGAAAGCTTTTTTCCGACTAATTTTTTTTGTATTGCTTTTAAAGCTAATTCGTTAGGCACCATAGTTCAGTTTTCAGTTTTCAGTTCTCAGTT
>CAYTCO010000030.1:10369-15337 GCA_964436385.1 uncultured Gammaproteobacteria bacterium
TCTTCCTGCGTAGGTATGTATGTTGAGTTTGTGTCCATTATTTATTATCCTTTTTATATTGAATATTAAATGCTAAATATTAAATATTAAGCTTCTTGTAATGCTGCTCTTACAACCAATCTCTTCCAGGTAGTACCCGGAGGCGTACATGTAATTATTGTTATGTAACTATTATCAAAACTTTGTGAAAAAATATTTGGATCCTTTGAGTCAGTTACCCCAATCGAAAAAACTTTATACTTATAGTCTTTTCCATGAACTGTGATAATTATGTCATCTCCGCTTTTAATAGTATGAAGTTTTGCAAAAATTGCTGTGTAATTTTTAGGATCAAACCACTGAGGGAGAGTCGAATGCCCAAAAATAACAGATGTTCCTTTTTCTATTGGGCTTTTTGAAGTCGTAAAATATTGGACCAAATGCTTTGACAGATCAAAATCAACTGCAGATACCTTTGCATGATCAATTCCTTGAGATGGAATTGAGAATTCATATTCGTCAACCTGAGGGTGTGTGTTTTCCTTCTGATTTTGGTACGGGAACCAATTTCTTGCGTCTTTATAATTTGCCGTAACATTTGAAAAACCGTGACTGACAAGTCCACCCAAAGGATTTGTACCGTTAAGAACATATCTTTGAGGAATTGGTGACGTTATCTCGCCTCCAGCAAATGCTGAGGAGAGAAATAAGTGGTAAGAAATAAGTGGGAAAAAGAAATATAAAAGGGTTGAGATTCCTACACCAACCACAAAAAGACCAATAAATTTCTTTTTATTTTTTTGAAAGGAGCCACCTCTCCCATAAGAATATCTATGCATAACATTGCGATGTCCTACTGAGCTTTTACTTCAACGCTGATGTTCCCAGGATTTAAAGGAATAATTTGCGGCAAGAACGGAATGACATTTTGGTATTGTATCGAGGCATCCGATATTCCAGGGGTTTCCTTTAACTTTTTGATAGCATCATCTGTTCCTTTTCCTGCAACAATTTTTGGCACCTCACTCTCATTTAGTGATGGCTTAAATATTGCGCTGAATGCCAACTTTGCAGAAAGGTCATTGCCGCTTTTTTCTATATCAGAAATCGTGATTTTACTTTCTTGATCTGATAGCTTAAATTCGTCTGGCACATCAAATTCATCAGAAGAGGATATAAATTTCAATAACTCATCTTTGTTGTATGTACCAAGAGTGTAGACAATCGTTGCATTAAGCTTTACAGTTTTTGCCGCATCGTTCTCCTTTCTATCAAATTTCTTTTCCTTGAAATCAAAGGACAGATACATTGGGATCAATGCATCAGAATCTGAAAGGCTGCTCTCCGATTCAGTTTTTGCCTTATCAAGAAGCCTTTCAGTCATTTCATTCTCAAGCGCAGTTAGATCTTTTTTAGCAACTACTTGAATCACTTCTTTCGTTCCACCTGAGAATGCTGCGTCATTCCGACCAAAAACATCAGACGTTGAGATCCCCTTAACAGTAAAGTTTGTCTGAGATGGAAGATTGAATTCTTTACCAAAGCTTGAAGCGGTTACTTTGACAGACGCGCTTTGAAAGGTTGTAGCAAAAGAACTAGTAGATGCGATTGTAACCGCACTGTCCAGTGTAAATTCTAGATTATTTGAAGATGTTACAACTGTTCCTTTATCTATCTGTTTTGACCCTTCGGATTTATTAAATATTGTAATTGTTCCCGTTGATTTTTGACCTGTATCCTTCTTGCCAGTTGTTTCTTGGGATTGTTCACCCTCAACCTCCTTGTCTAGCGTTGAGATCTTTAGAATTTTATCTTCAAAAGAAGATTCGCCATTTGAAGTAAGCGTTATATCCATTTGATCTTGCGCAAATTCCTTTTGGTCAGTAAAAACAATTACTTTTGCCCTAACAATTAACGTGTAGTAAGCGATTAAGAAACCAACGACTACAAGAAGTGCAATTGCGGGCACCATAAATTGCTTTCCATTTCCAATCATTTTAGGAATTTTTGAAAGCGTTTGAGGAGTAAAAAAGCCTGCTATCCCACTTGCCTTAGTTACCCTTGAGTCTTCCTCCTCAATGGGCGTATCCTCTTCGTATTCAGCCTCCACATCTTCTTTTTCAGAAGTAATACCATTGTGTTTTATGATAGCCTCCGCTGGCACCTCTTCTGTGAATTTAAATCCTTCCTCCTCTGGGGTCTTAACGTCAACAACTTCCTCCTTCTTGTCTGCAACATCCTCATCCATCATAAAACCGAATGTATCCGTATCGACAACTCCAGAAGAAGCAGAAACAGACACTCCTAAGTCACTGGACGGAGTTACCATTTCACCTTTGATCGAGACGTTAAGTTGGGACGCGACTCCATTTATAATTGCTTCGTTCTCAAAGCCCTTTTCAAGAATTGTTACCTGAGGCAAGTGCATGAAAGGGAGTTCTTTGGTCCAGTGATGAGATAGGAATTTCTGTGATATTGCCTCCGCTTCCTTATTGTGAAGAAGTATTATTTTAGAAGGCAAAACATCAAGCTTTGTTACTTGGGAAAGAAGTTTTTCAACGGTTGCTTCAACACCATCCTCAACCACCCCGTGCTTCACGTCAATAATATTTCCCCCCCTAACGATAAAAACCGTTAGGTATTTTTCTGACAACTCAACAAAAATTCCGCTAATAGGGGCTCCCTCTTTTTTTTGCAAGAAGGCTGTTATTGCCTCGACTGACACGATAAATCCCATTGGGGTAAGGGCCAATTCTTGGCTTATCTTTTTTAATTGAGCGAGTCTTTCTGGCTTAATTTTTCCTTCTTCGACCCAGGCATATGGAACAGCGAAAATGGTTTTCTCAAGTGCAGCCCCGTCAGGGAGACTCATCTCTATTCTTGAAATAACGTTATCGCAACTGACTATCAAATCCTCTGCCGTTGATTCTTCAAGATCAACGAGAGTCTCATGAGAAGCAAGAATTACTAAAGTCTTATCTGACTCTTTAAAAAGGATTGAGGATATCTTGTCGGATTCGAAAATAAGAGCGAGAAAAAACTCGGTACTAACTGACTTAGTTAAGAATGGTATGGCAGGAAACTTCATGATTTAATGACAAATGGTTAATGATAAATGAAAGATTTTTACCATCATACATTTAATATCTACCATTATGTCACCTTTGCATAGATTCGGCGCACACCACGTGCAACACCCTCTTCCTTTAGTATATCAAATGATTTGATGGTACCTGTATGCTCAACATGAGGACCCCCGCAAAATTCTATTGAATAATCTCCAATAAAATAAATTTTTACGTCTTGTGCATATTTATCATCAAAAAGTCCGATTGCTCCTAAATCCCGAGCCTTCTTAAGTGGCATAATTTCAAAATGGACCTGAAGATCTTCAGCTATCTTTTTGTCAACTATTTCTTTGACCTTTTTAAGTTCTTCCTCTGTTACTTTTTGGTCGTATGTAAAATCAAATCTTACACGCTCTGAAGTAATGTTGCTACCTGTCTGATGTAATGTGTCTCCCAAAACGTCTCTTAGGGCCTGGTGGACCAGATGAGTTGCTGTATGTCCCTTAACGGTTAGTTCGGAGCTGTCTGCAAGGCCACCAGCAAATTTTTGCTGTGCTCCTGATCGGGATAAGTCTTGGTGCGCTTTTATCTTGTCAGCAAGTTCTTGCCTGTTAAATGAATAACCAAGACTTTCAAGTTGTGTCGGACCAAGTCCAAATGAAGTAATCGCTTTAAAAGCAGTGTCTGCGGAAATCATTGTTACACCCATTAGTTCGTCGCCAACTTTCACCTCGTCTTTAAGGCGGGCAATTTCTTTTTCTATGAGTTTTTTGCCTCCAGTTAGTGCTTTTTGATAAGTTGCTTCTTCTTCAAGAATTGTATTTTTTATTTCCATAAACATATCAACAAGTATTGGATCTGTATCTTTATATTGAGAAACAATAGATTCCAAAACTGTTGAAACTTCTTTTCCTCCGAGTAGATAAAAGTTGTCAAGTCCGCGGCGGATAAGTCTTCTTAAAATGTAACCCTGCTCTTTATTTGCTGGTTTTACATTATTCGAAACAATAAATACCGACCCTAAGAAATGGTCCAAAACAATTCTCATTTCTCTTGCTTTTTCTTTATATTTTTTTTGAGTTTCAATCTCTATTGTTTCTATGATCGGCCAGAAAAGACTTGATTGAAATACGTCCTGCTTATTCTCTGTTGATGCTACTAGTCGCTCAAGCCCCCCTCCAAAATCTACATTCTGCTTTGGGAGTTTCTCAAAACCTTTCTCTGTTTTTATATATTGCATAAAAACAGAATTTCCAATTTCTAAATATCTTCCGCAATCACAATTCACATGGCACTTTTCTCCAAATGAGGTGTCATGTGGAGTCTGAAAGTCGTAGAAGACTTCGCTGTCAGGTCCACCCGGTTCTCCAATTGGCATGTTACTTGGTACTCCTGCCCTTGACCACCAATTCTTTTCTACTCCGTATTCCAATATCCGGTTTTCCATACTCACTCCTTTTTTCTCAAACAACCCTTTCCAAATTTCATAACTTTCAGTATCTTTCGGAATTGTTTCGTCTCCTGCAAAAACAGTGACATATAGATTTTTTGGATCAAGTCCCAACTCATCTGTTAAAAATTCAAAAAACCAAGCAAGTTGTTCTTTCTTGAAATACCCGCCCTGACTCGCTGGTTCTCCAGGCGAGGCAGGATCCCCTAATGACCAATTCCCAAGCATTCTAAAAAAAGTCGTGTGACGGTTATCACCAATTTCATCTATGTCCTGTGCACGGAAAGAATTTTGCGCGTTAACAAGTCTGGTACCGGATGGGTGCTTTTCGCCTAATAAAAATGGGACAAGAGGCTGCATGCCAGATGAGGTAAATAAGGTTGTTGGATCATTGAATGGCACAAGAGACGAATTTTCAATGCGTGTATGCCCACGTTCTTCGAAAAATTTAATGTATTTATCTAGGATATC
>CAYTCO010000031.1:0-15007 GCA_964436385.1 uncultured Gammaproteobacteria bacterium
AAGTGGTGCAAGGAATACCTGGACTTACAACACGAAGTGGTGCAAGGAATACCTGGACTTATTTTTTTCTAGGTGATAAAATAACTACCACTCGCAATTCAGAGTGATTTCTTTAAAAATGATCCGTGATAGTCTGTAGAACACAGTCTTCACGAATTGAATGATCCGTGATAGCTCAATGGTAGAGCAGGAAGCTGTTAACTTCAAGGTTCTAGGTTCGAATCCTAGTCGCGGAGCACATTAGTACGATATTCTGGCAAGAGCAGTACATCGTATGGTTGTTTGAGGCGGAAATCGAGTTTTCCACCTTTCAAAGTAAGGTTCTGACCCAGATCAAGAATCAAGTCACGCTTCTCCTCCCTTGTGCCATGTTCGATCCTTTCTTTGGCTGAAAAGGCATTATCAAGGTACTTCGTACAGAGTTCCAACCATGTGTCAGCAGAGTATTCATTATCGGCACGCTTTTCCTTGACCTCCTTCTTTTCATTGAGAAGTTCTGCCTTCTGTTCCAGAAACTCATCCTTAGTTAGTTCCTGGTCGGCTCTCATGCGTACTAAATACTTGAGCCGTGTTTGGATGGTATCCAGTTGGTTCTGTAAATATCTACCACGCTTGGAGAACTTTTCCATTTCTTCTTGATATTTAGCCTTGAATAATTCAATACCCAGTCGCCACGATTCTTCATCAATTTTGATCTTGGCCATGTTTTCAAGAAGTAATCTCTCAAGTCGTTTACCAGTAATCGCCTCTTGCTTGCAGACACCTCTGCGATGGGTACAGTGGTGGTATGTGTAGACAACAGTCCTGTTTGTGCGTTTGAAGTGCTTGGTTTTGACTGTAGTAGTAATTTGACATCCGCAATCGCCACAGGTTATCAATCCATTATATGTGTGTTCCCAGACCTTTACCTTTGGGCGAGAACGCCGTTGTAAAGATTCCTGTACATCATCAAACAGTTTCTTGGTGATAAGAGGTTCATACGTTCCTTCAAATAACTCACCGTTATGATTGAAATATCCATAATAAACAATGCAGGTGAGGATGTTGTGCAAATGACTTTTACTGATTTTCTTACCTCGCTTTGTACGCAATCCTTTGTCATGCAGTATCTTGGTGATATGAGACAGTGAATATCCACCTGTTTTAGCCATTTCGTATGCTTGTTGGATCAGTGGGCCTTCGACAGGGTGAGGTCTGATTATCCGTTGTCCTCGAATACCAAATCCTTCATACCCAAGAATGGCTGGCCTTGGGTATTCGCCTCGTTCACACTTGTGATCCAGTCCTCGTTTTACGTTCTGGCTAAGATTCCGAGAGTATTGATTTGCCATTCCAAAATGGATTTGAAGAATCAAATGGTCTGAATCTGGCGTATAGACTGTTCCAGTAGCTGTACGGATTTCTTTGAGTATCCTATCTTGAAGGAGTTGCAGAATTATCCCTCCTTCTTCAGGGTTGCGACACAAACGATCTTCTTTCCAGCAGAGGAAAGCATTAGCTTTGCCAGTCTTTATCAACTGAATAGCTTTGTCGAAATCTGGTCGGTTATGGGGCTTATATGCTGATCGGCTCTCGGCAAATCGGAATTTGACACGCAGTCCTTCTCGTTTTTCAACCTTTATATTTTCTGCTCGTTGATCTTTGAGTGAAGCAACTTGTTTTTCCTTTGCCTCGGATGACTTCCGAGCATATTCAATGTATGTAATATCATTATCCATATTCATATGTAACGAGTAATGTAATTTTAGCAGAATTACTGCCTTATTATTCCTCTTTATTACCTCCTAAACTATCATTGATATAACTGATATCTTCCTCAGATAAACCCAATTCACCCTTAGAGGGAAAATTAGAGCTTTGGGGGGTATTTTGAGATGACTTCTTTTGCATTTCTGCAATAAAATATTCCTCATTTTCAATATCTTTGTGCGAAGTTGCAAATAATCCTTTCAATGTTGACTCGGTCAGTTTGGCAAACAATCGAACAAACTCTTTATCGAACAGATAGTAATTAGTCACTTCTGTAATTCCGTCTTTTTCCTCTAACAACCCCAATTTGATAAGTTCTTTGCGTCTTCGATGAATTGTTGAAAGGCTACAACCCCATGCTTTTGCTAATTCTTTGTCGTCACGGATAACTAATCTGTAGTTAGAGTGACGTTTATCAAAGTCTGCCTGCATGACGAAAGCAATATAAGCTCCTAATTGAGTGAAGCCAAAATCCTTCTCTCTGAGAAGCAATAAAATACCACGAAGGACGGAGATGTATCCGACAAAGTTAGTTTTATAATGAATCTTCATATCAATCTGTTACTAATAAGCTGCTACCTTTCCGCAAACAGCCGATCTTTGAGAAACCGCATGTTCATGCTGTACTGCTTGACTGGTTGTTGCAGTTCACCTGAAAAGTAGGCATTGGTCACTTCATTTGCACCTTTGATGTCAAACACAAACCAGTAAAAGTTTGCTTCTCGTTCCAGACGAATCAACTTGATTCCTGCTGTCAATAACGCTGCTGCGTGAGCAAGGTCTTTGGTATACGTTTCGTTGGGGTTATTTGGATTCATTTGCATATTCCAATCTCCATTTGAACTTGTAAAAATGTTCCATAAACGATGTGAGATTTTCGGCAATAGAAATTACTTCGAGATCGGAGAGGGGACGATTGTATTTCGGTTCGTACAATTTCCTGACTTTGAGTTGAAGTTCGTCAGTGAGCCACTTAGGGGCAAGGATAGTTTTATTTGATTTAGTTTTCATCTGTTACCCTGGCTGAGAAACTACTCTCGAACCATTGGGTACAGAATAACAACGATTTGAAGGGAAAACCCTTACCTCTTGATAAGACTCTAAATGTCAGTTTTGGGGATTACGAGTTGAAGATTATGGCGGTAACGAGCAACTGCTCTCTCAAGCATGTTTTGGTTTTCTAAACTGCAATACTCACAAGTTTTGCCATTGGGGTGTTCTTCCCCAGCTTTGAAATAAGAACACTTATTATTCCAATCCACCAAGATTTTCTTGTAGGTCTTGCCTAAATACTGTTCCCAATGCCAGGCTCGATTTCTTTCGATGTTTGTTACCGTATCATTATCCAATTTACTCTCCAGAGGATTTGTAAACTCGTATTGAGTCTTCATATTCTTTGATTCCTCAAAAGCGGCTAAGACATCTTCTTTGCTTGAGCTTGGTGTTACAACTATTGCCAAAATAGGATCGTCCTCATTTGTACTGAAAGGCAAGTTGTTATAAGTCATTACTGCCATAGCCGTTTTGAAATCTGTGACACGATGAAAGAGTAATGATTGTCTAATTACAGAGTCAAATAACACTGGGTAGTGGTGCAGTTTTCTGATTTTTACAACCGCATCCATGAACCCTTTTTCAATGGCTGTCATTTTGATAAAGTTTTGTTCTGTAGATTTCAACCAATCGGATTTTCTGTCCCAGTCTTTACTGTCTGGTTCAATTTTTTCCATGCTCCAATACTCATCAAGATCATAACCCGCCAGTCTGATTACATGGTCATGCCAGGAATTACCAGAGGTAAAAGGGGTTACAATCTCAAACTTTGAACGTACCTTTTCAATCAAATCTAAAAAGGTGGGGCTATCCACCAAGAAGGCAATCTGGGCATAAACTCTTTTGTCGGTAATATCAATCTGAATCTGTTTCATCTGAATATCAATTTTTATATTTGGTTTTACACAAAGCTCTTCATAAGAGCAGAAACACTTACAAGTTTTCTCTGGGTCATGCCAGAAATACCTATCTTGATGTTCTTTGTAACACTCCTTCTGTATGCTCGGTATGGATTTTTCTCCATAAGCGATATTGTTTGTTTATAGTTTTGAATTGCCCTTTTTAGTTTTTCGGCTTGAGTTTGTGTAACATATTTCCTCTTTTGAATCCAAACCTTGTGGTGCAGCTTCCAATATCTGTAATAGAAATATGGCCCATGTAATTTACCTCTGGTGCATTTGCAGTTAGCTTTTCCGCATTTTACCATTCGTTGCTCAATGAACCCTGGTGTCTTTATGACTGAATCTACTAATTTTATATCCTTCATACGTGTGTATTGTAGCAAATCTTAGGACTCAAAAGTGCCATTTTTAGAGGTGCATCCACGTTACGTTTGAATAGGGCTATATTAGCCTTGAAGAACAAAACAGGTGTAATTATCCTCCCTGCAATGTGTGGGATGAACCCTTACGAAAATGAGGAAAATCGTGGTCTAATATGCACGATTTGGGTCGATGACCTATTTCCACTTAGCGGATAGACCATCAAATCTTGACAGATGGCTATTCAGTCTTACGTTCTGAGCCTCAATTGTTTCCTGATATTTACAACCCAAAACGTGATATTTTTTCCTATAATTCTGGACAGCTTTATAGCTTGGAAGCCTAACGAATGGAAACTCTGTGCATAATTTCCGAAGGCAAACCATTGTAGGAAATCCGTAATTTAGATATTGATCTAAGCGAGCGTGTATCTTCTCTTGTAACGCATGAATTGTTGTAGGATATTCAGAGTATTTTACTTGATTAGCTTTTTTCAGACTTTCAATTCTTTTTTCTCGGATTCGATTTGTTTTATTTTCTGTCATATTCCCAGTAATAATTATACAGAAATAAAGAAAACCCCTCCAATTACGGAGGGGCTTCCTGAAAAGATTAGGCCTAATCTTTACTGTAACTTGATCTTTGCACCTTTGCCAAAATACGAACCTTTGACAAGTAGCATTGGATTACTTACATCTGAGGGCAAATCAAATACTAAGTCTCCTGTTACTGAAAGTGATGGCTGAATCTGTTGTAAGAACAGATCAACATTTCCTTGTGCCAATCCCTTTGCTGTCTGGCCTTCGATTGAGCGTTCAAACTCTCGACCTTTATCATCTGTTACCTTTCCCATTGAGCTGTCAAAAGTGGCTGTCTTATTACCTTTGTTCTCAATTTTTACTGTAACAACATAGAACGTACCTTGAGCGTTCTTCTGTGTGAACGAGTTGCCTAATGTCTTGGCAGTCGTCACATCTGTAACTGTAAAGGCGAGATCACCATCTTGCACCGTTTCGTTGAGTCCAAATACCTTCTGGCTGTTATCCTGCTTATTACTTGCAGTTTCAGCAGTAGGGTTTGACGATTGAGTGCCCGATTTACTGCCTCCTGCTGCTCCAATCACTCCAAATACAATGATTATAGCGATAATTCCAGTGAGTATCGGATGCCTACCAAACCAGCTCCGCTGATCTGCTTGGCAATGTGGACATTTTTTAGCCTTTGCGTCAATCTCTGTTTGACAACTTTTACATTTCTTTTTCATACGTTTTTCACCTCCTTCCTCAAAAACATATTTCTAAGTTTTGCTCTGGCTTCTTTGGTTTCTTCTCGAGTTGGTTTATGGAACAAGCCGTAGGCTATCTTGGCTCGATTCTGGATGATTGTTTTGGTCAAGGCTTTGGCAGTCTCAAACCCTATGGCTGGAATAAGCAGAAGAACACCTATTGCCCCGATCACAGTCAAGAGAATACCGATAACAAGGAAAGGCACTCCGATAACGAAGGCGAGGAGCAAAAAACCGACAATATCGAAAATAATGCCAGTAAATAACAATGTCCCCGAAATCAGGTAAATCTTCTTAGTAATTTCCATATTCATTTTCCAATTTGCATTTTTTAGAGAAATGATTGGTTATAGGCGTAATTATAGCACAAATTGAATTCGTAGACTGTGTATTCTTCGACTGTATTTTACTAATCTGTGGGTATGCCAGCAAGTAAAGTCTTGGAACGCTTCGGGCAACGCATAAGGGAACTGCGAAAGCAGAAAGAAATGACCCAAGAGCAGTTGGCCGATAAAGCGAACCTACATAACACATACATTGGGACAGTCGAGAGAGGAGAAAAGAATATCTCCATGATAAACGTGGAGCGTGTCGTAAAAGCCCTCGGAGTAAGTATGGCTGAGTTCTTTTCAACCTTTCGATAATTTGGTTCTCAAAACTGCGATTCGTCACGTTCTTCATAGAAATTGTAAAGGTCTAAACATTCTTTCTTGATCTGATCCTCCCCCTCAACCTTTTGCTTATTAGCAATTCTTGACCCTTCTCGAAAAAACTCGTTATCGTCTTTTCCTAACTCACGACCTCGCTCTGTATGTTCGTCTATGGCATATTCGGGTATTTCAGGTTTCCAACCTTGTTCTTTGCGTTTTAGGAGGATACCGCCTAAATAATCAATCACTCTGGATTTTTTACTCCGAGCCATGTAGGAGACAATAAACCCGAGGATATTGTTATCAACTTGAATGATTTTCTTGACTTTATCTTGAGCCAACAGGGAGGAGTATGTGGTGCTAACCAGAATCATCGCCTCTGGATTCGCAAGGCCGCAATCCTCACCAGATATAACCTGCAATCTTCTGAAGCAGTACCGCCAGTAACCAGACTCATTCATCTCAAATGCCCAGTAAGAAGCCATCAGTTCATTTCCTCTGCGGATCTCTTTCTGGAGACATGACACTACTTCATCGAGTTTGTATCCATTCTTTGTTCTCAACTCAAAGCCTTTATACTTTTCTACTTTCTGCTCCTCGGTTTGGGGTGTTGTTTTAGTCATATTTTGATGATGTAAAATGAATTACTTGTAATAAGTATTATTGGTAATTGAACGCTCATTTTGATTGAAAATTGATACTGCTAAATGTCTGATAGTATCTTGGTAGGTCATCCTTTCTTTTGATGTTGTCGTTGTAAATCTGGAGTGTTTCTAAGCTCTTGTGTCTCGTATATTGGGCAACTGTGAGTAGATCACCTTTATATGACTGAATGAGTTTCGAGGTGAAGTAATGCCTAAATCCGTGGCACGATTTGTCAATTTCAAGATTTCTAAGAATTGGATTGATAATGTTGCGGATTGTTCGTGTTCCTAAACGCTGGCAATGATTTTTATTGCTGGTACTGGTGAATAACGCTCCATCAGCGATCCTGTATTTTTTGATGTAGCCTTTGAGTGCTGTAACTGTGACAGGGTGAAGATCAACGACTTCTTTATCATCCTGACCTTTTCCCTGAATGAAGGCAGTCTTGGAAGCTAAATCAAGATCTCTGACATTCAGTCTTATTATTTCAATTTGTCGTAAACCCTGGAGAATCAGCAAACTTATCAACGCTTTGATACGCCAGGTAGCGTGAGTTTCTGGAAGTGTTTGCAAATATGCAAGTATTTTCTGTACTTCATCCTCCGAAAATCCGTCACGCTTGTGTTTCTTTGATTGCTGGAAGGACTTGATATTCTGAGTGACATCAACTGGCAAGTAGCCTTGCCGATTCAGTTCTTTACAGTAAACTCTTGCCACAATCAAATACTTATTCTTTGTGCTAACGCTGAGATCAGTTCGTTTCGCCAGATAGCGTTTATATTCCAGATAGCTGTTTTTGGTAAAGCCATTCTTTTGAACGTACTCAATAAACAGACGGATTCTTGCTCCGTATTCCAATCTGGTATTTTCTGACACATCAAGATTTGCAAATAATTTTGTCGGCCAATCAATAACAATCAGGTCATTTTTCATATACATCTTTATTCCAAATGAGCAATTCAAACAACTTGTAACTTTTCCTTGTGGAATTGTTGATCTTTCTGATGATTTCGGCTTGCGAGAGAAGTTTTGAAGATTTCCTATTTTTTCTGTTCCTAATATCCTTACTTTTCATCGTCATATCCATCTAATTTAGTAATTTTGAAATGTATAGTTATAGCGTAACAGCCGAACAAACTGTGTCAAATTGAGGGTATCCAAGTGGGTTGATGTGATAGGCCATATCGCATTTTCCAGAATGGGTTTCAGATTTACGAAGTGTGTAGCAACTATGAGCCAACTCTTGATATAATCAGTGCGTAATATGGTAAAGAAAGACATTATTCAACAGTTAGAGAAATTGCTTGCAGATTTCGACAAGAAATATACAGAAACCTTGGAGAAAGTTTTATCGGAAGCAGAGAAAATGAAGGTGGCTTGCGATCAGATTCGGGATTCCTGGAGTGGTTCTTGTTTTGGTTATCTTGCAAAACTTCATTACGGAGATTTTGAAAAGCCTCCCTATGACGAAGCCTTCAGCGTCGAATGGGGAGGAATCAACGGCTTTTCTCAGAGATGGCAAGAAAGGACTCCTGATGATGTAAAGCAGAAAATTGCCCAGCTTGTCGGTGGCAATTTCAACGTGAACAAGTTTGAGAAAAGTAATGAAAAGCTGGCATCAGAGATCGAAGATTTCCAAACACAAATAGGGCTTCTCATAACTTCTATCGCTGGGAAAGACAATACCCATCCTCTGGCAAATATTGAAAAGGTTGAGCCACGAAAGAAATTGAAGTCATACATTGCCAGTTATATGTCTCGAAGTATGATGACAAGAGATAGTGAAGCTGTGGCTCAGGGCATAATCCAACCAGCAGTCATTTACTATGATGCTGTTGTATATGAGGCTGAGTCCATTGTTGGAAATGCTCAGAAGTTTCTCAAGGCCGCTAAACACTTTATAAAATGGTATGAATTACAGGGTACTCCAGTATCAGATTCTGTAAATAGACCGATATTGACAGACTTATCATTACTCCATCAAGACATTTTTAGTAAATGCCAGCGATTATTCGAAAGCGGTGAGTATGCAGAAGCCGTTGAGAAAAGCTTCAAAGTGGTCAGAGATAGGCTCAGAAGTCTTACTAGTTTTGAAACTGGATCGGAAGCCTTCGGGAAGGGAAAACTTCACATCAAAGGAGCTGCTGCATCTAATGTTGATGATGACTTCAATAATGGGGTGAAGTTTTTGACTATGGCGATTGATATGTTTCGAAACGAGAAAAGTCATACCTCTGATGCCGAGATAGACGATCCACAGAAAGCATACGAGTATCTCTCCCTGAGTAGCCTTGCATTGCACTTATTGGAACGTGCTGAAATAAAAGGTAATCAGCCATGATAACTCAAACTATGAAACAGAGAACTGAAAATGTAAGAAATAGCATCAAATACTCTCAAAACTTTTTGAGAGATCCTCAACTGGTTCAAAGGTTAGTGGAGAAATCATCCATTGATTCAAATGACATGGTAATTGATATTGGTTCAGGACGAGGTGTTATTGCAGAGATTCTTTCTTCTCGTTGCAGAAAAGTAATAGCTATTGAGACTGATTCGGGGCTGGTTGATAAGCTGAAACAAAAGTTCAGAGATTATTCTAATGTACAGATTCAAGCAGGGGATTTTCTTGCTTCTGATTTACCCTCAGAGCCGTATAAGGTCTTTTCAAACATCCCATTCAATAAAACAGCAGATATTATCAGAAAGCTGATAAACACCTCTCAATCCCCAGTCGATGCCTACTTGATCGTTCAGAAAGAATCAGCCTTGAAATATACAGGTTCTCCCTTGAGTAAAGAAACTTTATTTTCAGTGACAATAAAACCCTGGTTTGAGCTTACAACTGAACACAACTTTCAAAAGACTGACTTTGACCCTCGTCCAAGCATTGAGATTGTCCTTTTGCGGATCAGAAAGAGAGAAACTCCTCTGATTTCAGAACACCAGGCAAAGTTATATAGGGATTTCGTGTCTTACGTTTTCAACAGATCAAACCCAAACCTCAAGAGAGGATTGAGGGATGTCTTTACTTCAACACAATTTTCTCGTATTAGTCAAACACTTCATGCCAACGAATCAGTTACACCTACCCAGCTTTTATTTGACCAATGGCTCGACCTGTTTCAATCATTTCTTACGCTTGTGGACAATAATAAGAAAATGGTAGTGGCTGGCTCGGCAGCAAAGTTGGAGAAAGAGCAATCAAGACTTGAGAAAGTTCATAGAACCAGAGTATCGAAGAATTGGAAAAAGGAGGCCATATTCTAATTGGCAAGTGCGGTTGTATAATTGGTTGACATTAGGAACTCTCGATAATACGTTCCCACATAGTCAGTTAGTGCGAGCAACGCAGGATCGATTTTGGGCTTATGTTGAATTAACATTTGGAAATAATCTACAAATATTTCAACAACACAGAAATACATTTATTCAGATCTTCCGTCATGGGTTAACGCATGAATTTTTTGCTAAAAACGCGGGGATTAGTAGGCAAAACCCTAACATTTTTAGTACAAGTGCAGGTGGAAAACTTGTATTAGATGCTGACAAATTCTTCAAAGTGTTTGAGGATTCATGCATTACCTTAAAATCACTTTTAGACGCATCAGATGAATTGAAGGAAAGGGTTGCAGGTCGATATTTAGACTTGCAAGAAAATAACCAAAATCGTTGGCCGTCTACAAGCCCGACAACAATGGCAAGTGGAGCAACATTGCCAAGACAATTTCCAGATCAGTCTCTTGCAACGCCCTCATTTCCTCCCGATGATGAATAACCAAATGATATAATGAGCTCGTGAAGAAGATCCCCTTTTATCCAAATCATGAAGACGGCATGTATTGTGTGCTAGCGGTATATCGCTTCCTTTACGATTATTTCTTTGACGAAAAGTTTTCTTTTGAACAATTAGAAGTTAAAGCTAGAGCTGAAAAAAAGAAAGGTGTATGGCACTTATTACTCGATTCGGACCTCGCAAGTAGGGGCGTAGATATTGTAAACATTGAAACAATCGATTACAAAAAACTCTTTGAGGAAAAAGAAGAATATCTCAAAAAATTATATGACCATCAGACTGCAGAATACTATCTTACACAGACTAATATTACTAGGCTTTTTGATGCAATACCTCAATACTTAAAATCTGTACAGCACATAACAAAACTCGCGACAATTGAAGATATTGATTCCCTCCTGAATAAAGGCTACATTATTGGTGCTGAAGTTAATTCTAGAATTTTAAATAACAAACCAGGCTTTTCTTTACACTATGTGTTAATTCAAAAGGGAGATAAAAATTCATATATCATGCACGATCCAGGATTACCCCCGATTGAGAATCGAAAAGTTTCACGAGAAGACATTATAAAATCTTTAGCAAATGAAGTATCTGGTTTTAAACTAAGGAGTTAACTAAATTGGTATTTACATCTGCAATACCACCTACCTTCGGAGTAGAATAATATTGTGAACTTATTAAACACATGGCAATTTAATTTAATTGCTCACCTTATTAGTCTTGTTGTCTTTTTTCAATGTTACAAATTAGCAGTCAGAAATGTGCAAAGGGACGGAGCGGCAACAGTATTATTGCAAATACTTGCGAGCATCGCAGTTTTAATTCTTGCACCATTCTTCCCATTCATCATCCCTACTGATCCCAAGATATATATCCTTTTACTTGCAGCTTGCATTTTTTATGCCCTTAATGACAGGCTTCAAACTACTGCTCGAAAGCATCTACAAGTATCTGTATATTCCATAATTAATCAGCTCTCTAATGTTTTCCTTATCATTATTGGCCTAACCATCTTTAAAGAAGGCTTAATCTTACAAAAATTAATCGGGGCAGGATTAATATTGCTGGGCAATATTTTCTTGTTTTATAAAAAAGGTGCTTTAAAAGCTAACAAATTTGTTTGGGTAGCTGTAATCGCTTCATTCTTTTTTGCAGCGGCAATTTCTACCGATATTGGAATTTCAAGGAATTTTAATCTTCCTTTTTATATCATGCTTACCTTATTCCTCCCTGCTTTAATGGTGTTTTTTGGCGAAAGGATTAAGCCTTCTGAAGTTTTAAGAGAGTACAACGGAAGCGACAGAAAGTGGTATATAACAACAGGCATTGCTTGGGCACTTACCATATTCTTTTCACTAAGAGCATTTCAATTAGGCACTGTTACCACAGTAGTTCCTCTCGCTGCCACATCGGTTCTTCTAAATGTTGTTGTCGCTTACTTTTTCTTAGGAGAAAGAAAAGAAGAGTGGAAAAAGATTATTGCTGCACTTATTGTTATTGCAGGTATATATTTAACAGTATTTTAATTTAGCTTATTGAGCTAGGAAATAAGTTCTCGTATTTTCCACCAGGCGGAGCACATATTTTAGCCTCAATTTCCACTTACCGAATAGTGTACTAAATCTTGAAATTGATTTGTATCACTGCAAATTTCACGTCATAAGAGTATCATTAAAAAATGATTTCTCCCAAAAAATTGTTTTTTTGGATACCGCGCCTTCTTAGTATAGGTTTTGTAATATTCATCTCTATCTTTGCTCTTGACGTTTTTTCAGAATACTCTGGATTTGAAATATTACTGCCTCTTTTTATACACCTGCTACCATCTCTCATTCTTCTCATTGTTACTGCGATTGCCTGGAAATATGACCTAGTAGGCGCAACTATTTTTCTTGGGTTTGCCTTTTTTTATGTATTGGATGTTGGTTTTACCAGACCGTTAAGTTGGTATCTGGGAATATTTCTACCAGCATCTGTCGTTGGCATACTTTATCTCATAAATTGGGCGCAGAAAAAATTATAAAAGAAGTTAATGAAAAAACTATATTGGTTGCAGTCTGTTTTTCTGCTCATTGGCACCGTATTTGCATGGTTTACCGTTTACAGTGACTTTTCTCGTTTTTATGACTTATATCATTCCTACACCAGGGTACAAAACTGTATTATTCCTAACCCAATAATAACACCATGCTTCTATGGAGCTTTCGCTTTTTTAGGAGCATTTATCTGGTCGCTATATATTCTTAGGATGCCAAACAAGCGAAAGAATATTCATCAAAAAAGGCTAGTGCTTCTTCTTATCGGCTCGACTATTTTTGCCTGGTCTAATTTAGCGTTAGAGATATATAACTTTTATATTCAAAAACTGGGCCCAAAGGTATCCTGTTCTGGGGTTGCAACCGATAACATCTTTACGACAGCCTGCTTCATGGGTTCAATGATATTCCTATTGTCGCTCATTATTTCCTTGATAATTAAGAGCAGAACTGTAATCTTTGATAAGTAATAGTATTTATTCTTAGCTGGGTTGGATTTGAAAGGCCTCAAACACTGCTTGAATGTTCTCCAAGCTAAAGCCAAATTCCGGAGAGCAAATAAAATTCGCCTCATTTTTTAATACCCTTGAATGGACTGTTAGAACCTTTTGTTATAATCACATTATGTCTGAACCTGGCGGTGCTGAATTTGAACAAAATGGGAATGCTCAAAAGATTGAATTATATAAAAATCCTAACTATGTTTCCCTCTACCGCCTCGGAAGTAGGTGAAAACTCAAGAGTTGAAGTCGATGGAGTTTTTAAAAATGAATGGGCGGGAAAGAAGAATATCCCTTTTACCGACCTGAGAGAAATCGACGCCTATATTTGACAATAATCTCTCTGAAGCGCTTCTTCAGAGAGTAACAAAATAAGTTTTGGTGTTTTCTACCATAAGAAGCAACACAAAACTTGGGATAGACTTGCAGAGCTTCAAGAAAATAATTCCAACTGGCTCTTGCACTGTGTTAGAATAAATAATATGAGCAAGCTCATTACATGCATCTGGTTTGCCAACAATGACGGCGAAGAGGCCGCAAAATACTACATAGATACTTTCAATTCAGCGCCTGGTAATCACGAGGGAAAAATTGGAGACATAACAAAAACACCCAAGGCAGCTGAAGAAGTTAGTGGAAGGCCTGAAGGATCCGTTATGACGGCAGAGTGTGAGATTGATGGAATAAGCTTCATGTTTCTAAATGGTGGTCCTGTTGATCAATTTAAGCTTAACGGCGCAACTTCTTACATTATTGAATGTGAAACACAAGAAGAAATTGACTACTTCTGGGAGAAGCTTTCAGCTGTTCCTGAAGCCGAGCAATGTGGATGGTGTACGGACAAATTTGGTGTAACATGGCAAGTAACACCAAGGATCTTGGATGAGATGATGCGCGACCCTCAAAAAGCGGATGCGGTAACTGCTGCTTTTATGCCAATGAAGAAAATTGACCTTGAAACAATCCGAAAAGCCGGCGAATAAAGCGCAGCCAAATAATTCCTGCCTCACTTTATAACAAATAACAGGGAGACCCCAAACTCAGAGTGATATAATTTTGTCATGGAAAAAGCGAAAAAGCTTCTTGAGAAGTCTACTTTTCTTACCTCTTGTCGACCAGTGGCCATGTCTTATGAGTGTCCCAAATTGTGATTAGGGGAGAGCGGACACTTTGCCCCTCAAATAATAGTATAATGAAAATAGTGAAAGGAGGTATTAAAAATCATGACAGGAACAGTTAAGAAAAAAACAGACAGAGGATTCGGATTTATTTCCATTCAAGGAAATGATAAGGATCTTTTCTTTCACTCTTCAGCTTTAGTCGGAGTTTCTTTTGATCAACTACAAGAAGGAGCAACCGTATCTTTTGAAGTTGAAAACGGCGATAATGGCCGTCAAAGTGCAAAGAATGTGACTCTTTCAGAAGGCGGCGAACAAAGCGCGCCAGCTGAAGAAGCTGCACCAGTTGAACCCGCAGAAACAGTTGATGTGGCCGAAGAAGCTGCACCAGTTGAAGAAGCAGCACCGGTTGAGCCTGCTGAAGAAGCAGTCCCAGCTGAAGAAGAAAAAGCCTAATAAGCTTTCACAAAAAGGCCTTGCCATAAAGCAAGGTTTTTTTGTGCCTAAAAAACTTCTTAACACCTGATATACTTTTCCTATGCTAGCAGATAACGAACTGTGTCCTCATTGTGGAAGATACAGGAATAGAAGAGTAGCCGTCGATGCATTAATTATAAAAGACGACGAAATTCTACTCATCAAAAGAGCTGTTGAACCATTCAAGGATATGTGGGCGCTTCCTGGAGGCGGAATCGAATTTGACGAAACAGCCGAAGAAGCATTAAAAAAAGAGGTTGAAGAAGAAGTTGGTCTTAAAATTATCTCTTCAAAATTTTTAAATATTTATACGAAGCCCGAAAGAGATCCAAAACAAGTTATTGCACTTGCTTATTTGGTGGAAACGGAAGGGGAGCCAATAGCGGGAAGCGACGCTTACTCCTATCAATTTTTTAAACTCGATCAACTTCCTGAG
>CAYTCO010000032.1:0-14587 GCA_964436385.1 uncultured Gammaproteobacteria bacterium
GTTCCATTTGCTTGGATGTTTCCTGCATTTGAAATGGTCACTCCCGTTGAACCGTAACCACCACCAACATTTAGTGTGTCAATGTTGGCAGTTGCCAAAGCAGCATTAATTGCAGTTGCATTTGGAAGAGAGAGGGTGAGGTTGTTGATTGTTGCGGTTCCTGTTGAGGCACCAAGATTTAGAGTTGTTGCGGAAGCTCCAACATTAAGAGTTGTAGGACTTGCAAGCAGATTAAATGATGCTTGGGTTGTAGTGAGATCTCCACCATTGATAGCAACATCCCCAGAAGTTGTAATAAGACCTGATGATCCTGTGATTGAGAAGTTGGTAGCCGTGATGTCGTTTGCTCCCAATGAAAGGGCGTTGACTATGTTGGCGTCTGATAGATCAAGTGCGTTTGTGATTCCCCCTGCTGCTGATTTTACTCGAAGACCAGTTGATAATGCTTCGTTTGTGTCTTGATTGTCGATAAGAACTAACTGTGCTGGAGGATTTGGATTTGATCCGTTTGCAAGGGCAAAAGAAGAATATCCATTTGATCCTGCTGAAGTAGTTGCTGTAAGGTTCTCGTTTCCAGCTAAATTGAACCTAATATCACGGCCAGCTGAGGTAGTGATAGAATTCCCTCCATCATAAGCACCCTGCAACGTGAAAGTTGAAGACGAACACT
Source organism: uncultured Gammaproteobacteria bacterium (assembly GCA_964436385.1). Taxonomy (GTDB): domain Bacteria; phylum Patescibacteriota; class Microgenomatia; order Levybacterales; family GWA1-39-11; genus JAUSNA01. The sequence continues at coordinate 671 of CAYTCO010000032.1, forward strand.
TAGTTATTCTATCCGTTCCGGTTTCAACACAAAGAGCAGTCCCTGGAGTGCCTGGAGTTTCAAGACCCAGAATATATAGATCTGAGTTAGCTGTGTAATCAGTTGTAATTGTGACATCATTATTACCATTTGGATTTAGGCTAACAACACCATTTGCAGTTAATGTTTGACCCGATGGTACCGTTAATCCTCCGTTTGCAGTAAGAAGACCGGTAACATTCACTGCATTATTTATGGTGGTCGTTCCCGTTGCATCTCCTATTGAAATCGTCGTTGCGTCTCCTCCGATATTGACAGTTGATGTGGTTGAGTTGAAGAGATTACCAGTTGTTTGGGTTGTCGCGATGGATCCCGAATTTGCATTAATATCTCCGCTTGCAGTTAGTGAGCCATTCGTTGAGATATTGCCATTGCTGCCGGTTATTGAGAAGTTTGTTGCTGTTAAATCATTTGCTCCAAGAGAAAGAGCATTTACGATATCAGAATCTGAAAGATCTATACCGGTAGTTATTCCACCTGCAGCTGATTTTATTCTAAGTCCAGTACCCAGTGCTTCATTAGTATCCTGATTATCAATTAACACAAGCTGAGAAGGAGGATTTGGATTTGATCCGTTTGCAAGTGCAAAAGACGAGTACCCAACCGCTCCTGCAGAAGTTGTAGCCGTAAAGTTCTCGTTTGCTGCAAGATTGAATATAATGTCACGGCTGTCATAAGTTGTTATTGAATTGCCTCCAACGTATGCTCCCTGCAACGTAGTTGAACCCGCGCTACATTTAACAACCAAGTTACCACCATCTACACAGAGCTGTGTTCCTGACTGTGTATCAAGCCCTGTTATTTGGATGTATGACCCATCCGTATAGCTTGTTGCAAAGAGTACGTCATTTGCATTATCCGGATTAAATGTAGCAGGACCATTTGCCGTAAATGAGACACCTGATGCAACGGTCGTGTTGCCGTTAAGAGAAACAATGCCCGTTCCAGTTGAAAGTGTTCCTGTACCTGTTTGCGCAATATTGTTAGTAAAAGTTGCAACTCCTGAAACGTTCACAGCACCTCCAAGAGAAGTAAGGCCTGTGCCAACAGTGAATGTATTAGTACCTAGTATGTAAGTGTTGTCATTAAGATCTATGTTCCCGGTCGTATTTCCACCCAATGTCAAAGAATTATTTGCAGTACCTTGTATAGTTCTGGGGGCACCGGCAAGGATAAGATCTCCAGATACGCTTGCGCTGCCACCGGTTGTAATAGTTGAAGCGGTTGTGACGACTCCATTTAATGAAACAGTCCCGGTTCCTGTAGAGAAGGTTCCACTTCCTGAAATAGCAAAATTACCGGAAGATTGTGAATAGTCAGTTATGTTTTGTAATGCTCCTGCATTTGTTAATCGAGACGTCCCAGCTGTAAATAATGACCCATCTGAAAGGTCGAAATTAGCTACTTGTCCACCTGTTGAGTTGAGTACTGTAAGTGTTCGAGTTGCACCACCTGTCACGTCGATAGTAGTATCTCCACCAGACAGTGGAACGTTAGTATCTGAAATTGTTAGATCGGCAAATGTCTTTGCACCCGTAAATGTCTGTAGCCCTTCAAGGAAAGCAAATGTTCCATCAGTACCAAGATCGGGAAGAGTAAAGACTCTGGATGCTGATGGATTGCTTGCCGTAAGCGTTATATCATTTGCGTCATCAACTGTTGTTGATCCTTCGAATATAAGAATATTACCCTTGTTAGCAAGCGAATCACTACCGGTAAATGCAGTTCCTGACAATACATTTCCAACTGCAGTGATAGTTCCTGCACCAACACCAGAAGCCGACTGCCATGATAGAAGACCAGAACCGTCAGTTGTTAGAACGTAATTGTTGGAACCATCATCTAGAGGAAGAGTGTATGTTACATCCTGTGTTTGGGTGCCTGACCTAAATACCGTTGAGTAATCATTATCTCCATCAGACACAAACTCAATTTGACCTCTAACGTTGTTTGTTCCAGTGTATAAGTCGTTACCAACTGATATTCCTGTCAGATTATTGAACGCAACAGTACCACTTCCTGAAGCAACCAAGAAGTTAAGATCAGAAGAAATAGTAGTTGCTCCATTCAATGTTATATTCCCAGTTCCTGTTGAGATTGTTCCAGATCCTGAAATGGCGAAATTACCGGAGGACTGAGAATAACCCGTTATGTTCTGAAGTGCTCCAGTATTGGTTAATCGAGACGTCCCGGCAGTAAATAATGACCCATCTGAAAGGTCGAAATTAGCTACTTGTCCACCTGTTGAGTTGAGTAGTGTTAGTGTTCGAGTTGCACCGCCTGTCACGTCGATAGTAGTATCTCCACCAGACAGAGGAATGTTAGTATCTGAAATTGTTAGATCGGCAAATGTCTTTGCACCAGTGAATGTTTGGGTACCTTCCAAGAAAGCAAATGTTCCTGCTGTACCTATATCTGGTAGCGTGTAGGTAACAGAAGCCGCTGGGTCAACAGCTGTTACCGTAATGTCATTTGCGTTGTCGGTTGAGGTTGACCCTTCAAATATTAAATTGTTACCCTTGTTGGCAGAGGAATCATTCCCTGTGAATGCGCTACCTGATACTACGTTTCCTACTGCCGTTATTGTTCCGGCACCAACGCCGGCTGCTGACTGCCAGGATAATATTCCATTGCCGTCGGTTGAAAGCACATAGTTGCTTGTACCATCATCTAGAGGTAGGGTATAGGTAACGTCTTGAGTTTGGGTTCCTGTTTGAAAAATTGTGGAGTAGTTATTGCTTCCTGCGCTTATAAATTTAACTACACCAGCCGTGTTGGTTCCCGTATCCTCTCCAACTGTGATGCCCGTTACACTTCTAAAATCGGCTGTACTATTACCAATTATCGCTCCGTTAAACGTTGCTATCCCTGTTACATTAAGAGCTCCTCCTAATGACGTCAATCCTGTTCCAACAGTAAAGGTATTTGAGCCCGAAACAATTACGGGATCTACAAGTTGGATGTTGCCGGTCGTACTACCTCCAATAGTAAGGGTGTTATTGTTGGTCGTTTGTATTGAAGCAAGCGCATCCAAAGTTAAGCTTCCTGATACCGTTGCGTTACCACGTACATCAAGTAGTTCTAGGGGGGAGGCAGTTCCTATTCCAACGTTTCCACTTGAATCTATTCTAACCCTTTCTACCATTAAATCAACATTGTGATTATATGTACCCAAAGACAGGTAGCCGTTTCTATTGTTGCTTGTTGAATTTTCTTTTGCACCCTTGATCTTGGCAAATATAGTATCGTTTGAAGAGGCTGAAATATATCTTCCACCCAATGCGATAGATCCGCCCGCATCCGCAGCGTAGTTACTATTAGTTGTAAACACCATATTGCCGCCACTTGCTGACATTGCCAAGTCGGGTCCTGTCACAGCAAAACTTCCTGGATTTGCCCCGTATCCACCAGTACCTGTATTGGCGGATCCATTGATAACGTCTAGCTTATACAAAGGGTTTGTTGTTCCAATTCCAACATTACTACTTGATGACAGATAAAGACTAGCAGCTGAGTTGCCCGGTCTAAAGCTAATATCTCCAGTTGATACATTTCCAAGAGTTAAAGTTTGGGCGTTTGTCGTTCCCAAAACTCCAAGGCCTGAGAGAGTGGTTGCAATATTACCACTTGAAGCAGAGATAGAAGCTGTCGGTGTACCTCCAGCAACATTTAAGAATCCAAATTTTGCACTTGCTGTTGAATCTCCACCAATGGCAAAATCGTAAGTCGAATTAATAGGGGAGAGAAGCTTTTGATTTAGTTGGAGATAGTTGGTACCAAGCGCAAAACCACAAGAAGTTGATCCCTGAAGACAGAACGTACCCGATTCATCAGGCAACGTGATAGTTCTTGGCGCTGAAGCTGCCGAAGTAAGGGTTATCGGATTTGATTGACCTCCGTAGAAAGCTATATCACCATTGTTGGCAACCCTAAAGCGTGTCGTACCCGACGCAGATGCTGCAATTAGATCTCCTGAGTTAATGTTATTTACGATTAGTGACGCGTTTGATCCGACTCCGCCAGATATTGAAAGCGGAGATTGAGTTGTAGCATTTCCAATAAACACAGATGAATCAAAGTCGGATGAAAGGAACAGGTTTCCTGTTCCATTGGGCGTTAACGTCAAATTGTCATTTGAAACTGTCTGGATTGTTGTAGCCGATCCACCACCTACATTGATGGTTGGGTTTTGAAGATTTAACGTTCCGGTTGTAGCACCTAATGTTACTGCTGTTGCTGCACCGCCAATGTTAAGTGTTGTAGCGGTTGCATTAAATAGGTTACCAGTTGTTGAAGTAGTTGAAACAGTTCCTCCATTAACAGCAATGTTTCCTGCTGTTGTAATGTCTCCTGTCAAAAGTGATGTTCCATCAATTGTTAATGTGCCGTTTGCTTGAATATTGCCTGTATTAGAAATTGACACTCCCGTTGAACCATAACCATTACCTATAACCAATGAGTCAACTGTTGTAACCGCAAGACCCGCATTTATTGCTGTTGCATTTGGAAGAGAGAGGGTAGCATTGTTGATTGTTGCAGTACCAGTCGATGCTCCAAGGGTGAGCGTAGTCGAACCCCCTCCGACAAGTAGAGTTGTTGCTGTGGTATTAAATACTGAGGCGGCAGCTGTTGTTGTAGTGATGTCAGCGCTTGTTGCTCCATTCACAGCCAGGTCTCCCCCGGTTGTTATATCTCCTGTCGCAACGACTGTCCCGCTAGTTAGAATATTTCCGCTCGCGCCAGTAATTGAATAGTTGGTTGCCGTGACATCGTTTGCTCCAAGAGAAAGAGCATTAACAATTTCTGCATCTGACAAATCAAGTGCATTTGTAACCAAGCCTGCAGCGGATTGAATTTTAATCCCTGCTGCAACAGCTCTATTAGTGTCAAGATTATCAACAAGAATAAGCTGAGAAGGATCAGAAGTTCCGACCCCATCAGCTCTTACAAATGAAGAATATCCAGTTGATCCATCTGCAGTTGTTATCGTGAAATTTGAATCAGTTGATGTATCTGCTAACGTAAATCCAATGTCCCGTGCATCTGTTGTTGTGATTGTATTCCCTCCGTTATATGCAGATTGAAGAGTTATTGAGGCCGCAGAACAGTAGACCAGGTTAAATGAACCATCAAGACAAAGAGTTGAACCTGTCTGGGTAGTTAGACCGGTTATGTTAACAAATGAATCAGCATCGGTTGTGATACTTATATCGTTAGTACCTGAAGGGGTGAATGTTGATTGACCAAGAGCTGTTAGTGTTTGGTTACTTGATACTGTAAGGCCTCCATTTGCTGTAACTAGACCAGTTGAAGTTGTTGTACCTGTTACTGCCAAGTTGTTATTAACTGTTGTAGTTCCTGTTGCATCTCCGATTGAAAGAGTAGTTGCGTCCGTTGCAAAGTTGACTGTTGTTGGAGTAGACAAAAGGTTAAATGTTGCTGCAGTTGATGTTAAGTCTCCACCATTGATTGCAACGTCCCCTGTTGCAGTAACGTTGCCGGTGAGAAGAGAAGTTCCATCAATAGTTAGGGTTCCGTTTGCTTGGATGTTACCTACATTTGAAATAGTAACCCCCGTTGTTCCGTATCCACCACCAACTTCAAGGGAATCAACTCGGGCCAAAGCTGAGAGTGCATCGAAAGCAGCACCTGAAACAACTAAGTCGTCGTTAATAGTCGTAACGCTTGTTGCGTTTCCAATAGAAATTGTTCCTGCCGCTCCTCCAAAGTTAATGCTAGTGGCATTGGTGTTAAATATATTAGCCGAAGTGTCCGTCGTTGTAATATCTCCACCATTAACCGCTATATTTCCAGAAGTTGTAATAAGACCTGAGGATCCTGTTACTGAGAAGTTGGTAGCAGTGATATCATTTTGACCAAGTGACAAAGCATTGACAATTTGGTCATCTGAAAGATCAAGTGCATTTGTGATCAAACCTGCAGCGGATTGAATCTTTATACCTGCAGGAAGTGCAGTGTCTGTGTCTAAGTTCTCTATAAGTAGTAGTTGAGCTGGAGGAGTATTGCCTCCATCTGCCATTGCAAAGTAAGAGTAACCAGTTGAGTCAGCAGCAGTCGTTACTGTAAAGTTAGAATCTGTAGCAGTGTTAGCCAATGTCCAAGCAATATTTCTAGCGTCTGTTGTAACAATTGAGTTACCTCCATCATATGCAGATTGCAGACTAAATGAGGCAGCGGAGCACCTATAAACATTATCCGAACCGTCAATACAAAGAGCTGTTCCAGTCGCAGAAGTAAGTCCAGTTATATTAAGGAAGGAAGTTCCTGCATTATCGACGACAATGGAAACGTCGTTTGTCCCATCAGGATTAAATGTGGATGCTCCAAGTGCTTGGAATGTTTGGCCATTTGATACTGTTGCTCCTCCGTTAAATGTTGCAAGACCTGTAACGGTTAGTGCGTTGTTGACAGTTGTTGTGCCACTCCCTGCTCCAAGATTTAGAGTTGTTGCGGCACCAAATGCATTCACTGTTGTTGCGGATGCGTTAAATACTGTGGCTGTTGTATTTGTTGTAGTAATATCACCACCGTTAAGTGCAAGGTCTCCAGTTGAAGTGATGTTCCCGTTGTTTGCGATTGTAAATTGGGTAACACCTGAAGCAGAAGCTGTTAATATATCTTGATTCTCAATTTGATCAAAGATAGCCAATGCTTTTCCTGTTGCACCAAGTGTTAATGGACGGGTCACTTGAAGAGCAGAGATAGGGCTATTTATTCCAACACCAAGACGTGCGTTTGTAAGTGCAACTGTTGTGTTGTTGATTGTTGCAGTTCCTGTAGATGCACCTAACGTCAAGGTTGTTGCGGCACCAAATGCATTGACTGTTGTTGCGGTGGTATTAAATACTGTAGCTGTTGTATTTGTTGTAGTAATGTCTCCGCCGTTTAGTGCAAGGTCTCCACCTGAAGTTATATCCCCAGTAAGCAAACTTGTGCCATCAATTGTAAGTGTTCCGTTGGCTTGAATATTTCCCGCGTTGGAAATTGATACTCCCGTTGATCCGTATCCTCCGCCCAAAACTAATGAGTCGATGGTTGTTGTAGCTGTTGCAGCATTGATTGCAGTTGCATTTGGAAGAGAGAGGGTAACGTTATTAATTGTTGCAGTACCTGTTGAGGCACCAAGGGTGAGAGTTGTTGCAGCGCCGCCAATTGAAAGGTTTGTAGCACCAGTGTTAAAGAGAGTTGCGGTTGATGAAGTGGTGGTCAGATCCCCTCCATTAACCGCAACGTCTCCACCCGTTGTTACATTCCCTGTAGAACCTGCAATTGAGAAGTTGGTAGCCGTTATGTCATTTGCTCCCAATGAAAGGGCGTTAACTATTTCTGCGTCTGAGAGATCAAGTGCATTTGTGATCAAACCTGCAGCGGATTGGATCTTTATACCTGCAGGAAGTGCTGTGTCAGTGTCTAAGTTCTCTATAAGTAGTAGTTGAGCCGGAGGAGTATTACCTCCATCAGCAAGTGCAAAGTAAGAGTAACCCGTTGAGTCAGCAGCAGTTGTAACTGTAAAGTTAGAATCTGTAGCAGTGTTTGCAAGAGTAAATCCTATATCACGAGCGTCAGTTGTTGTAATTGTGTTTCCTCCGTTGTATGCGGTTTGAAGCGTAATAGAAGCGGCTGAACATCTGTAAACATTATCCGAACCATCTATACAAAGAGCAGTACCTGTGGCTGAGGTTAGACCGGCTATATTTAAGAATGAACCTGACGCATTGTCGACAACCAAACTAATATCATTTGTACCATCGGGATCAAGAGATACCGGTCCAAGGCCTTGGAGTGTTTGGCCTGATGAGACGGTAAGGCCGGCATTTGCTGTAATAAGGCCTGTAACGGTTAGTGCGTTGTTGACAGTAGTAGTACCTGTTGCATCACCAAGGGATAGGGTGGTTGCATCATTACCTATTAGTAATGTTGTTGCTGTTGTATTAAATAGTGAAGCACTGGTGTTTGTTGTAGTAATATCACCACCGTTAAGTGCAAGGTCTCCAGTTGAAGTGATGTTCCCGTTGTTTGCGATTGTAAATTGGGTAACACCTGAAGCAGAAGCTGTTAATATATCTTGATTCTCAATTTGATCAAAGATAGCCAATGCTTTTCCTGTTGCACCAAGTGTTAATGGACGGGTCACTTGAAGAGCAGAGATAGGGCTATTTATTCCAACACCAAGACGTGCGTTTGTAAGTGCAACTGTTGTGTTGTTGATTGTTGCAGTTCCAGAGCTGGCACCTAATGTAAGTGTTGTTGCTGCACCTCCGATTGATAGATTTGTAGCAGTTGAATTAAAGAGAGTTGCGGTTGATGAAGTGGTAGTCAGATCCCCTCCATTAACCGCAACGTCTCCACCCGTTGTGATGTTCCCGGTTGAACCGGTAATACTAAAGTTAGTTGCCGTAATATCATTTGCTCCCAAAGAGAGGGCATTAACTATTTCTGCATCTGACAAATCAAGTGCATTTGTAATAAGACCTGCTTCTGATTGGATTCTTATTCCAGCAGAAAGCGCTGTATTAACATCCAAGTTCTCAACAAGCATTAGTTGTGAAGGAGGAGTAGAACCTCCGTCAGCTAGTGCGAAGTATGAGTATCCAGTAGAGTCTGCTGCTGTTGTGACAACGAAATTGGAGTCTGTAGCAGTATCTGCAAGCGTAAAGCCAATGTTTCTGGCATCTGTTGTTGTAATTGTATTTCCTCCGTTGTATGCAGTTTGAAGCGTAATGGATGCTGCGGAGCAAAGAACCAGATTTGATGATCCATCAAGACATAAAGTTGATCCCGTAGCGGTTGAAAGATTTGTAAATTGTACATATGACCCTCCTGCGCCGTCGGTTGTAAAGACAACGTCATTTGTCCCGTCAGGATTAAATGTTGATGCGCCAAGAGCTTGGAATGTTTGGCCATTTGATACAGTTGCACCTCCATTAAATGTTGCAAGACCCGTAACTGTTAGTGCGTTGTTGACAGTCGTAGTGCCGGTAGCGTCTCCGATTGAAACGGTTGTTGCATCCGTTGCAAAGTTAACTGTTGTTGGGGTAGACAAAAGATTAAATGTTGCTTGAGTTGACGTTAGGTCTCCACCATTTATTGCAACGTCTCCTGTTGTTGTTACGTCTCCATTATTTGCAATTATAAATCTTGTTTGTCCACCAGCAGAGGCTGTCAGAATATCTTGATTTTCAATTTGATCAAAGATAGCCAGTGCTTTTCCTGTTGCACCAAGTGTTAATGGTCGGGTTACCTGAAGAGCAGAGACTGGACTATTTGTTCCAACTCCAAGACGGGCATTTGTAAGTGCAACTGTTGTGTTGTTGATTGTTGCAGTTCCGGAGCTGGCACCAAGAGTAAGAGTTGTTGCGGCACCACCGATTGAAAGGTTTGTAGCAGTTGAATTAAAGAGAGTAGCTGTTGTTTGCGTTGTTGTTAAGTCTCCTCCATTTAAAGCTATATCTCCTGTGAACGTTGAAAGGCCGGTGCCTAGGAATGAGTAGGTCGGATTTGTTGTTGTATTTCCAAATGAAATATTCTCCGAAGAATTAGTTGTATTTACATTTATGTAATTGTCAGATCCTTGTTGGACATCAAATGCGTCTGCAGAATTGTCATTTATGTTAACTGAAAGATTATTGTTAAGTGTTGTTGTGCCACCACCTGCTCCGATTGCGATTGTTGTTCCGGCACCTCCAAAGTTGATAGTAGTAGCTGTAGAATTTAACAAATTAAATGTAGTTGCAGTTGTTGTCAAATCTCCACCATTTATTGCAACGTCCCCAGTTGCTGTGACATTTCCTGTAAGGGTTGATGTTCCATCAATAGTTAGTGTTCCATTTGCTTGAATATTTCCAGCGTTTGAAATAGTAACTCCGGTTGTTCCGTATCCTCCTCCAACATTAAGTGTGTCGATGTTTGCAGTAGCCAAAGCGGCATTTATTGCAGTTGCATTTGGAAGAGAGAGAGTGAGGTTGTTGATTGTTGCAGTTCCAGTAGAAGCGCCAAGATTTAACGTCGTTGCAGCTCCAAATGCATTGACTGTTGTTGCAGTTGCGTTAAGCAAATTAAATGTGGTTGCCGTTGTTGTAACATCTGCTCCATTAACAGCAAGGTCTCCTGAAGTTGTGATGTCCCCAGATGATCCCGTAATGCTAAAGTTGGTAGCCGTAATGTCATTTGCTCCCAATGAAAGAGCATTAACTATTTCTGCATCTGAAAGATCAAGTGCATTTGTAATTCCTCCTGCAGCGGATTGTATTCTAATGCCGCTTGTTAAAGCAGTATTTGTATCTAAATTCTCGATTAGAACCAGTTGGGATGGAGATGTACTCCCACCATCTGCAAGGGAATAGTATGTATACCCGGTTGAATCGGCTGCAGTTGTAATTGTAAATAACGCATCGGTAGTTGTATTTGCAAGAGTAAATCCTATATTGCGTGCGTCAGTCGTTGTTATTGTATTTCCTGTGTCATATGCTGCCTGCAGACCAAATGGAGCTCCGGTACAATAAACAACAATTTCAGATCCATCCAAACATAATGCTTGGCCCGGTGACGTCTGAAGACCATTAAGGGTAAGTACCGAATCCGCATCAAGATTATAAGTTATGTCTTCAGATCCGCTTGGTGAAAATATTGCAGAACCTGAAGCATTAAATTGAACACCTGTAGATACGGTTGTTCTGTCGTTAAATGTTGAGTACCCTGTAACGGTTAAGGCGTTGTTGACTGTTGTAGTTCCTGTTGCATCACCAAGGGAAAGGGTGGTTGCATCTGTTGCAAAGTTAACTGTTGTTGGGGTAGATAAAAGATTAAATGTTGCTGCAGTTGACGTTAGATCTCCACCGTTAATTGCAACATCTCCAGTTGCTGTAACATTTCCTGTGAGTAAGGATGTTCCATCAACAGTAAGTGTTCCATTTGCTTGAATGTCACCTACATTGGAAATGGTGAGCCCTGTCGAACCATAACCTCCACCAACATTTAGTGTGTCAATGTTTGCTGTAGCCAAAGAAGCATTAATTGCAGTTGCATTTGGTAGAGAGAGGGTGAGGTTATTTATTGTTGCAGTTCCAGTTGAGGCACCAAGATTTAACGTCGTTGCGGCACCTCCGATATTAAGACTTGTTGCATTAGTGTTAAATATATTTGCTGACGTATCTGTTGTTGTTATGTCTCCTCCATTTACTGCGATGTTTCCTGATGTTGTAATAAGACCTGAGGATCCTGTTACTGAGAAGTTGGTAGCCGTTATATCATTTTGTCCAAGCGACAATGCATTAACAATTTCTGCATCTGAAAGATCAAGTGCATTTGTAATCAAACCTGCAGCGGATTGAATCTTAATACCCGCGGCAAGTGCAGTGTCTACGTCGAGATTTTCGATAAGCATTAATTGTGCGGGAAGAGTTGTCCCTCCATTAGCCAAGGCAAAGTATGAGTATCCTGTTGAGTCGGCTGCTGTTGTAATAGTAAAGTTAGAATCAGTTGCAGTATCAGAAAGCGTGAAAGATATGTCTCTCCCATCAGTTGTTGCAATTGTATTTCCACCATCGTAAGCAGATTGCAAAGTTATAGAAGCAGCTGAACAGTAGACTAAATTGAACGATCCATCAAGACAAAGAGTTGATCCAGTTGCGGTTGAAAGATTTGTAAATTGAACATATGATCCTCCCGCTCCGTCAGTTGTAAAGACAACGTCATTTGTCCCGTCCGGATTAAAGGTTGATTGCCCCAATGCTTGGAAAGTGTCCCCTGTCGAAACAGTAGCCCCGCCGTTAAATGTAGCAAGTCCCGTAACTGTTAATGCATTATTAACTGTTGTTGTTCCAGTTGCATCACCGAGGGATAAGGTAGTTGCGTCAGTTGCAAAGTTAACTGTTGTTGGGGTAGATAAAAGATTAAATGTTGCTGCAGTTGATGTTAGGTCTCCACCATTTATTGCAACATCCCCTGTTGCTGTGACGTTTCCTGTAAGAAGGGAAGCTCCATCAATAGTAAGGGTTCCATTTGCCTGAATATCTCCTGCATTTGAAATGGTAACTCCGGTTGTTCCATATCCACCACCAACATTTAGTGTGTCAATGTTTGCTGTTGCAAGAGCGGCATTAATTGCAGTTGCGTTTGGAAGAGAAAGGGTAACGTTATTAATTGTTGCAGTGCCTGTTGAGGCACCAAGATTAAGAGTTGTTGATGCACCAAATGCATTAACAGTTGTCGCTGAAGTATTAAATACAGTTGCAGAGGAGTTGGTTGTCGTAACGTCTCCACCATTTGCAGCAACATCTCCTGCGACTACATTTCCATTAGCACCTGTTACTGAGAAATTTGTACCTGATATGTCATTTGATCCGAGTGCAATTGCCGTTACAATTTCAGGGTCTGAAAGATTTAGCGCTGTTGTTATGAGACCTGCTTCAGATTGGATAACAATGCCATTGGCCAAAGCGGTATCAACGTCTAAGTTCTCAAGCATTATCAACTGCGTTGGTGGAGTAGAACCTCCATCAGCAAGTGCAAAATAAGAGTATCCTGTTGAATCAGCTGCAGTTGTAACAACAAAATTAGAATCAGTTACTGTGTTTGCAAGCGTAAAGCCGATGTTTCTATTATTTGTTGTTGTTATCGTATTTCCTCCATCGTATGCAGTCTGTAAAGAAATCGACGAAGAAGAACATCTAACTAAATTGTCTGATCCATCTATACACAGCAGATTGGCAGTAGCTGTTGAAAGCCCTGTTATCTGTACATATGATCCACCTGCTCCATCAGTTGTAAAGACAACGTCGTTTGTTGAGTCTGGATTAAATGTTGAAGAACCAAGTGCTTGGAATGTTTGACCGTTAGAGACAGTTGCTCCTCCGTTAAATGTTGCAAGACCTGTAACGGTTAAAGCATTGTTAACTGTTGTTGTTCCACTTCCTGCTCCAAGATTTAGAGTTGTTGCAGCACCGAAGGCATTAACTGTTGTTGCTGTTGTGTTAAATACTGTGGCTGTTGTATTTGTTGTAGTAATGTCTCCACCGTTAAGTGCAAGATCTCCGGTTGATGTGATGTTCCCGTTGTTTGAAATTGTAAATTGGGTAACACCTGAAGCAGAAGCTGTTAGAATATCTTGATTTTCAATTTGGTCAAAGATAGCCAATGCTTTTCCTGTTGCACCAAGTGTAAGTGGTCTAGTTACTTGAAGAGCAGAGATAGGGGAAGCTATTCCGACACCAAGACGTGCATTTGGTGCTGCTACGGTTGAATTGTTAATTAAAGCAGTTCCTGTCGTAGCACCAATATTCAATGTTGTCGCAGCACCAAATGCATTAACAGTTGTTGCCGTTGTGTTGAATATGGAGGCTGTTGCTGTTGTTGTTGTAATGTCTGCGCTGGTTGCACCGTTAACAGCAAGATCTCCACCGACAGTTGTGAGCCCTGATCCTATGAATGTATATGTTGGATTGAGAACTGCATTTCCGAAAGAAATGTTCTCTCCTCCATTAAGCGTTGACACATTAATGTAGTTGTCAGATCCTTGCTGTATATCTAGCGCGTCTGCATTGTTATCGACAAGATTGACTGACAAGTTATTATTAAGCGTTGTCGTACCTGTCCCTGCACCTATAGCAATTGCAGTTCCTGCTCCAAATGCATTAACAGTTGTTGCGGTTGTGTTGAGTAGATTGAAAGTTGTTGCAGTTGTTGTTAAATCCCCACCGTTTATTGCTAGATCCCCTGCGGCAACAACGTTACCGGTGAGCAAAGATGTTCCATCAATAGTTAGCGTTCCATTTGCCTGGATGGCGCCTAGATTTGAAATGGTCACTCCTGTCGAGCCGTATCCTCCACCAAGAACAAGAGAGTCAATTGTTGTAGTAG
>CAYTCO010000033.1:0-12550 GCA_964436385.1 uncultured Gammaproteobacteria bacterium
GAGGACGCTGAGGGAGTAAAAATTGAGATCGAATACTCAGATCGGATGTGCCCTAAAGACAACGGCAGACTTATTGTCAGACAGTCACGTTTTGGTAAATTTTTAGCATGTGAAAATTTCCCAGAATGTCGATTTACTGAATCTCTAACAGAAACACTTGATATACCATGTCCAAAAGATGGAGGCGCAATTGTTGTAAAAAGAACTCGTAAAGGTAGAACTTTTTACGGATGCTCAAATTACCCGAATTGTGAATTCGCAGTATGGAAGAAAGAGGACATAGTAAAACCGGCTGAAACCCCTGCAAATTGAAATGGACACACAAGAGTTCACCCCAGTTACTTTAGGCCTTACAGAACAAAAATCCGATGGCTCAGATAAAGCATGTACTGCATATTCATTAGCAAATCTTCTTAAACTACAAGGGGAGGCTGTAACTCCACAACAACTTGCTCTACTTAAAAAAAAGGCGCTGTCAGAAGAACCGAATGGCCTAAAACCTCCTCAAATATCTGAATTCCTAAATGGCATAGGGTATGAATATCAATATTTAGGTGAAGATCTTGCTGCAGCAACAACTGACAAAACAAGTTTTCTAGAGGAATTTTTAGCAAGAATCAAGAAAAGACCTTTGTCTTTTACAATTTCTTCGGCTTTAACCCATAGACGAGACTCCAGCTCACCAACCGGAGTTTTTGATTTTGGGTCAAAAGGTGTTGGACACCAAGTAGTTGCAAGATATATAGATGGTCGTGTACAGATAGTTGATCCGTATGCACCTGATTCAAGACTGCTTTCATACCAGGAAGCAGACCAAGTTTCCATGAATAAGCTATTACCAATCGTTACAAGTAAATTGTCACAATACTATTTGGAACAAACACCAATGCCTATAACAAGAGACGCTGTCATTAATGAGGGGTTAAGTCGTCTTAATTTTGAAAACGCAACAAATTTTATAAAAGCCTCTGTTGAAAACTGCAATATGTATACTGCTGTTAAAAAATAATTATGGATATTACAAAATTAGGAGCAGAGGATTTACGTGTCAAAATCCCAACAGACAAAGAACTTGAAGAAGTTATAAAAACCAGACAAGAAATATATATAGTTCTTGATAATGTTTTGGACACATATAATATAGGAAGCGTTTTTAGACTCGCAGACGCCGTTGGTGCAAAGAAAATATATCTTTGTGCAGGCTCTGAAACCCCACCAAATCACAGAATAAAGAAAGCGTCTGTTGGAACTTGGCAGTGGGTTGAGTGGGAATACTTTGCAGATACTAAATCTGCAATAGAAATGCTTAAAACCGAAAACCAAAAAATTAAAGTATTAGCTGTAGAACTAGACCCCCAAGCAATTGATTATACAAAGGCAGACTATACTCTTCCCATTGCACTTGTTGTCGGTCATGAATCTGATGGAATTTCAAAAGAAATACTTAATATGTGTGATCAAATTGTCCAACTCCCACAAATGGGCATAAATAAAAGTCTTAATGTCATGGTTTCCCTTGGAATCGTTCTTTACAGAGTACTCGAAAAGACAAAACACTAGAGGAGCACGTTCTCACTCCAATGAAAGTGATTTGAAAGTCGTTCAAGATAAAAGTTCCAAACTAAGAAAACCTGTAGGATAGACTTTCACATAGCGAAGTCCCACGCTGAGCGTCACCTTTCATGGATGAGAGCAAGCGACATCCTTAGGCTTGTCTATCTGTGGTAGAATATATGTCATTGTGAATTTAGACCTGCTCATTGTCTCCTCAATTCTTATCATCGGTTTTGGTATCGTTATATATTTAATAAACCGAAAGCAATCTTCAGGCACGGATACGACTGTTGTCGAGTGGCTAAAATCTATGGACAAAAGACTAGATACCAACTCCTCAGAGATGAATTCACGTCTTAATAGCGCTGCTGCTGCTTTTGCTTCAGTCCAAAAAAGTCTTGGGGAAATGTCTGAAATTGGACGCTCTATGCAGGACTTACAAGAATTTCTAAATAGCCCAAAACTTCGCGGAAATATCGGAGAGCAAGTTCTCAAAGAACTTCTAGGTCAGTTTTTGCCAAGAAATACTTTTAAAATTCAGCATAGATTTAAGACAGGAAGCATAGTTGATGCTGCCATCATAACGGGTGCAGGAATTATACCAATTGATAGCAAATTTCCTATGGAAAATTTCAAAAAGATGCACGCGACTACAGATCCTAAGGAGAAAAAACTTTGCGAACGTGAATTTTCACTAGATGTAAAAAAACATATAGATTCCATTTCCATGAAATACATATTAACCAACGAAGGAACAATTGATTTTGCACTTATGTATATACCTTCTGAAAGTGTCTATTACGAAATAGTTAACAATGAAGTGATTTATGACCATGCGACCAAGAAAAGAGTTTTGGCTGTTAGTCCTATGACATTTTATGCTTTCTTAAAATCAATATTGGTCGGATTTGAGGGTCAAAAAATTTCTCAGCAAGCACATAAAATTCTTGCAAATCTTAGGGCTGTCCAGCAGGAATTTGTTAAGGCAAACGAAAATTTAGAAACGTTAAATCGTCATATAACAAATTCTTACAATATGATGACAACCGTTACTACTTCTTTTGGAAAGCTAGGCCAACAAATTAATACAACAAATGAACTGGGTGAAGTGCCTGAAATAAACAACTCCAAACTCCCAACTCCTAACTCCTAACTCTTGTTTTAGTATCCTTCGAATTCTTCAAAGATAATTTTATCTTTTTGCACTCCCAAATCGCTTACTGTCTTTTTCAGTGAGTTAACCATTGCAGGGGGTCCGGAAAAGTAATACTTTGAACTGTTTATATCCTGAACATATTTTTTGATCATTGTTTCATTAATTCTTCCCAACTCTCCATCCCAGTCTTTTCTATCCGGTGTTTCATCTGTCAACGTCGGTACATAGGTAAAGTATTCTAAGTGATTATTTGCATTTCTGAAAAATTCATCAAAAATCATTTCTTCTCTATTCTTCCAACTAACGAAAAGTATCAATTGAGTATCAAGGCTCTTTTCAGTAACGTATTTAACAATTGAGTGGTATGGAGTCAAACCAATTCCTCCGGCTAGAAATACATGGGGTGATGCATCTTTTTCGTCAAAATTAAGATCATCCCATGGACCTCCAAATTGCACCGTCTCTTCTGGTTTTAAATTATTTAGATGCATTTTAAATGTACTTTGAATAATTCGTGTGGTAATTGTTATATACGCTAAATCTGTTGGGCTTGAGGAAATTGAGAAAACACGCGCATCTCCTCGCTCGTCCATATCTTTATGTGGAAGCGTCATTTCATAGTACTGACCCGGAACAAAAGCATGCTCTGAACCATTTCTTTTGAAGTAAAAAGTGTAAGTGTCTTTGTTTAGCTGTTCTTTCTTTTCAAATGGCAAAAAAAATAATTCGTCGCTCATATTTATAACTATTTAATACTTAATATTTATTATTTAGCATTTAACATATAGCTTCTAAGTTTGCAGTGTTCGCAGTCTTTCTTATCACACTTTTTGTTCCAGAATTCCAAACGTACAATTTCTTCTGCAGCTTTTTGGATAACACTCAACAACTCTTTTGTTTCATTATCTGTAATATCAAATACTTCCCTTTTATAGACCCCTGAGTCATTTGGTTCTACAAATTCAATTACTCCCTGATTAATTTTATAAAAACCATTCCTGAATCGATCGAGAAGTATTTTATAGAAAACAAGTTGTCTTTTGTAGTTACCATCTCCATCTTTAACATTGCCCTCAATTACATTTCGTGATTTTGGTTTTCCGGTCTTAAAATCAACTACATCAAACTTGTTGTTATCGCGGGGGACAATCATATCAAGCTTTCCATTAAGGTAAAGATCATCACTAATTCTTATCCCTCTTATTTCTAGCTCCGTTTCATATTCTTTGCTCCATTCTTTCATTTGCTCTGCGTAAAAACCACTTAATGCTTTTTCTCCCCTTTCAAAAAATCGAGGCTTTTCATTCTCTGAAAACGGGAGTAAATCCATTTCTTCCTTAAATTTTTCTAAAAGTACTTCTTTTGTAACAGCTCTGCCTTTTTTAAGATTTATAAGATATTGATTTAAAGCTCCATGGATTGCACTTCCAAAGAGGTTAGAGTTATCTATTTTTTCCGGCAGGCGTATTAAATTTACGAAGAAATACTTCCACGGACATTCTAAATAGTTGTTAAGAGCACTAACTGACAAGCCCTGTTTTCTAAATAACTCTTGAGCAAATTCACGACTTATAAATTTGTCTCGAATTTTTTGTTCAGGTATTAAAAGTTCCTGCTGGTGTGAGGTAAAATGTTGCTCAAACTTAGTTATATCTTCTTTTAAAGTTAGCTTTTCTGGTATTTCTGATATGAATTGCGACGGGATTTGCTCTCTACCTTCGGCAGAACAAACTGAATAAGATATAAATACATTTTTGCGCGCTCTTGTCATTGCGACATAAAAAAGCCTTCTCTCATCAGAATTGACATCTATAATTTCGTCTTCCTCTCTTACACCAATTAGATATGACCAAGGTATTTCAAATTTTGCTCCCCTATTGTGCAGATTTCCCCAATGTGAATCGTAGCTGTTAACAATAAATACGTAATCAAATTCTTGACCCTTTGATTTATGAACAGTCATTATCCTAACTGTATTCTGTGGGACTATGCTAGTGTTAGATTTTAAAGACACTTTGTGATCTTCAAGTAATTCAATGTATCTAACAAATTCACCAACTGTCATCTCTGGATTTCTACCAACTTGCTTTTTAACCTCATCATAAAGCCGGGTCATACGAAGGAGTATCTCCTGACCATTTGGCTTTCTTAGGATTGAATTCATAAGACCCGTTCTATTTAAAACATCAACAAACAAAACATCAAAACGCTCATTTGCAGCTTTTTTGATAAATCCCTCCTCGCCCATAAACAGTTCCACAAAATTTTGTATTGCCTCCTTGTCTTTAATTCCAAGTTCATCAAGCACTTGATCAGATGACAGGATGTCCCATGCGTTAGTTTTTTTCTCATATATGTGTCTGTCTATCTTAAAAACATCGATAGGTCTTATTCTAAAACAATCTAATAACAAAACTCTTTCAACACTTAAGTTTGACTTTGATGCTACAGTTTTAAGAAGTAATATCTGTTTTTGTATTTCAACATCTTCCAGAATATTATTGTCGGCCTCAATAGTGTATGGTATTCTTTCACGCTCAAAAATGCTTGCGATAGGTTCTATATCGCGATTATTTCTTACAAGCACCGCTATTTCGTGTGCGGGTACCGATTTAACAAGCTCTTTGACTTTGTGCGCTACATAAAAATCCTCTGCATCCTCCGAAGGAAGTTGTGCAACAACAATCTTTTCTTCTTCGTGATCTGCTGTTTTTGTTAAGGCATTTACTTCGGAAAGTAAGTTTTCGTTTTTGGGATTGTTGTTTATAAGTGCATATGTTGCATCGAGAATGTTCTTGGTGGATCGATAATTATTTGCTAAATTTATTAGCTGGCTACTAGGGTACCTCTTTCTGAAATTATAAAAATTAGAAAGAGTAGCTCCTTGAAACCGAAATATCGCTTGTTTCTCATCTCCCACTATAAATAAATTTGGGTTATCAAAGTAATTTGAAATCAACTCGACAATTTTATTTTGAGAAGCATTTGTGTCTTGATTTTCATCTACAAGAAAATACTGATACTTCTCTTGTAGATACTGCAAAAGATATTCATGTTCTTGAAGTTTTTTTATAAGCTCCAAAAGCATATCTGTATAATCATACTTTTTTTGCTCTATAAGTTTTTTTTGATAAAGCTCGAAAACCATTTGAAGCTCCCGATTCTTAACCAAGTTATCCTGCATCCTTTTGTATCCGCTTTTTATCTTACCCTTATGTGCACCCTTCTCGTAGTAAAGGTCGTCTCGACTTTCTAGATCTTTTTCAAATTGATCAAGTCCCTTTTTGAAATCAGAAGGTGAAGCATTTTCTTGTTTTAACTTGTTAATCATCCCGACTGATGGCTTAACATAATAATTTAAATCTCCAAGAGGCCTTAATATACTTAAGGGTAAATAATTTATACAACTATCAACTATTTCTAACTGATCGATTTCGTTAATACTTTCTGAGGAAATAATGTGTGCGAATTCCTCCTGATGATTTTTAATGAAATTATTTGCAAAAGAATGAAAGGTTGTAATATCAACCCTATACGCATCCTGACCTATTATCGAAAGGAGTCTTTTTCTCATTTCGTGCGCAGCAGCTTCTGTGAAAGTTAAAGCCAGAATGTTTTCAGGATTAACTTGGGTTTTGAGTAATATATTTGCGATTCGAAGAGTTAAAGTTTTGGTCTTTCCTGTTCCTGGGCCTGCAACCACCATAACGGCTCCTTCAATGGTGTCTACTGCCTCTTTTTGAGCTCTATTCAGCCCCTTATATTGTTTTTCAAATTCTTCTGATGTCATGGGGAAGTTTGTGGTTATTTTAACGCCTTAGGAAGCTAGTAAGCCGGATTCTGTTTGCAGAACCGTCTTGAAACTTCTTGCGAAATTTTAAGCCGGATTCTGTTTTGACTACCATCTCTCTCGCTTTGATATAATTCAAACCGTTAGCCTTTTCGGCTAATGCCCTCAAACTTCGGTGCCTGCCTCGCCTTGCGGCGGGCTGGGTAATGTACGTAAGCACCATTCGGAGGTTGCAGCAGGTGGGATTGCCCGTTTCACTCTCACTCGTCTCTGTTGCTCTAAGAAATTGTTAATTCAACTTCTTCGTTAATCTCCGCATGTGAGTAAAGAGATTAACTACCAGCGCTTCCACGTCGGAGCTTTCGCTCCAACCCTGACATTACACCTGTCCGGACTTTCCTCTCCGCCAATGGCGGAGCGGTAGTTCTTCTTCCTAAGGCATTTGTATTATAGCACTTTAAAATAGAAATTTAAACCTATAGTTATTGTTCGGACTCTTAAATTCCCCATTACAGTGGACTAGTCCATAGTTCCAGTCTGGATAAAAGCCTTAGTAACTTTTCTTAGATCGACATCAAAATCCTTTTTCTCGATACTAAACCACTTTACATTGCCATACTTTTCAAACCAAGTCATCTGGTTTTTAGCATGACGATATTCAGAAATCTTCCAACGAGATGTTGCTTCATCAAGGCTTATTTCTCCGTTAAGATATGAAAAAAGCTGCTTATAGCCATTTGCATCCCTTACTTGTTGGGTCAACTTTTCGTATTTTTCAAAAAGTTTTTCTGCCTCCTTAACAGCCCCATTTTGAATACGCTCAGAAACTCTTATATCAATTCTTTCTTTTAATTTATCCCGATCAAGCCTTAACCCTAAAACCAAACTTTCATAGCTTGGTGATTGGTGGTTTATGATTGGTGGTTTGTGAGTTACTGATTCAAACTTTCGGATTAATCTTCGTGGGTTTTTTATGTCTGAATCGTTCATCACCTCAAGAATGCTTTCGGGTATCAGTTTTTGTAAATCCACAACATCCATGCCTTCAAGTTTTTTTCTCAATTTTGTATCAGGTTTTGAATTCGTTTTGAGTCCGTTCAATAAGACCTCTATATACAAACCGCTTCCACCTACGACAACTGGGAGCCTTCTCTCGCTATTAATTTCTTGGATTTTTTCAGTAGCATAGTGATAATAATCAGAAATTGAGAATGGTTGGGTTGGATCTATAACATCAAGTAGACAAATAGAAGGACTGCCGTTATGAGTAAAATATCCTGCATGATAAGAATAATTTTGGGGCAGGTCTTTTCCCGAGATAATATCAAGACCCTTAAAAACTTGGACAGAATCAGCACTTACAAGAGTGCCGTTAAAATCTTTGGCAATAGAAAAGGCAAGATTTGTTTTTCCAACTCCCGTCGGCCCAACTATAAAAATAGCTTTGTTAGACATCCAGCTATTTTATTGCTTTTTTCAAACTCTTACCAGGTGTAAATCCTGGTGCTTTTCTGGCAGAAATAGTAATTGCTTCCCCAGTTTTTGGATTTCGGCCTTTTCTAGCTTTTCTTGATCTGACAGAAAAAGTTCCAAAACCTGTGATAACAACCTTTTCTCCTCTCTTTAGTGAATCACGAATTCCATTCAAAAATACCTTAACGCTTTCCTTGGCAGCTTTGTTTGTCAAATTCCCTTTTTTAGCGACGAGCTCTATGAGCTCTTTTTTTGTAACGGACATAAGATTCACCCCCTTTAGAATTTCTTGCTTTTTCTGCAAGAAAAACTTAGAAATTCTTAAGCCCGCCATGCAATGCTCCGCGAGCCGTCCATGAATAATGGAGAAAGGCGAACGGTAAATGCAGGAGGGCCATGCATTTATTTTCCTTGATTTAACAATACAAACTTAAAAATGGTTTGTCAACCCTTCCAATAAATTCTTATATAAATTTCGGGTGACACGACTGGGGGACCCCAGTGAGAACATAACGCAAGCGATCATTGTTGAATATTTAAACAAACAGAGCGGGCGGAAATGCTCGCAAGTGGGGGTGAAGAGTGGCAGGACCCGCTTACTCTACCCCTTATTAAGAATTTGTGGATTAAAAACTTCTACAGTAAAAAGTGAGGCCTATTCTTTAGGCTCGGTGACGCGGAACTCTCGAATAACTGTAACTCGGACTACCCCTGGTACTATGACTTTTCTATCAATTTCTTCTTTTATTTTGCGTGCAAGAATTGTAGTCTCAACATCATCCAATTTTCCTGGATTTACAACAACTCTTATCTCACGACCTGCTTCAAAAGCATATGCATCATCTACTCCATCGTAATGCTTTGCAATTTCTTCCATGTCCTTCAGTCTTTTCATGTAATCCTGAAGGTCTTCATGGCGTGCCCCTGGACGAGCACCTGAAATCGAATCAGCGGTTGACACAATCATAGACTCAATTGATGAAAAAGGCTTGTCTTCATGATGTTCAGCAACACAATTAACAATTTCTCTTGGAATCTTGTATTTATTTAGGAGTTCAACACCAAGATCAACATGACTTCCTTCTTTTTCAGTAACAATTTTCCCTATATCGTGAAATAGACATCCAAGCTTTACTGTCTCAACATTTGCGCCTATTTCATGGGCTATTTGCATTCCAATCTTCGTCTCCTCAAGTGTGTGAACCACTAGATTCTGGCCAAAAGAAGTACGAAACTTGAATCGGCCAAGCATTTGTATGAGATCAGGGTGAATGTTGTATGCATCAACTGCATGAGCTAATTTTTCCCCTTCTTCGAAAAGAATTTTATTAACTTCCTTCTTTTGAAGCTCAACAACTTCCTCAATTCTCACTGGCTGAATTCGAGTATCGCGGATTAACAATTCGAGTGAGCGTCTTGCAACTTCACGTCTTACAGGATCGAAGCTTGAAAGCCTTATTATTCCACGCTCTTCAAGATCGACATCAACTCCAGTAGCATTTTCAAAAGATCTTATGTTTCGTCCTTCTTTTCCGATGATTCTCCCCTTCATGTCTTCATCCTCAATTTTTACAATTGAAAGAGTGTACTCAGGTAGAAAATCCAGAGCTCCATGCTTTATAGCGTCTGCAAGAATTTCCTGTGCTTTCTTGTGTGCTTCAAGCTTAACTTGTGCCTCTGATTCTTTTATCTCCTTGGCCATTTCAGCTTTGAGATCATTTTCAAGATCAGCCATCAACAATCTTTTGGCTTCCTCGGAGGTTATATGAGCAATTTCTTCTAATTTTTTTCTGTAATTTATCTTATCGTCCATTTTTTTGGACAAAGTGGAAATAACCTAAATTTTATAGGTTGGGAGAGAAGCTCTGAATAAGTTTTTGGTATTCATATACTTACCTTTACCACTTTGGTATTCACATTATATCAGCCATTGGACTTATTCTCAATATAATAAGCTGGCATTAAATTCAAAAATTCGATACACTTAAATACTGCCCTATGATACAAAATTTTGAAACACTTGCCACAACAGACCAACGTCGTAAGCTTCTTGAGATTATAGAAACCGCTTTTACGGCAATCCAACCTGAGGAAAATTTCAAAAAAACAGTGAGCCTCAACGGAACCTCTCTTACAATCCTTGACCAGTCATACGAACTAGCCGACTATGACAATGTTTTTCTAATAGGATTTGGCAAAGGTTCATCTCACAACAGCAAGTTCTTAGAGGACCTGTTGGGGGATAAATTAACTGAAGGTTATGTAATTGACACTAAAGACGAATCCTTTTCAAAGATTAAATTTACACTTGGCACACATCCTGTTGTATCCCAGCAAAATGTTGATTTTACATTTGAGGTTATGGGCAGGTTCTCAAAGATGACCGAGCGTGATTTGGTTTTGGTAGTTGTATGCGGAGGTGGAAGTGCCATGTTTGAGCATCCACACTCAGTCAGCATAGAGCAAAAAATAGAGATCGAAAAGGCCTTACTTAAATCCGGCGCTAACATTATAGAAATGAACAAAATTCGTCAACATTTGTCAGACGTGAAAGGTGGAGGTCTTGCTCAAATTTTGTATCCAGCAACCGTGGCAACTCTAATTTACTCAGATGTCCCAGGAAATGACATAACTTACATTGCATCAGGACCAACCGTTAAAGACAACACTACTATTGATGACGCTATGGAACTTGTTACAAGATTTAATATTCCCAATATTACACCTGAAGTATTTATTAACAATCCACACGACGATAAATATTTTGAGAAAGTTAGCAATCACATCGTTCTTTCAAATTTAACAGCTCTTGATGCTATGAAAGAAAAAGCAGAAAGCATGGGAATATTAGTTAATATTTTTAGTGATAAATTCCAGGGTGAAGCAAAGGATGCGTCCCTTACATTAATGAATGAAAATCATGGGAATTCAATGTTGCTTTCCGGTGGGGAAACAGCAGTCACTGCCCGAGGAGATGGTAAGGGAGGTCGAAATCAGGAGGCAACTTTGTCGGCTCTTCTTAACCTTCCCGAGAACGCAATGGTTTGTTTTCTTGCATCTGATGGATGGGATAACTCAGAAGCGGCAGGGGCTATTGCAGATAATGAAACAAAAAAACATGTTGAAGAAAAAGGACTTAACCCTCATGACTTTTTGGAAAGAAACGACAGCTATACCTTCTTTCAAAGTACTGGCGACGCAATCATGACAGGGAGGCTCCCTTCAAACATCGCAGATCTGATGATTGTATGGAAATATTAAGAAGGAGTTGGGAGTTATAAGCTAGAAGTTAGTAATATAATGGAGTGATTATTGCTCTTTGAAAGTATTCGAAAACCGAGCAGGTAGACAATACTAAATGCAAACTTGCATGAAAGGTTTTCGCATAGCGAAGGAGTACTAAATTAAGTTAGACAAACTTCTGAGCGGGCTTTCAAAAATAATAATCACGGAATGACACTATGGAAGAAATAACGGAAGAAAAAGTATTGGAGCTTGAAGAACTTGCTGTCACAGCACGAGAGCTTCTTATGACGACACTTTTAGAAGCAGGGAGTGGACACTCGGCAGGACCCTTAGGCATGGCTGATATTTTTACAGCATTTTATTTCTATTTACTCAATCACGATCCAAAAAATCCTGAGTGGGAAGACCGCGACCGATTAATTCTCTCCAATGGACATATATGTCCAATAAGATATGTGTCTATGGCGCAAGCAGGCTACTTCCCTATCGAAGAGTTAAAGACTTTAAGAAAAATTAATTCTCGCATCCAAGGTCATCCCCATCGCACTGCCCTTGCTGGACTTGAAACTACATCAGGACCTTTAGGGGAAGGACTTTCTCAATCAATAGGGATTGCACTTGCTGGCCGTCTTGATAAGAAAAATTACCAAGTGTACTGTATTACTTCAGACGGAGAACACCAAGAAGGAAATACATGGGAAGCTATAATGTGTGCTGCAAAATATAAATTAGACAATCTGACAGTGATAATTGACAGGAACAATATCCAAATAGATGGTAATACTGAGGACGTTATGCCGCTTGAATCAATGAGGTTAAAATACGAATCATTTAACTGGAATGTACTGGAGATTAATGGAAATGATATAAGGGCTTTTGTTGATGCTGCCCAAACAGCAAAAGCTATGCGCGAAAGACCAACATGCATTATCGCACACACTATTCCAGGCAAAGGTGTGGACTTTATGGAGAATGATTTTACGTGGCATGGCAAGCCACCAAATGACAAAGAAGCTAAAATCGCACTTGCAGAGCTGAGAACATTGAAGGGTAAGATAAGATCAGAACACGAATAAGGCTGAAAGCAAATATAAAAAATGGAGTGATTGTTGTTCTTTGAAAGTATTCGAAAACCGAACAGTTTTACAATACAAAAAGCAGACTTGTATGAAAGGTTTTCGCATAGCGAAGGAGTACTAAATTGAGTTAGAAAAACTTCTGAGCGGGCTTTCAAAAATAATAATCACGGAATGAACGTATGTTAAATCAAAAATACAATCTTAACGAAAAAGTATTTGATGAGGATGTTGAAAAAGAGGCAACTCGTGCCG
>CAYTCO010000034.1:0-1976 GCA_964436385.1 uncultured Gammaproteobacteria bacterium
TTTGTTAGGATGTCAATTGTACTTTCGTTTTTATTTATTATTCCACTAACAACAATAATTATAATTACCTATTCAAATTTACCACCGCTGATACCTTTCTTTAATAGTATGCCCTGGGGAGAAGATAGGCTCGCAAGTTCTAATGTCGCAATATTTTTACCAATGCTTCTTTTGGCAATTTTTATCGGAAATATTATGCAAGCAGCATTTGCGTATTCCAAATACGTTCTAGTCGCGCGCATAGTTATGTTTAATACATTTTTATTTCTTTTGCTTGGATTACTTGCGTATTTACAGATATTATTTTTGACATTTTAATGCAGCAATTTATATTTGCACCAGTTGTCGCTTTTGTAGTCACATTGCTTTGCGTGCCTCTTGTTATTAAATTTGCAAAGAAAGCAAAATTAATGGATGATCCCAAAACTCACAAGCACCCAGCAATCATACATAAAAAACCAATTCCTCGAGCCGGTGGTCTTGCAATATATGCTGGTATTGCGGTTGCATCTTTAATTTTTACGCCACTAGATTCATTCACTTTAACTTTATTATTTGGTGGACTAATCGTTGTTGTAACAGGCGTGTTAGATGATAAATTTGATCTTTCACCGTACGTAAGATTTGGCGTAAATATAGCCACTGCAATAATTGCAGTATATGCAGGAGTAACCATTCCTTTTATAACAAATCCTCTTGGCGGAATTCTTCATTTCACTAATTTTAGGATTGATCTAATTTTTACTAGCTTTCATTTTGGCGATGTTTTGGCCGTAGTATGGATTGTATGGGTAATGAATATGTTGAATTGGAGTAAGGGGGTTGATGGGCAGATGCCGGGGATTGCTGCAATATCATCTTTTGTAATAGGAATTGCTGCTTTAAGATTTTTATCAGTTGAGCAGACAAGCTACATGACAACGATACTATCTTTCATTGTTGGGGGAGCATCACTTGGTTTCTTATTTTTCAATTTTTATCCTGCAAAAATATTTCCAGGATATAGTGCAACAATATTGGGTTACTTTATTGGAATACTATCAATAACTTCGGGCGTTAAGCTTGCAACTGCTGTTCTTGTTATGGGGGTACCAAGTGTTGATGCAGCAATAACAATTATTAGAAGGATACTTTCTAAAAAATCTCCATTTTGGCACGACAGAGGTCATCTCCATCATTTGTTGTTAAATTATGGAATGGGTCATAGAAGTATTGCTGTATTTTATTGGCTTATGTCTTTAATTTTAGGTTTTGTTGCATTAAGCGCATCCAGTCGCGGAAAACTATTTGTTATAATGTTGGTGGTAGTTGTGGTATTGGGATTTGTATTTATGCTCAGGATAGCAGGTAAGCGTCAAGAATATGATTAAGCATCTATACTACATACTGAAATTATTACGCCCGAGGCAATGGATAAAGAATTTTGCGCTTTTTGCAGGGATAACCTTTGCTGGTCAATTATTTAATGCAGATCTTTTTTATCAAGTAGTAAGTGGATTTATAGCTTTTTGTCTCTTTGCCTCCTCAACCTATATTTTCAATGACATTCTAGATGTTAAGAAAGACAGATTGCATCCATTTAAAAGGTTACGACCGATTGCAAGCGGAATAATTTCAATACCTGAGGCGATAGTGCTTCTTGCCATATTCCTCTTTTTGGCATTCGTTATTGCTCTTAATACTAGTTTTCTGTTTACAGTTATAGGAGTTGCATATATGATTTTGCAGATCTTATATTCAACTATATTTAAGCAAATCACAATATTTGATATTCTTTTTATTGCAACTGGATACATACTAAGAATTCTTGCAGGGGAGGCAATTTCTAATTTCCACACTTCGATTTGGTTACTTCTGACTGCAGTCTCATTATCTCTGTTCCTTGCGGTTGGTAAAAGAAGATCAGAACTTACACTTCTTCAAAACGTAAAAGGCGCCAAAATTGACGAAGTGAGAAAAACTTTGTCTCACTATTC
>CAYTCO010000034.1:2076-6794 GCA_964436385.1 uncultured Gammaproteobacteria bacterium
GGAGGATGATGATTAATTTTTCCTTGCAAACTGACTTGAAATCCATCCATTAACACCTTCAGCTTGAATTTCATACCAGCCGTTTTCCTCGGTCAGAACAGTATAGGTCTCTCCCGGTTTTACGCGAGCAACTTCCCCAAATGAAGTACTTGGACCACCTCTTACTCTTAAAAATCCATTAGGAGTAGGTAATATAGTAATTGTTGCAGCAACAGCTGTTAAAGGCGTTGGAGTAAGAGTAATTGACGACGTTGGAGTAATGTCGGTTGGTATCTGAACGGTTCCTATATCTCCAGTTCCAAGTGTGACACTTACTACAAGCGTATGTCGATCAACTGTTCTTACTCGAATCGTTTTTTTAGAAAAGCCTTCCTTTTGAATTTCAATTTCATGTTCTGAAGCGGAAAGAGAGTCTGATGTATAAGGAGTTGAGCCTACCGCAACGCTATCGACTGTTACAAGGGCACCGCTTGGAACAGAGGTAATATCAATTTTTGGTTTTGGATTTTGTGATTTCTCAAGAGTCAAAGCATATGCGCTTCCTAATGATCCCGGCAAAAATGTTTTATCAACGGCAGTTAGAACTCCTCCATTTATTCTGACTCTCGCCGTATACGATGCAAGCGTAGTATCTTCAGGTTCTATTCTCAATTCGTAATTTCCGACAGGAATAGTGTCTGGAGAACTAGTTTTTCTAACAGGTATAATGCCTATCTTCTTTCCGTCAAGAAGGACGCGGCCTTTCATATTTGAGGTTACTTGAAGACCTCCCTTTTCAATATCGCGAAAAGAATAAATAACTTTGACTAAAAGAAAAAGTCCAGATGCGACTAAAATTATGGAAAGTCCTAACAGCAATTTTCTTCTCATAAGTAACTACCAATAATACCAGAGTAAAGTGATATTGACAAATTAGCACTCTAGGTGCTATACTGATAATAATTCAAAGTTTTGAACTCAAAAAGGAGGTGAATAATATGGCAATAATAAGATGGAACCCTTGGAATTTGGATCGTATGCTTGATGATGATTTTGAATTCCCAACTATTCCGGGCATCTCAAAATTCATGTCTCAAGGATTAAATCTTTACGAGACTGAAGATGTAATTGTTGCAGAAGCAGCAATACCGGGAATATCGGAGGACAAAATCGATGTCACTTTTGAGGATGGCATTGTAAGAGTTAGCGCTTCCTCCTCTCAAAGCGACGAGGAAAAAAGTAAGAAAAGATACTTTATGTCCTCAATGGCAACTTCATTTAATTACTCATTCAGAATTCCTGAAGGGGTAGTAAAGGATGAGGAGCCTACCGCTGAGCTTGATAACGGAGTTCTCAAGTTGGCTTTCAAGAAAGCAGAAAAGAAAGAGCCAAGGAAAATTACAGTTTCAAAGAAGGCAAAAATATCTGCTTAAATTAATTTTGTGTAAACAAAAAAACCTCTCGAGTCGACCGGGAGGTTTTTTATAGAAATTAAATACGTGGAAAAAGAGATGCAGAGGACTTTATATCTCCACTAAACTGAGAAATAATTTTTTCTGCAGTTTCTGGCATGAAGGGTAGGAGCTCGGATCCAACAAGCCGAATGGTATCAACTGCTTTTTGCAAAACGCCTGAAAGCTTTTCTCTATCTTCAATTTTCCAAGGTTCGTTTTCATTTATATGTTTGTCTGCGAGTTTTATCTGAATCCAAACAACGTTTAGTGCTTCATTAAACTTATACTCCTCGATTGCTTTTTTATATTCAATTTCAATTTGGGGATCTGAGTCTTGTATATCTGCTTTTTCGCAAAGCTTTGCAACGCGGGCCACAAGATTGCCAAGACCATTTGCAAGATCTGCATTGTAAATAGTTTTTAATTTTTCTTCAGAAAAATCCCCATCATCAGTTGACGGAATCTGAGAAAGCAAATAGTAGCGCAATGCATCTGTTCCATATTTTTCAATTAGTCCCATCGGATCGATAACATTTCCTAAAGATTTTGATATTTTTTGTCCATCAACAGTCAAATATCCATGCACGAATAACGCCTTTGGTAGAGGTAAATTTGCAGACATTAAAAATGCTGGCCAATAAATTGCATGAAAACGAGTAATTCCTTTTCCAATTACATGGACATCTGCAGGCCAGTAGTTTTCATAATCAGTTCCAAGTCCACTTCGATAAATGTTAAGAGCGTCAAACCAAACATACATACGTTGACTGTCATCGTCAGGTACAGGAACACCCCAATTTTTTGCGCGCTCATTGGATCTTGAGATGCTTATGTCTGATAAACCCCGTTCAATAAAGGAAAGCATTTCATTCTTTCTGCTTTGTGGAGCAATTTTTAATGCGTCTGATTCTATAAGCTCTTTGATCTGGTTTTGATATTTGCTTAATTTGAAAAAATAATTTGATTCGCTGACTTCTTGAAGTGGTTTTCCTGGGTGCTCGAAACATTCGCCTTTCTCGTCTAATTCTTCCTTCTCATAAAAAAGTTCGCATCCAACACAATAAAAACCTGTGTAATCTTTTCTGTATATATCTCCCGCTTTGTCACATTTCTTCCACAATTCTTGGGACGAAATATAGTGATCAGGATTGCTTCCTTTCTGAAAAAAATCAATATTTACATTTAAACTTTTTGTTAGATCCTGAAAATAAATACTATTTTCATCAACGAATGCTTGAATTTCTTTGTCTGCTGACTCTGCAGCCTGAACGTTTTTCAGAGAATTCTCGTCACTACCTGAAAGTAGTTTTACATCACGTCCCAAAAGTTTTTGGTATCGGGCTATTGTATCTGTTTGAACAAATTCCAAAGCGTGTCCAACATGCGGTTTTGCATTTACATAAGGAATTGCTGTTGTGATAAAGAATTTCTGCTTGTCCATAGGGTAATTATACCATCCAGAGGTGTGCTATTCCTTTTTCTTGATGAAAAGAAATTCCAATAAGATAAATATTGCAAGCAATATCATTGTGTATAAAACGTTATTGAGTCGAATTAACTGAAGTATCAAAAAAGATATTAAAAACAAACCCACGAAAAGTCCTCTCCTTGAGTTAGCAAGTATAAATGCAAATAGACAGGAAGTTACAAGAAATACAAACGACAAAAATGGGATTAGTGAAGGAATGCTAATTCCAAGAAAATCAATTGCACTTGTAGGCGAAAATGTATTAATGTATAGAATAAATCCAACCAAGGATAGGATTGAAATGAGTAAATATGGAGCAAATCTCTTTCGTTTTTTCATAAAACAAGATTAGCATAATTATAGACTCTTGACACATCTTAGCACTCGTGGTATAGTATTGCTAATCTCAATTATTACATGTATAAAGGGTATTTGGGATTGAATTCATATGTATGATCTAACGCAAAGGCAGATAGAGATCCTTAAGCAAATAGTTAAGGAGTACATTGACACAGCAAATCCAGTCGGGTCTGAAACACTCGAGAAGAAGTATGATGTTGGAGTATCACCTGCAACTATCAGAAATGAAATGGCTGCAATGGTAAAAAAAGGTTACCTTGCAAAACCTCATACGTCAGCAGGTAGAGTTCCCACTTCAAAAGCAATGAGACTTTATGTCAATGAGTTAATGAAGGAGAAAGAGCTTTCAGTCGCAGAAGAAGTAGAGGCAAAAGAAAAAATTTGGGACGTAAGAGAAAAAGAGGGGGAGTTTATGAGGACAGCAACTCAAAAACTTGCTGACAAGACAGGCACATTAGCGGTTGCAGTAAGTGACAACGGTGCTTTTTTCTGCTCAGGATATTCTCATATTCTTGAAATGCCTGAATTTTACGACATAGATGTTACAAAAAATCTTCTCAATCTTTTAGACAATCACAGTAATTTTGATACAATCTTTGGAAGGATAACAGAAAAATTTGCAGTTGTTCTTGGTGAAGATTTGGAACTTGAGATATTTAAGCCTTACGGTTTTGTTTTTTCAAAATTTCACACAAGAAGCAATCATGACGGAACGATAGGAGTGATAGGTCCTGCAAGATTGAGATACGAAAATATAGTACCATTAGTACGCTATTACGGCTCTTTGATAGAAGATGTTGCAAATTGGTGATTAGGATCGTAGACAGTAGATAGAAGACATTAGACAATAGAAGCGATGAATCAAGATGATAAAAATATAAAAGAGGAAGCTATTGAAGAAATAGTTGAAGATGCGGAGGAGATCCATGACGAGAAAGATTTAAAAATTGAAGAACTTTCAAATCAATTAAAAAGAGCAGTTGCAGATTATAGAAATTTAGAAAGACGAGGAATAGAGCAGAGATCGGAAGACATACGATTTGCTAATAAAAATTTAATCGAGGCACTATTGCCGGCCTTTGACACCCTTATACTTGCTGGGAAATATACAGAAGATGAGAGCGTCAAGCTTACAATAGGAAGAGTTCTTGAAATACTTAAAGAGAACGGTATTGAAAAAGTTGCGACTATTGGTGCAAAATATAATGCAGACACAATGGAAGCGGTCGAGGTAGTAGAAGGTGCGGAGGGAGAAGTAGTTGATGAAATCCGTCCGGGCTTTACACTTCACGAAAAACTTATTCGACCGGCTCAAGTAAAAGTAGGAGGAAAATAAATATGGGAAAAATAATAGGTATTGATCTAGGTACAACAAATTCATGTATGGCCGTTATGGAGGGTGGATCTCCAAAAGTCATATTCTCATCCGAGGGTAGAAATACTACACCATCGGTTGT
>CAYTCO010000034.1:6894-11360 GCA_964436385.1 uncultured Gammaproteobacteria bacterium
CAAATTTTACAGAAACTCAAAAAGGACGCAGAAGACTATTTGGGAGATAAAGTAACCCAGGCAGTAATTACTGTTCCTGCATACTTTGACGATGCACAACGCCAGGCAACAAAACAAGCAGGAGAAATTGCAGGTCTTGAAGTATTAAGAATTGTTAACGAGCCAACAGCTGCAGCACTTGCCTACGGCCTTGATAAAAAACATGCACACACAGTTGCTGTTTATGATCTTGGTGGAGGAACATTTGATATCTCGGTGCTTGAGCTTGGAGATGGGGTTTATGAAGTAAAAGCTACAAATGGTGACACGCACCTTGGAGGAGACGATTTTGATCAAGTACTGATTGACCACTTGGCAGATGAATTTAAAAAAGAGAATGGAATAGATCTTAGATCCGATCCGCAAGCACTTCAGAGACTTAAGGAGTCAGCAGAAAAAGCAAAAATAGAATTATCAACTTCAATGGAAGCTGAGATTAATCAGCCCTTCATAACACAAGGACCAGCTGGTCCATTGCATCTAACGGTCAAGATTTCCAGGTCAAAGCTAGAAGGTCTTGTCGCATCACTGATTGAAAAATCATTTGGCCCAGTAAGACAAGCTATAAAAGACTCGAAGGTTGAGACGTCTGCAATTGATGAGGTAATTCTTGTTGGGGGAATGACGAGAATGCCAAAGATAATTGAGGAAGTAACGAAGTTCTTTGGTAAAGAACCTAATAAATCAGTTAATCCAGATGAGGTAGTTGCAGTTGGCGCTGCAGTTCAGGCAGGAGTTTTGGGTGGAGAAGTCAAGGACGTTCTTTTACTTGATGTTACGCCACTTACCTTAGGAATTGAGACAATGGGTGGCGTTGCTACCCCATTGATTGAGAAAAACACAACTATTCCAAGCAAAAAATCACAAGTTTTCTCAACCGCTGCAGACAATCAGACTCAGGTCGAGATAAATGTTGTCCAAGGAGAAAGACCTATGGCAAATGATAATAAATCCTTGGGTAGATTTATATTGGACGGAATTCCACCTGCACCACGTGGAGTCCCTCAGGTTGAAGTGACTTTTGACATAGATGCTTCAGGAATACTTTCAGTAAAAGCACAAGATAAGGCAACTGGAAAAGAGCAAAGTATCAAGATCACAGGTTCGACTGGCCTTACCGATGATGAGATAAAACAAATGACTCAGGATGCTGAGGCACATGCTGAGGAAGATGCAAAAAAGAAAGAGTTGATTGAAGTTAAAAATAGCGCTGACAACCTTATCTTTACAGCTGAGAAATCCATGAAGGATATGGAGGGAAAGATTGAAGAAGAGGATAAAAAGAGCGTCGAGGAGGCAATTGAAGAGCTTAGAAAAGTAAAAGACGGAGATTCTAAAGACGAAATCGAAGCAAAAACAAAAGATCTTTCTGAAAAAATTTCAAAAGTAGGAGAAAAAATGTATGCAAATCAGAAGCCGGAAGACCCTTCGGCAAGCTCAGGGCAAGCTGAAGGTTCGGAAGAAGCAAAAACAGAAGATGATAAAAGTTCATCAGACGATAAGAAAGAAGACGCTGAAGAAGGTCAAGTCGTAAACTAATTTTCCCCAAAAAACGTTGCCTTGATACGGCAATAAATGCTACTATTAAGTCTGTATGGCTTCAGCTTGTTCACCAGATTTAATCGAGGCGGGTACGCACATAAATACAGATTTAGGATGCCTTCCAAATAGCCCCGCAGGTTTTGTTACCACATTTTATGGCTGGGGCCTAGGCGTAATTGGTTTAGTTGGACTACTATTTCTTATTATCGGTGGCTATCACATAATGCTTTCTAAGGGGGACCCTGCTAGTCTTCAAAAAGGCAAATCCTACATAACGTACGCAATCATCGGTATTCTTTTAGCAGTGTTTGGGTTTGTTTTCATTTCAATAATTGGAGCTAATATTTTAAAGATTCCGGGATTTTCTTAATATGCTTTCCTTTCTGCCCAAATTTTCTAAATTATTTCTCCTTCTATTAGTAGTTATTGGTTTTTTTGTGTTTGCATCTTCGTCAAACGCTCAAAATCTCACTGCAACTACCGCACCCACTGCTGCTCCAACTGGCGCTGCAGTTGTTGAGCCTAACTTTGTTAAAGACCAAGAAGTTACATTTGTTGGAAAGACTGCAACAAGAGCCAACGATTTTCTTAAATGGACACTCTCAGAAGAAAATTATAGGTGGATAACTCTGCCAGATGGTGGTCCAGATCCAATTCAAGGGTTCTGGATAAGGGTAACGTCTGTTGTTTTCATTTTGCTTGGGCTTTTTGTTCTGGCTGCAGCTTTTGTCATGATTGTGACTCGGGGACAAAACCTTACGGTAATGAAGCTGATACCTCTTTTTATGGGAATTATCATAATGATTCTCTTTTCCTACGCTTTAATACGTTTTACATACCAGATAACTGATGTCGTACAAGGATTTTTCTTACAGGTTGATGAGCTTGATGGAACAGGTAAGAAAAATATAGGGCCTGAGGATTTATTGTATATTGCTTTTGATTACCAGAATTTTATTGGATATAGAATTCCAGGTATTGAATACGATGAGTCTGCATTCATATCTCTTTTGCTAGTTAAGCTTACTGCAATAACCTACTACGTTATGACAGGCGTTCTTTTGATCAGAAAGATTATACTTTGGTTCTTTCTTGTTGTTTCTCCGATTTTTCCTCTTCTTATATTCTTTAGACCAATCAGAAATACCGCCAAAATTTGGGTCGGAGAATTTTTCAGGTGGCTTCTTTATGCTCCTCTTTTTGCAATCTTTCTTAACGGTCTCGTTCAGGTATGGAGAAGCGGAATTCCCATGTTTTTTGGAAACCTGCCGGTGCCGGGTCAGGCTGCTGCAACACCTGTTTATCCAACAGCAATAAATATTTTGCTTGGAGGGCCTGGGCAACAAATTGATATTACAAATTCTGTGAATCTAAGTGATACATTCGCTCTTTACGTAGTTGCTCTTCTTATGCTTTGGGTAGTTATACTTCTCCCCTTCTTGTTGCTTCAGATATTTCTTGATTACCTTAACTCTGTTTCTGTTTCGGAAAATCCAGTATTTAAACGAATAACAAACAATTCTTGGTTTAATAAGTCCTACCAGGGTCCACCAGCTCCCGGGGCTCCTCCACCAGCCCCAGCGCCTTTTGGCCTTGGTAAAACTCTTCCATTCTTCAACAAGAGAGCTATGGAGATGCCAGCTCAAAGGACAGCCGCTTCTATGGAAAGGGCATCACTTTCCAGTCTTCAAACTGTCCGTGAGACAAAGGATGTGCTTCGTCTCGCAAACCTTTCAATACCAAAGATGAGAGATATCGCAAGGTATGAGACTTCAATGACAAAGCATGATATAGCCTCAAAAACTGAGGTGAATAAGTTCCATGAGACTCTTGAGAAGATTTCAAAACCTGCCACAGCAACAACTGACAGAGATAAATTCACAACTATTAAGGAAAAGTTGGTGTCTTCGCAAAAGCAAGGAGACAAGCTTGCTGGTAATGTCCTGTCAGCATCAAAAGTCTCTGAGCAAGTTTCAAATAAATCTAAGGCTGTTATCCCTGGGCAAAAACAAGAATCTGGGATTAAGGATGTTTCACTTCCTAAAACCAATGAAGTTCAGCAAGTTAGTATCGAGGAATATGAAGATGTTAAGAAGATGTGGCAAGAAAATTATCAGAATATGGAAACTCCAATCGGCCCAAATGGAATACCAACTGACAAACACAGCTTTATTTCACAGGATATAGAAAATATAACTGAAACGATTAACTTATTAAGCTCTGAAACTCAAGAGAACGTAGATAAAGGGATGGATAGAGTTGCAAATATCTTGCCGTTTCTTCTTCTTGGAGGATTCTCAAAGACTGAGGTTATCTCTTATCTTAAGGCAAAACTTGAGGCTGCAAAATCTGTGATGACATCGGTTGATACTAAAAAAGAAGAGGACGACACTCTGGTTGAACGAGCCGATAGCTCAAAAGAGGGTCATAACGAAATGGTAATGCGTCAAGAATTGCCGGTTGAAGAGGAGAAAAAAGATGATCCTTCTGGTGTTTCAAATGGTTAATTGCATATAATAAAGTATGTTTGGTAATTTGTTTTCTAACAAAAAATACGGTGAAGATGGATCTATGGATCCAAATCCAAATGATCAGAATCCTCAAGGAGGAAATGGTTTTGCACCACAACAAGTTGTGGAAACTCCAACTCCTGGGGGAATGGATCCTGTGAAGAGGCAAAACGTTGAAAGTCTTACTCACCTGGACGCCAGAGCAAATCAAGTCCTTCAGCAAGCCCAAAATGAAGCTAAGAAGGCAAAGCTTGCCCAAATCGATCCAGATATGGTGCTTTTGGGTCTTTTATATGACAAGGAAATTTATAAAACTCTTCAGGAATTTACAGTAAATGCTGGTGATTTAGCCCGTGAATTACAGCAAAAACAAAC
>CAYTCO010000035.1:0-11246 GCA_964436385.1 uncultured Gammaproteobacteria bacterium
AAAAAGGCCCAGCCTGCAATAATTTTTATCGATGAAATTGATGCAATCGGACGTCAGAGAGGAGCTGGAATGATGGGTGGACATGATGAGCGTGAACAGACGCTTAACCAAATTTTGGTTGAAATGGACGGATTTACTCCAACTGAGCAATTAGTTGTGATAGCAGCAACTAACAGACCTGACGTTTTGGATCCAGCTCTTGTTAGACCCGGCCGTTTTGATAGAAGAGTTGTTATCTCATACCCTGACATAGAAGGAAGAAAATCAATTCTTTCAATCCATGCAAAAGGAAAGCCTTTTGCAAAGGAAGTGTCTTGGCAGGCAATTGCTAAAAGAACAGTTGGATATACTGGTGCTGACCTTGAAAACATGTTAAATGAGGCTGCGATACTTGCTGCCCGAGAAGATAAAAAAATAATAGACATGGGAGATCTTGAGGAAGCAGCAACCAAGGTAAAGATGGGTCCTGAAAAGAAAAGAATGCAAACAGAAGAGGATAAGAAGATAACTGCGTATCACGAATCAGGTCATGCAATTGTGTCTTACGCTATGCCAAAGGCAGATCCTGTTCACAGAATATCAATCGTCGGGCGTGGAATGTCTTTGGGACACACTCTAATTCCACCTCAATTTGATAGGATTCATGAGACAAAGACTAGGTTACTTGAACAAATTGCAACGATGCTTGGCGGAAGAGTGGCCGAAGAATTGATCTTTACAGATGTTACAACTGGTGCAGCAAATGACATTGAAAAGGCAACAGAGGTAGCACGAACAATGGTTATTGAATACGGAATGAGTAGGCTCGGTCCTGTTAACTTGACATCAGGGGATAGTCCAATGTTTGGCGGAGAAGGGTCCCACATTTCAGAGTCGATGCAATCAGCAATAGACAAAGAGGTTTCTCATATAATCGACGAAGCATATAAAAGAGCGGTTGCTGCACTTCGCCAAAATAGAAAGAAATTGGACGAAGTTGCCTCAGTTCTCATGAAGAAAGAAACCCTTGAAGGAGAGGAATTCGAGAAGATAATGAAGGGAACAAAAACGATTGTAAAGATAAATCCCCAGGCAAAATAGAAAGTCAAAATAAAGTTTCGTTTACGCTATACTATTACTATGAAAGACCCTGTATATTTGCATGTCAAAAATCCAAAAGATGATGAGCTTGGTGCTGCTCCGGCAACTCAAATATTTTCAGCTCTACTGCCTTCACATTTGAGTCTGTTACGACGTACAGTTCAAAAACCAAAGACTTTTGCATTTGAAATATACCTTCTAAATAACACAATCCATTTCTACATTACGACTCCTCGAGAGCACCAGACTCTCGTTACAAGTCTTTTGTCATCGTCATATCCAAGATCAGTAGTTTTGGAAACAACAGATCCTATGAAAATAGTTACAAAATACAAGCATGTTGAAATTGGAGAATTGCTTCTTAGCTCATCTTATTACCTCCCGATAAAGACTTTTAAAGACTTTACTGATGTCGATGCTTTATCTGCCGTAATAGGGTTTTTGGCCAAGCAAGAGACTGATGTTGCAGTTGGAATTCAATTTTTAATAACGCCAGCAACTTTTAATTGGAAAGACTCTGCAATTTCTGCTTCTCAGCCAAAAGTAAGTAGTGACGGAACGACAGAAAAATCTACAGTTTCGGCTTCAATGGTCGCCCAGAAAACGTCTTTTCAGGGTGGAAAAGTCGGAATTAGAATCGTTGCCGGTTCTAACGAGGGAGGAACATGGTCATTTATACAAAATATAGCGGGAACTTTTGGAAGTTTTGCATCTGGGGAGGGGAATCACTTTAAGCTTAAGAAGCCTCATCTTTACAAAGGCAGGCTTTTAAAAAGGACATCGGACAGAACAATAACTCTTTTAGAGAGGCACAATCAAATAATGAACGCTGAAGAATTAGCAACCGTTTGGCATCCACCCGGAAAAGCACTTGCTGGAGTCAAAAATATTTCGTGGGGAAAGACTCTTGCCGGTGAGCCTCCAGAGAATATTCCAACCGCGATGGGTGCAACAGATGAGGAGAAACAAAAGATTAATTTCTTTGGAGCAACTGAGTTCAAGAACCAAAACACTATATTTGGAATTAAGGAAGAGGACAGAAGAAAACACGTATACATTATGGGTAAAACAGGTGCTGGTAAATCAACCCTTATTGCCAATATGGCAATTGATGACATAAGAAAGGGAAGAGGAATTGGTATCATTGATCCCCATGGAGATTTAACGGAGCAGATACTTGACTATATTCCGAAAAGAAGGCTAAATGATGTTGTTTATCTAGAGCCTTTTGATACTGAAAGACCTTTCTCTCTTAATGTATTGGAAATAAAAAACAAACAGCACAAAGATCTTATTGCCAGTGGAATAGTCGGAATTTTTAGCAAGATCTATGCTGACAGCTGGGGTCCAAGGCTTGAGTACATTCTAAGAAACACAATTTTCTCACTCCTTGAGATTCCAGATGCAACACTAATTGACGCTTTAAGAATTCTTTCTGAAAAAGGGTATAGAGATAGAGTCGTTCCTCAGATAACTGATCCGGTAATCCGTAACTTCTGGACAAATGAATTTGACAAAATGACGGATAAGCTCAGGGTTGAGGCTATTTCTCCGATTCAAAATAAAGTAGGACAGTTCGTTTCATCTAAGATGATAAGAAATATTATTGGCAGTCCAAAATCAACAATTGATTTGGAGGAGATAATAAATACCAAGAAGATTCTTCTTTTAAATCTTTCCCAGGGAAAATTAGGAGAGGACAATGCTTCGCTTTTGGGGGCTATGATAATTACCCAAATACAGCTTGCTGCTATGAACAGAGCATTTATGAAGGAAGAGGACAGGCAAGACTTTTTCCTATACGTTGACGAGTTCCAAAATTTTGCGACTAGCTCATTTATAAAAATACTTTCTGAGGCAAGAAAGTATCGACTTGCCATTACTCTTGCCAATCAGTATATTGATCAACTTGATGTGACAATACAAAAAGCAATCTTTGGAAACGCAGGAACTTTAGTAAGCTTTGTAACTGGAGCCGGAGATGCCGCTTTACTTCAGCAGGAATACGCTGGTATTTATACCCAAAATGATCTTGTGTCGCTTGGCAAACACGAAATAGTTCTTAAATTATGTATAGATGGAATGAGCTCGCTTCCCTTTCCCGCAAAGACCCTTCCTCCACCAGCTCTCAAAAATGAGAATAGAGAGACTGTGATTCGTCTTTCAAAAGAAAGATACGGCAGAAAAGCAGTGTAATTTCCCCTAACAGACCGCATATTGTAAATTTCACCCGACAGGAATACAATGCATGTGTATGTCGTGATTTTGCCCGTTTTGCATGGGTAAATGATCACTTCGCCCGCCTAGAATAGACTTGGATAAAGTCAACTAGTCGAGGCTGGCACTTTAAAAATTGGTTTGCAAAAAATAAGTTGCCGAAGGCAGTAAGAGGATAAGAAATCTTTGTCTTTTTTCTGCC
Source organism: uncultured Gammaproteobacteria bacterium (assembly GCA_964436385.1). GTDB lineage: Bacteria > Patescibacteriota > Microgenomatia > Levybacterales > GWA1-39-11 > JAUSNA01. The sequence goes on from CAYTCO010000035.1 coordinate 3,500, forward strand.
TTCGGTAATTGGAGAGCTGAGTCGCGTCACCTGACGTGAACAGCATAGCCGATGGTATCGTCATCATTCCGGAGCTTGCTCCGGGCCAATGGAGAGGAGTCTGACATGTTCCGTCTTCATCTTGGGGTTACCCATATTCGTCCGCCTTAAGGCGGATCACCTTCGTATACAGGTTCGAGATCTCGAACCATATCTTTGTCTGATACGTCAGAGGAAACCTACTTCGCCAAGGCGAACATTCCATGTTCCTACTGAAACGGTTAGACCCAGGGCTTTGTGCTCAGGAAAGGAGTATTTCTCAACGACGCACGATTTTGGCTCGTGTATGTCATCGGTCTTGTTCCAATTCTAATGCGGGCGTTGTTCTGCCCGAAAGCCGAGGCTGATGCCTCAGGCTACCGACCTAGGTAGGCCCCCCCGAGCGGAGGGGCCCCAGGTCACCTACAGGTGACGAGGGCCGAAAGGTTCTGGATTTAGAAGGGACGAGCCTTTGTGGCTCAACGGTTCGACGCGGAAACGTCGATCCGTGCCCGTGAGGGCTGAGTCAGGACGCATGTTCCTACCAGCCCTCCTGATTTAGGAGAACGGAGCTGACCTGCCGTTCTTGTCCTCCTCTGTTCCCTGCCCCTTCGGGGGCAGGGAACCCTCCCCAATTGTGGGGAAAACGGTTTTTGCAAACCTAAAGGAATAAGTATTCCAACTTCTGCTACAAGCGGAGAAGCTTGGGATCGTTCCTTGACAATTCCGGCCTCTTCCCTCACCAGGGAGGAGGCCGTTTTCGTATCTTCTTACTTTTAATTGAAAATCCCCAAAATTAGGCATAGAATCACTTTATATAGTTGTTTCCTGTAGATAATGCATTATGCTCGCGTGATTTTATTGGAAATAGTACATTAAAAATTGGTTTGCTTGTATTTAATTTTTTTTGGTGGAGACTCTACGTTAAGAATTTCTTGTTGATGTAGAGTCTCTACCAAGGTGGAGCAAAAGGAGAAAGCTTTTGTCCAATTTATTGCGGGAAAACCCGCACCTCACCGTCCGAGCGGACGAATCATCTGGTCTGGAGTAACAAGTGTGTAAGGACATTGCTCAGACAGTGGGTGGCAAAAAGATTGTGTGGCTCATCGCGATCGTGGCGGCAGTTGCCGTTATGGCCACCCTATGGCGTGGTGCTGATGCCGCCTTGGTACAGCCCGATACGCACTGCGTAACGATTTGCTTCGACGGTGACGTCGACGATCTCGTTTCGCTCAACGATACCGCGACCGGCATGAACAGCCTGTTCGAAGCCGTTTCCCGGAAGACCTACTACACCGTGGATCGAATCGATTCGGCCCGCCCCAACATGGAGACCTCGACATCGTCGAATCCCATATCGGGCACCAGCCTTATCGACCAGAGCGGCACCAACCTTACGACCACCAATGGTAATACCAACACGAAGATCAACACGATTAACGTTTTGGTTGACCCCGGACACCGCAACGGCGACACCGTCGAAGTCATCGACCGCACAACGAACGGCGCTATTGATAGCTACTTCGACCGGATCTTGTCGAGCACAACCAACAACCGCGGAATTTTTGGTGTCGATACCATCACGAACTTCGATGACTACCTTTCCGCGAGTAGCGTGCTCGATTCTGACCCAAGAGCGAACAGCACGAAGGACAGTTCTGCTACAGCAGGCGCCACCGGTCTCAACCCCGTCGACATCAATGCGGCACAGGTTGCTAGCAGCGGCGATGGATCTGCAGGCATGCTTCTTATCGGAGCAATGGGCCTCCTTTTGGTCGTCGCGTTCACAACCTTCGTGATGACGATCGGCCGCAGGAAGCCCGACAACCACATTGCTCGCCGTCTCGGCTAGCACAACAAGCAAACCCCAACCGGGACATTCGGTTACCAATCCACGCAATACGCGTGGCACACAGCCGGATGTCCCGGCTTTTCCAAAAATTTACTCCCTCTGCTTGAAAACCATTAAAATTAGACCTATAATATACTGTTTTGCCGACAAACACGTTTGCATGTGTTTTGAGGCTAGTTCTTTGATAATTCGCGACTTTCCTTTAGTGGAAGCAGAAAGAAGATAAAATTTGTCTTTTTTCTGCTTCCGTTAAGGGGCAAATTTTTGAGGAGGCCAATACATTGGCTAGCAGTCCGTTTATGACCATGGTTCAGATCGAGGATCTATTGGGAGACGACAGGTCTCTGATCGACTTCGATGGACCCGCGATCCCGAGCAGCATGCTCAGCCTTCCGGGGCCAGATTTCCTGGACCGGGTAACCGCCCTGTCCGATCGAAGCCCGCAGGTTCTACGGAATCTGGGAGCCATTCGCAACCACGGCCGTCTAAGCGGCACGGGTTACGTGTCTATCCTTCCTGTCGACCAGGGAATTGAGCATAGTGGGGGCGCTTCCTTCGCGAAGAACCCCATCTACTTCGATCCCGACAACATCGTCAAGCTCGCCATTGAAGGCGGCTGTAACGCCGTCGCATCGACCTACGGTGTGTTGGGTTCTGTCGCGCGTAAGTATGCGCACAAGATTCCGCTCATCGTGAAGGTCAACCACAACGAGCTCCTCACCTATCCGAACAAGTTCGACCAGATTATGTTCGGGACCGTCCGGGAAGCCTGGAATATGGGCGCCGCCGCAATCGGCGCGACCGTCTACTTCGGCTCGGACGAGAGCACTCGTCAGATCACCCAGGTTGCAGAAGCCTTTGCCTACGCCCACGAGCTGGGCATGGCGACTGTTCTGTGGTGCTACCTTCGAAACCCCGGTTTCAAGGTGGAGGGCATCAACCATGAGACCTCAGCCGATCTGACTGGCCAGGCCAATCACCTCGGCGTTACGATGCAGGCCGACATCATCAAGCAGAAGCTGCCCGAACAAAACGGTGGCTTCAAGGCACTCAACGCCCATGGCCTCAGCTACGGCAAGACCGACGATCGAATGTACACGCAACTCGCACCCGAAGGGTGCGGAGCAATAGACCTGACGCGATACCAAGTGGCCAACTGCTACATGGGCCGCGTCGGACTCATCAATTCGGGCGGAGCCTCAGCCGGCGAGTCTGACCTCAAGGAGGCTGTCAAGACGGCCGTTATCAATAAGCGCGCCGGTGGCACCGGCCTCATCTCTGGACGCAAAGCGTTCCAGAAGCCTATGGAGGAGGGAGTTGTCCTTCTCAACGCCATCCAGGACGTGTATCTCTCGCCAGAGATTCGCATCGCCTAGCCGGGAGGATCGGCAACCTCGCATAAGTCGCGAATCCCTTGGGTTCCCCGCATTGCGCGGGGGACCCTTTCCATAACAATTTTAAATTTACTGTTATATAATTCCTGTATGGAGAAAGACCTCAAAAAGGATGTTTTCTTACTAATCGACGGAAGCGCAATTGTCCACCGCGCCTATCACGCCATGCCATTTTTCAACAAGAAAGACGGCGAATCGACGGGTGCAATCTACGGATTTTTCTCAATGCTTCTTAAAGTTATCCAACAACTAGACCCCAAATATATAGTTGTTGCCTTCGACAGGCCAAAACCGACATTCAGACAACAAATGTATGTGGGTTACCAAGCACAACGTCCAAAAATGGAGTCAGATCTTTCAGACCAATTCAGAAAGATTATTGATATTCTTCAAAAAGCACGAATTTCAACTTACGCGGTAGATGGATATGAAGCAGATGACATTATAGGAACTGTTAGTGATGATGCAAATAAGCGTGGAATTTTGACATATATCGTAACCGGGGATCGGGATATGCTCCAGCTTGTTGACCATGATACCCGTGTTTTTATGCCTATTAAAGGAATTTCGGAAGTTAGCATAATGGATGCGGATAAAGTGCGGGAAAAATACGGTATTACGCCAGAGCAATTTATAGATTACAAGGCGCTTCAGGGAGATTCATCAGATAATTACCCTGGAGTTGCAGGGGTTGGACCCAAAACAGCTGCAAATCTCATAAATGACTACGGATCTGTTGAGAATATTTATAAAAAAATTGATGAGGTAGCAGTAAAAAATAAGAATCTAGCTGAAAAGCTAATCAATGGTCATGATGCATGCATGTTGGCGCAAAAATTGGCAACGATTGTCCGAGATGTTCCTTTTGCTTACGATTTTGATGCTACAAGAATTGAGAAAATAGAATTAGAGGATTTTAAAATGGCACTTATACGACAGGAATTTCACACTCTTCCTAAAAGATTGGACGAAATATTTGGAAAAGACGGAAAGGTAACAGATAAAGGTAAGGGTCAGATGAAACTTCTATAGAAGCGTACAGCGTTTAGAAAACAGGTGAATGCAAATATGAAGATAGCAATCGTACATGACTACATTAAGGAATATGGTGGAGCAGAGCGTGTTTTGGAGCGCTTAATAAAGCTTTATCCGACAGCTGACATTTATACGAGTATTTATGCTCCGGAATTTTTAGGTCCACACGAAAAAAGATTTGAAAATTATGAAATTAAAACAACTTGGCTAAACAAAATCCCAAAAAGACACAAGATGCTTTCCCCCCTGAGGCTTCTTTCTCCTATTGCATTCAAAAACCTGAATCTAAAAGGGTATGACGTAATTATCGTAAGCCAAACAGGGGCATATTTCCCAAATTTTTTAAGAAAAAGTAAAAAGCAGAAGATAGTTTGCTATACCCATACTCCTCCAAGATATCTTTATGGATATAAAACAGCAAGAAATTTATCTCAAAATGTATTTGTTAAAGCTTCATCAAGCGTAGCATTTAATATTCTTCGAATTGTGGATTTTGAGGCTTCCAAAAATGTCGATGTTTTTATTGCAAATTCAAATGAGGTAAAAGAACGCATTAAAAAGTTTTATAGACGGGAAGCGACCGTAATATATCCCCCGGTCGAAGTCCCAAGCGTTGTTGCTTCAAGCTTCAAGCTAAAAGCTTCAAGCTATTATGTTGCGGGGGGTAGGCTTGCTCGAGCAAAGGGAATGGATGTAATTGTTAATGCATTTGTAAAAAACGGTAAGTTACTTAAGATTTTTGGCCGCGGTTTTGCAGGATACGAAGAAGAGCTAAAAGAAAAAGCAAAAAGTCAAAAGGTGCACGTCGAATTCTTGGGAGAAATTGATGATGAGAAGAAATTTGAGTTGATTGCGGGCGCGAAGGCTTATATTTTTGCCTCATATGATGAGGATTTTGGAATAACCCCCGTTGAAAGCATGGGGGTAGGAACTCCAGTTATTGCACATAAAAGTGGAGGGGTTAAAGAGACTGTGATTGATGGTAAAACAGGTGTTTTTTACGAACCAAATACTCTCGAGAGTTTGAATAATGCGATTGAGAGGTTTGAATCACTTAAAATTTCAGTTGACCTATGTGTCCAGCAAGCAGAAAAATTCACAGAAAAAGAATTTGATAGAAAAATTAAGGAGGCAATAAATGCCTGAATTGCCAGAAGTAGAAACCCTCAAGCTAGGTCTTCAAAAATACGTTAAGGGTAAAAAGATCACCGATGTTAATGTTATTGACTCGCGATTACTCACTGGAGACATCAAGGACATTTTGAACTCAAATGTTGATGAGATTAAGCGTTATGCAAAGGGAATTGTGATTGAACTTAGCAACGGTAATGCTATTGCATTTCACATAAAGCTTACAGGGCAATTGATATATCGGGATGAGGAGAATAAGGATCTTGAAGTAATGAAGCCAACACCTTCGAAAGTTCCAAATAAGTTCACGCGTGTAGACATCGTTCTTGACCAAAATTCTCATTTATATTTTCAGGAAGTTAGAGGATTTGCATGGATGAAGATTTTAAAAACTGCCGATTTAAAGTCGTTGCCGTTTTTTAAGACCCTAGGTCCTGAGCCTATTCCATCCCCAGGATCAGGTACACCGAAATTATCTTACGAGATGTTTGAGGCAATTGTTAAAAAATCTAATTTGCCAATAAAAGCTTTACTTATGGAGCAGACAAAGATAGGAGGAATTGGAAATATCTATGCAAATGACTCATGTTTTGATGCAAAAATTGATCCTAGAAGAAAAGCTTCAGCGCTAATAGACAAAGAAATAAAATCTTTATTTGAATCTATCTTAAAAGTTCTTGAGAAGGCTATGAAATATCGAGGATCTTCAGAGCTTAATTTTGTGGATGTTTTGGGCCAAAAAGGAGAATATCAAAATCACTTCTTGGTATATGGAAAGAAAAACAAGCCATGTGGTCGCGACGACGGTGGTGTAGTTGAAAAAGTATATCTTGCAGGACGCGGCACATTCTTCTGCAAAGTTTGTCAAAAGTAATTAGACATTTCTTTCCACGATCGTGGAAGAAAGTGTCTAATCTATACTAGCTGGCACATTTCAATAACGCTCAATTTTGCAGGCTTTGACTAGTGAATCCAAGTTGTACCACAAAGAGGCAAGTAAAACTAAAATTGAGATAAAATAAAGCTCCAATCCGTGAAGGGGAAGAGCTGCAAGTGCCCCGCCAAGTCCAACGAGTGACATAAGAGATAGTCCACACGAAGCACACCCAGTTGCAGCTAATGTGATTAGACCAGTTCCGAATGTAATGTGTAGGCTGCCATATGAGGCAAGAAATTTTATTTTTCTAAGAACAAGCTCTAAGTTCAAACCAAAAAGAACAGAAACAATGATAAGAAGAGCAATATCTCGAGAATCAAGTGCCTGAAAAGAGCCAATAAGTATAAAAAATAGTACTTTTATTTTTCCAAAAATTGAATAGTTGCTTAAAGCAAAACTTAAAAAAGACTTGTAGTTGATTGTAAGAATTGAAGCTAGGATGTAGAGCGAGGAGGCAAATAGGGATTTTACTATAAACTTTCGTTTTTGGGATTCTTGGTAGAGAACTCGAGCGAGGAAAAAAGCTTTATTCACAAGACTCTATTTGAGCTCTTCGTCGATTATGGCTTTGAAAGCTGAAAGTGGCTGAGCACCAACTAGTTGTTTTCCGTTTATGTAGAAAGTTGGAGTTCCTGATACTCCAACAGCCCCCCCAGCTGCAAAGTCTTCGTCAATCTTTGCTTGATGTGTCTTTGCGTCGTAGCAAGTGTTGAAAGAGCTAGCGTCTAATCCAAGTTCAACAGCCCATCCCTTGATCGTGTCATCTGAGGCTGTTGCAACAGTTGCGGCATTTTCAAATATTTTGTCATGCATTGCCCAAAATGCATCCTGGTCATTGGCACACTCTGAGGCAAGAGCGAGAGGTACAGCTTTAGGGTGGAATGAGAGAGGGTAATGCCTGTAATAAATTTTCATCTTACCTGTATCAACATATTCTTTTACGAGCTGTCCGTATGTTTCTGAGTAGAACTTTCCGCAGAAAGGACATTCAAAATCAGAAAATTCAACCATAGTAACTTTTGCATTTGCATCACCTTTTACAGGAAGATGTCCCATCTTCAGATCCTTCTTAACAACTTCCGGATCTGGTGCTGTTGGTGCTTGAGGGGCTTGCTGGTCAGGTGCTGCTGCTGGAGGTGTTGTTGTAAGTGCGGTTGCTGAGCCACCTTTTAATGGGAAGAGATTTCCTACAAGGTATCCAATAACTAGAAAAGCGATCAAAAGAACAATATAAACCAAATGAGTTCCAAGTGTTTGAAGGGGAATATTCATTAAGAAGCTTCCAATAGTTGCTTTTTCTTGGGATTTTCTTGTCGGCATATGTTTCAATATGCCAGATAATACTTTTCCTGTCAAGGCGTTTCTTTTAGGAAACCTTGT
>CAYTCO010000036.1:0-10797 GCA_964436385.1 uncultured Gammaproteobacteria bacterium
CGATTGAAAATCCTGACTGACTATCCATCGCATACCCCTCTATCCACCACCCATCAAGAATTGAAAAATTCAAAACTCCATTAAGAGCCGCTTTCATGCCACTAGTTCCTGAGGCCTCTAAGGGCCTTCGCGGAGTATTTAGCCAAACGTCAGATCCTCGGACTAACTGTCGTGCTATCAGAGGAGAATAATTTTCAAGATATACGACTTTTATTCTTCCCCTTAACTCTTTTGAGATATCTATTATTTGTTTTACAAAATTTTTGGCACCCTCATCTCCAGGAGCTGCTTTACCACATTGAATAATCTGGAGTTTTCCATCCCCAATTTTTAGTAACCTTTCCAAGTCTGAATAAAGAAGTAAGGGCCTCTTGTATGGCACGAGCCTTCTGGCAAGAGATATTGTCAAAATGTCTATATCAAATTGTTCAGGTTCTGGGGGATTCTCTCTTTCTTCCTCACTGCTTACGGAAGTTAAGTGATTGTTCACGTGATCCAAAAGTCTTCCTTTTTCAGACTGATGAGCACGCCACAACTCCTCATCCGGAATTTTATCAACCGCATCCTTAAATACGCCTGGGTCGTGAATCCAGTCAGGCAAGAATTTATCATAAAGATTTGCTAGCTCCGTCCCGATCCAAGTCCTATGATGAACCCCATTTGTAATTGCTTTTATATGAAATTGCGGAAACATTGCTTGGCTAACAAGACCATGCTTTTGGCTTACTCCAAATGCAACCTTACTCATACTCATGCCTAAAATTGTTGTGTGAAGTTCGTGCTCTGATGCCAACTTTTTGATATGCCAAGGAAGGTTGTCGCCTGCAACCTTATGTGCATATTCGTAGTCGAATTTATCATGTCCTTCAGGAATTGGAGTGTGGGTTGTAAAAACGCAAAGCTTTTTGACTGCTTCATCGTCAAATCCCTTCTCTGAAAGTAACCCAAGTGGAACAAAAGATGCATGACCCTCATTCATATGAAAAGTTTTAACGTCATGATATCCAAGAGAACGTAACATCTTAACTCCTCCAATCCCAAGCAACACTTCCTGATCAAGTCTTACATTTCCTGCATATAAATTTTGGGTTAGACTTTGTGCATACTCTGAGTTATCTATAAAATCCGTATCAAGTAAGTACACAGGCACAACAAAACCATCAATTCCAGTGATGTCATATCTCCAGACTCCAACGATTACCTTCTGACCCTGGATGGTCACCTCAACTCTATTTGGGAGTTTTGTTAACTGATCGTTCTTATGCCAAACAAGACTCTCGTAATCCTGCTCTCCTTCAGATGTTATGACCTGCCTATATGTACTGTCGTTGTAGACCAAAGACATCCCCACAACCTGAGCTTTCATGTCAGCACAAGAGCGCATTAGATCCCCTGCAAGCACACCAAGTCCTCCAGCATAGGTCGGAATATCCGACTCCAGCATAAATTCCATTGAAAAATAAGCACACTCAAGGGCAGGACGGTTATCCATATGTAGTAACTAATTGTACTGTATTTTTGAGGAACGAAACAAGAAGGGTGAGATGTTACGGAATGAGAATTTTTTAGCTAGAGGCATCTTATTTCTGTCATATCTTGATACGCAAGAGACATCACACTCCCGGTGTGTGATTTCGGTGTGTGATTTTGATCCGCTCGTGGAAGTTTTTGTCCGTTTTATTTGTATCAAGTATGAATCCGTACCCATGGACTAGTCCACTGTACCAAAACTAAATTACTTGAACCCATATACACTTCTGTGCGCTAGGGTACTGAAGAATTTGAACTACGCGTTTCAGTGTACTAGACCACTGTAACAAAAGGTCAATGAAGATAAAACTCAGACTTATTGCTCTGGGCTATCTAGAGGGGTTGGGTAAGCACGGGATTTAAGAATATGCAATCTTGGCATTGGGTCTCTACCTTCTATTAATCCTATAGCATCTTTCGCAGCCAAAGCATCATCCAAATTGGATGCCAACACGATACCTTCCGATGAAGCAAAGGTTAAGGGATCATACCCTGTAATTTCAATAACTAACCATTGGCCAGCATACATACTGTCAGCCCCAATTTCTTTTAACGAACGCGGTCCGCCATCGGCCTCACTCATACCCAATATATTATCACTTAAAGTTTCTTAATCAAGGTTTATAAGCGGGAGTATAATGTCTGCATGAGCAAAGAAAAAAGAAATATTATTGTTACACTCCAGTGTTTTGTTAAAAAGGGAAATAAATATTTGATGCTTCATAGAAATGGAGATAAAAAAATCATGCCAAATGTTTGGATGGCTCCGGGTGGGAAAAGAGAATTTCATGAAGGACTTTTTGAATGTGCAAGGCGCGAAATAAAAGAGGAAACAGGACTTGAGATAAAAAATATAAAAATTAAAGTAACTGGAAATGGATACCTGGAAGATCTAAAACAAGAACTTTATTTCCATTTCTTAATAGCCGACATTGCAGGAGGAAAACTTTTAAAAAATCCGTCAGATGGAGAGCTTTTGTGGCTTACGCCGAAAGAAATAGCAGTGCTCCCAAATTTACTTTCAGAGTTAAATTATATTCTTCCCTTTATTTTCAGAAAAAGTGATAAAGTTGTATCCTTCAAAGCAACCTATAAAAAGGGTAACACTCTTACAGATTTTGTTTTGGAATCCTAAATTACTTATTAAATTTAATCAAGGTTTCGGGGAGAGGAATTTCGGGAATTTCTTTTTGTAAACGTTCAATGTCCTCTTTATCCATTTTAAAATCCAGTGCACGGAGATTTTCCATCATATGTGCAGGCTTACTCATTTTTGAAATGGTAACTATATCTTGAGAAATAAGCCAATTTATAACAATCTGCGGTCTAGTTTTTGCATATTTCTTACACATCTCAGAAATTATTGGAATTTCCTTTTCGATTAGTGCTCCTCGCTCAATCGGGCGATATGCCATAACCAAAATGTCATTAGCACGACAGTAATCAACGGTTTCTTGTAGATTTTGATACGCCAAGTTGTAATGAATTTGATTTACAACTATTTTGTTTTTTGTAAAACTCTTTGCATCTTTTAGATCTTCAACAGAAAAATTGCTAACCCCAATTTCTCGAATGAGTCCTTTTTCTTTTAACTCGTCCAGTGCCCTGAAAGTTTCTTTTAAATCAAATGTAGAATTTGGTGCATGGATAAGATAAAGATCTAAGTAGTCAGTTCTTAGTCTTTCAAGGGATTTTTTGCATGCAGTGATAACACCATCATAGGAAAGGTTTTCCTTAAATACTTTGCTAACGATAAATAATTTATCACGATCAAATCCTTTGATGGCACTTCCAACTAATTCTTCTGCATGACCATCTCCATATAGCTCTGCAGTATCAATTAGAGTAACTCCTAATTCTAGTGCCGCGCGAAGACCTTTTCTGTCCTGCTCATCATTTGAGTTATCAACGTTAAGCATACCTCCCATTTTCCATGTCCCAATTCCAAAAACGGGCATTGCATACCCACTTTTTAAACTTATCTGGGGAATGTTCATTGAGGGTAGTATATCACGGAGAAATTTAAAGTCCTGGATTTTTTCCACGAGCGCGGGCTATGAGATCGTCTCTTAATTTTTCTGCAACCTGAGGGTTGAGTGCTGGAAGTCTTCCTTCTGCTCCTCCACCATAACTTCCAACAGTTGAGCTCATACCAGCTGTCTGAATATTTAGGTCCGATAATCCTAGCATCCTTGCAAGCAATCCTCGATAGATATCAACGTTTTGAATTCTTTCATATGGAATTGTCACATATTTTTTAGAGATAACCCCATGCTCTTTGCGGAAACCATCAGCTCTTAATTCATATTTGTAATTTTTATAAGTAAAAACAGCCCAAAAATATTTAAGAACAAGTATTATCGGGATAAATATAAGTCCATATAAAAAGTTAAGCTGGAACATCTGGGATGCAAAAATAATTAAATTGATAAGTACAATTGTCAACACAGCTAACGAAATGAAAAGGGACGCAACGCTTCCTATGAAGAACAACCAAACTGCTTTCGGATCTAATTGCTGCATATAAAAATTATACTTTTTCTAAACTTCAATAACAAATTTAAATTAAGCAGGTAGGAGAGGGTCGATTCCCTGAGGTTCCTGAGAGTTTGGAAACACAACAGATTTGTCTGACCCTGTTTCTTCAAGGGATGTACTTGCCCCATAAGGCAATCCGTCCAAAATCTCTCGTCGTTTCCTTCTTTTCATCGAATCGGGGTCATCCGCCCTATATAAATTAACACTGACATTTCCCACGCCAAAGTTAAATTTGGTGGAATCAAGATCCGGGTCATGTGAAACCTTTTGATCATTTAACGCTACCGAGGCCTTAAATAAACCGTCTAAATAAACGTGGCTGTTTGTTCTTTGTTCTGTATCAAAAATGCCTGCTGCTTCTGATGGATAAAGATTTGTTATGTAATAAATATTTCTCATAAGCGAAAGTGCTTTCTCTTCTGGATCTTCTAAACTTGCTACCGTTTCTTCTAGTTGTGGCTTGTAACCTTCGAATCGCTGAACCCTACTCTTCCATTCTGGGTCAGAATCACTTGCTTCGAGCTTTTTTCCATAATATTTTGTAAGCTCTCCTATTCTTTCAACTCCCCACACTTCAGTAAAAATCTTTGCCGATTCTCTTTGTTTTTTCGCATCCTCATTTGCAAATTCCTGGTCTTCCCTATCTAGATCTTCCATCGCTTCAGGGATAAATTGATCCATAAAATGTAGTGATGCATACTCATCTAAATTCATTCCAGCAACACAGCTTTCAACTTCCTCCATGATAACTACACCCTCTCGAATCAAAACAGCTAATGAACCAGCAATGTCTTTTACGCCAAACTGATAATCAGGGTCATGAGCTTTTGAGGTCTGCTCAACTTGAGTTACGAATGATCCAATGAATTCTTGAGGACTTTTGCCGCTGAAGTAGAATTCTCTTCGTTCTTCGTGTATTGATTGACCTTCGTCCGACATAAATCTACACCTCAATCACTACGGGGATAACAAGGGGTTCTCTTTTCATTCTGTAGAGAAGATTTTCTGTTGTTCTTTGAATAATCTTTCGATAGTTTCCGATATTTCCCCCTTTAGGAGCCTTTTGGTTTAACTCAATATTTAGCTCTTCATCCAATTTCTTAACAAATGCATCCTTTTCAGGAAATACAAATCCGCGCGCAATAATATCAGGCTTTGAAATTACTTTTCCAGTCTCTCCCTCTACTTCAACAATCACAATCATGATTCCCTCTTCTGAAATTTTCTGTCTATCCATAAGAATAAACTTCTCCATTTCCTCACCGGTTATCTGATCTACATATACTGTTGCCAATGGAATTTTTGCACCATATCTAAATCCTGATTTTGTAAAAAGTACTTCCTGTCCATACTCAGGAAGAACAACATCCTGCTCGCGCATACCCAAATCTTTCATTAGTCCCCTAAATGCCACCATGTGTCTGAAATTTCCTCCGATTGGAAATGCATATTTTGGACGGGTTAGAGTCGCCAAAAGCTTAATGTCATTTTGTGATCCGTGCCCTGATACATGAAATTCATCAGACATATCAGAATGTATAACTCTTGTCCCTTTTTTGGCGATCGTGTCAATTAATTTATAAATATTTACTTCATTTCCAGGGATTGGATCTGCTGAAAATATAACCGTGTCATTTTTATCTATTCGAAGGGCTTTATCATTGTCATTTGCAACCCGTACAAGTGCTGATTCTTCTTGCGCTTGGCTTCCTGGGATAAGCACCATTACTTTTGATGGATCCATAGACATTACCTGTTGTGGTTTTACTTCCATATTTGCCGGTAATTTCATGTATCCAAGTTGTCGTCCAATATCTCGGGCCTTTATAAAAGATCTTCCGATAAAACAAACTTTTCTGTTAAATTTCAACGCCCCCTCTATGGCCTGGTTCATGCGAGAAATATTTGATGAGTATGTACTTACATAAACTCTTCCCTTTGTGCGTCTATACTCTGCCTCAAAACTATCAGAAATCTTCCTCTCAGACTTTGAGTGTCCCTCGCGCTCTGCTCCAAGACAATCAGATAACATGCACAAAACTCCTTCACGCCCAGTATCAGCGATGCCGTGCATATCAGAAGGCTTACTGTCAGGAGGTGTTAAATCAAATTTATAGTCACTGCCATGATAGAAATTTCCAACAGGAGTTTTTATAAAAATATTTGAAGTGTCCATAACACTATGAGTTATGTGAAGGAATCTAACCATAAAGACACCCAACTTAAAGTCTTTTTTAAATTTAACCTCAACTACTCTTTGGCTTAGACCAAAATCCTTTAATTTTTCGTTCGTAAAAGCAGCTGTTAAGGGTGTTGCATAGATCGGAAAAGAAGGAAGTTGTCCAATGACAAAAGGTACACCTCCAATGTGGTCTTCATGTCCGTGTGTCAGAAGAAGACCTACAATTTTTTTACCTTGAGAAAGTAACTTTTTTAGATGAGTTATGTCAGGGATTAAAAAGTCGACTCCCGGGGTGCTTGCATCGGGAAATCCCATTCCGCAATCAACTATTAGAATCTCGTTACCATATACATATAGATACATGTTCTTGGTAACTGACCCTATCCCTCCAAGAGGAAGAAGTGACAAGAAATTTTGCGGACCTGACTGGTTGTGTTGAGGATGGCTATTTGTTGTTGGTGGCGGCACGGGAGCAGGAGTTTGAATATTATTGTTTTCCATTAATGTTTAATTATACCCTAAAACTCATATTATGTAATGTTTGCCATTTTGTACGAAACGTATGAAAAACGTAATGAAACAAACGGTCCTTTTAGGGAGAATGTGGAAAGGCGCCCCTCACATCGTGAGGAAAGTCCGGCACATTCAGTGAATTGAATGGAGTTTTGAATACTTGGAGTACGACATGGCAGAGGCTTTGGATACTTTCGCCGGCACGAAAGTATCAGAAAAAGGACTCACCATGCACTGACGAAGCTTTTGATATTCTCGTTATTTACTATAAATTTCTGACCGTGAGGGATTTTACCCAACATCATGTAATATACCGTTTTTCTGACAATCCCCTGAATAACTCTTTGCAGTCCTCGAATTCCAGGGTCATATCCAAGGGGTCTAACAATAGCCTCAGGCCATACATCATCTGCTATCTCAAATTCTTGCGGTGTAAGCCCTGACTCTTTCAATACTTTTGGCAATACATAAGTCTTACCAATCACTATTTTTTCATCATCTGTGTAAGATGGCATTTGTATAATTTCCAAGCGGTCGATAACAGCAGTTGATATATCTTTTGTATTATTTGAGGTTGCAATAAACAATACTTGAGACAAATCTACCGGAAAATCAATAAAGTGATCCGTAAATGCTTTATTCTGCAATGGATCCAAAAGCTCAACTAATACTCCCATAATATCAGCCCTTGCCTCTTCACTTACCCTATCTATTTCATCCAAGAGTATGACTGGATTTGAAGTGCCGGCACGTCTTAATGCTTTAATTACATATCCAGGTTCACTATCTGAGTAAAGTCGGGATTTTCCACGAAGTTGGGAAGCAGAACCCATTCCTCCGAAAGGAATGCGCTCAATTTTTCGTCCCAATGCCTCAGCAATTGAGTATGCGATAGTTGTTTTACCGACTCCAGCAAGCCCAACCAATGATAGTATCGGGGCGCGGGCGATAATATCCGATCCTTGTTGACCAGCACGAGCTTTGGTTAATATCATGATCGATAAGAATTCAAGAATCTGTTCTTTTACGACCTCGAGTCCATGATGATTTTTGTCAAGAATTTGCTTTGCATGTGCAAGATCAAGCATATCCTCTGAATGCTTACCCCAGGGAAGTGCTGTTATCCAAGTAACATACCTGGAAATGATATCGTATTCTGTGTAAAAAGAGGGTTGATCTTTGACTATTTTGAGCCTGGCTACCATTGCGCGGGCGGCCTGGTCCAAGTCTTCTGGCAATTTATTTGCTGTTACCAGATTCTCAAGTTTCCCGATCTGATCAACAGGAGTAGTAGGCTTTTGGGCAGAATCCATAACTTAATTATATCAAGAAGTAAGAATAAAGAATTAAGTATTAAGTTGTATTGAGATATAATCAAGCCAAAGATGAAACTTCCACTTATTACATCTAGTCCCCATGACGGTGATTCTTTTGCCGAATTTTCACCACGCATAGCCCTGTCTCCTTGGCAAGTTGGAGAATTTTCGGACAAATATACTGCTGTAACGGCTTATCATCCAAATGCATTGGGAAATTTAAAATCCATAGTGTCACGGGGCCTTGGCAGTCTTAACCAATCAAGAGATGTAGAAAATTTTAAAGTTAAAGATTTTCGCGGAAACACCATTTGGAAGGAAGGACAAAGCCTTACAGAAGAAGAAAAAGAATATTGTTTCAAAACATACTGGGATCCATATCACAACGAGATAAAGCGCTTAATTAAAACGTCAAAACAAGAAGGATTTGATAAAGTACTTTTATGGGACCATCACGATACAGGAGACTACGATGAAAAAACAAAAAAGCGCGACAGGAAGCAACCAGTATTTGACCGTGTTATGCCAAAATTTATTGTTTCAAATGCAGACATTGCGTGCTCTGGGGAGTTTCTAAAAAAGATTCAAGCATATATTGCCAGAGAGTTTGATTTAAAACTCGATGAAGTCGAAATAAATACCATTTTTAAAGGGGGCTACATCATGCAGCACTATGGAGATCCAAAAAATAATTATGGAAATAAGGTAGTTGGAATTCAAATCGAGTACAACCGTGGACTTATCATGGATCAGGCAACACGAAAACCGTATAAAGAAGAACTTAAAACCATGAACTTAAAATTTAGGAAAATTATGGAAATGTCTTGCGGATTACTTGAGTAAACTATCCTCTCCAGTCGTCTCTTTTTCCACCTTCGTATGAAGGTTTTTTATCAACGCTTGATCTTCTTGGTCCAAAACTTCGTCCTCCTGATGGTCTTGCTGCACTACCTGTCGGTCTTCCTCCACCATATCCTCCGCCATTAGATCTTCCTCCGCCTCCAAAGTCTCGTCTTGGTCCTCCTCCAGATCCTCCTCTTGATCCACCATATCCTCCACCGGAACGAGGTGGTCCACCTCTGTATCCGCCTCCGCCTCTTGACCCTCCACGATCACCACCGCGGTCTCCCCTGTCTCCACCATTTCCACCTTCAGATCCTTCTGGTCTTTTAGATGGTTTGTCAGCGTCTTCTCCGAATTTCATTGAAAGATTAATTCTTCCCATGTCATCAATCTCTTTAACTCTTACTTTAACTTTTTGATCAAGAGTCACAACATCGGCTGGATCCTGAACATAATCCGTCGACATTTCACTTACATGAACAAGCCCCTCTTTACCTGGTAGAATTTCAACAAAAGCTCCAAAATTCATCATACGCTTTACTGTTCCATCATATGTCTCGCCTGGTTTTACTTCGTGAGTCAGACCTTCAATCCACTCAACAGCTTTTCTTACTGATTCTTCCTCAACAGCTGAAATACTTACAGAACCATCATCCTCAACATCAACTTGAGCTCCAGTTGACGCGATAATGCTTTTGATCATCTTTCCACCTGGACCGATAAGTCCACCTATCTTTTCAGGATCAATTTTTATCATTTTGATCTTTGGTGCAAATTGACTAACGTCAGATCTTGACTCAGAAATTGATTTCATCATAACTTTCAGTATTTCGAGTCTTGCCTTTTTAGCTCTAACAAATACTTCTGAAATCATTTCGTCAGTGAGTGCGTCTTTTTTAACGTCTAATTGAATAGCTGTAATACCATCCTTTGTACCGGCAACTTTAAAGTCCATGTCTCCAGCAAAGTCTTCAAGTCCAATAATATCGGTCAAAATCTTGTATTTATCGCCAAGAGTCATAAGACCGATTGCAATTCCTGCAACAGGATTTGTTATTGGAACTCCAGCATCCATAAGAGCAAGTGTTGATCCGCATGCAGAAGCCATAGATGTAGACCCATTCGAAGAAAGAACTTCGCTTACTACTCTTATTGCATAAGGGAATGTTTCAAGTGGAGGAAGAACTGCCTGAATTGCACGCTCGGCAAGTGCTCCGTGACCAATTTCACGTCTATTTGGACTTCCAATTCTACCTGTTTCACCAACCGAGAAAGGTGGAAATGTGTAGTGATGCATATATCGGTGAGTCTCTTCACCCTCTAGGGTCTCGACCAATTGGCTAAAAGATGAAGCTGCAAGAGTTGCGATTGATAGTACTTGTGTCTGACCTCTTGAGAAAAGAGCAGATCCATGAACTCTTGGAATATAACCAACAGATGCAGTTATGTCTCTTACCTCATCGATCTTACGTCCATCAAACCTCTTCTCTTTTTCAACTATATTCTCGCGAATAATCTTTTTAAATACGTAGTCAACAGCCTCAAAAATCTTCTTTTTGTCAACTGTTTCACCCTCTTTTGCCTTTTTAGCTTCTTCAACTGCAATTATTTCAACAATTTTTTGAAGGTCTCCTGACACATTTTCTCCAAGTTCACCTTCAAGTACTTCGACTACATTTTTCTTGTATGTCTTTTCAACAAGTGCGACGTAGTCTGCTTTTGCTTCATCTACAACAAGATCAATCTTTTTAACGCCAATTTCTTTTGTGATTTCATTTATAAATCCTACTATCTTGCTTCCCCATTCTCGTGCCATTGTAACTGCACTTAAAGCTACGTCTTCTGGGGTTTGGAGTGCACCGGCCTCAACCATCA
>CAYTCO010000037.1:0-2557 GCA_964436385.1 uncultured Gammaproteobacteria bacterium
CGTTAGTGGCAACCGTAGGACGGCCCCGAAAGACCGTCCTACTAAACCCACAATGTTTAAAACAAATCACCAGAGTACCATTTCTTTTCAGTCTTGGCAGGTTCATTGATATACTCTGTTAGCTTGGTTGTCAATTCCGCTTTTGTGCTAATAGCGAATGTGTGGCAACCAACACGAACAATGAAGCCTCTGTTCACTTCTTCAATGTTGATTTGTCTAATTTTGTTTTCATCAATAGGTGTTGGAGCTGCTACTTCATCTGCGCAGTCTGCCATTTGCTCAGGTCTACTACTTAAAGTACCTGCACTTCTTAATTCTGAATCCATTTGTTTTTATTGTGGGTTTTACAAAGCCCGCCCAGAGCATTATCTTGAAGAAACGGCAGCCCATAACAGCATATACCCAAAAGAGGGGTTTTAGTGTTAAAGTGAAAGTCTGTGCTTCTAAGTTTATTCATTGTTAATTGATAGTTTAGTGCTTCGTAATCCCCTCCTTCGGGTATATGCAAAACGCAAGCGGGGACAGCCGTTAATTCAACCACTTTCCCCTTTTGAATATATACCCAACTCATCCCAGTGCTGAACTTTTCTGCAAATCTTCTGCAACCACATTTTATACAAGTTGCTGAAATCTTATCGTTTGGATTATCCCACTTATGCCGCCTGCGTATATTGGTTGTTAAATTATCGTTCATCTTTCTAAGTTTATTTTGTTGTTAAATTCCCGCCCTTCTGGTAGCTGCATCACGTTAGCAACTATACATCTATCTCTATAACATCACCGCAATCATCACACACATTACATCTTATATGTTTAAATGATGTGTTTTCATGTGTACAGTTGCTAACATCAAATAAAACCAATAAAAGGTTTTGTGCTTGCGTTTCAGTTATAGTGCCTTGTTCAAGGTCTTTTGCTATTTTGATAATTTCGTCTTTCATAATCTTTTACTGTGTTTATTTTTAACGTTATGGGTAATGCTAAACTAAATGACCGCCAAGACACCATTTGATAGTTTTTATTTGCAACTTGATTAAATCTAATTGCCATGATGCTCCTAAATACTCGTTTGGGTCTGCTTCACCTTTGCCCCAGTATTTTCTATCATCTTCATACTTTTTATAAGCACTATCATACCATTTTTTGCACTCGTCAAAATCAAGTTGCAACTCTTCCAATCTCATTTCGAGTTCAGAAGCACTACGCATAACAGCACCTAAACAAGATGGCTGGCTTTCGACCCCAATGGTATGCATTGACTTCTCCTGTCCGCAATTGGCACAGATAGTTGCAGAAGTGGTGTTCTTGGTTGGAGTGAAATAACATTCTTTCATTATTTTAAATATAATATCCCCTTCCTTCTTCAAAGGGGACAAAGGTTATTTGTTGTGGTTTTGGGGGTTCTAGTTGTTGTCTTACTTTATATTCTAGGGTGCTTCCTCCTTTTGCTGCAATAATTTTAAATACAGTTTCTATGTCATCTATTATAGAAAAAAGAACTTTTCTGTCATGTGTTAGAGTTAACAAGACTATATGATACAATATGTCCCAATCAAGGGGGAGGATATGTTCTAGGAAGTTCTTTTTGCCTTCAAATGCTTTCGGGCTGTTAAATCCATACATTATTTCATCTCCCATAATGGATGCGAATAGCGTTAAAGGCCAACGGTTTTTAGAATCCTTTGCTTCGGAAGTGCTGTCGTCTGTAACAAGTTTACTGACAGATATATAGGAGGGTATTACCCATCGAATCATCTCCATACACTCCTTTCCCGACAATCGCCCTTCCCTAATATCTCCATCTTTGTTTGAGACATATTCTACCCTAAGTATTTCTTTTTGGTGGTTTATTAAATCACTTTCATATATACGTGTGCCGTCTAGTTGTTTTATGCGTATAATATGGTCGCTTGGGATTGGTTTCATCACCCGATAATTGTTTTGTGATCAATCTTTGAAGGTTTCTCTAAGTCATTATACTTTATGAATGAAGCTAATTTAGAGCCTTTCTGTGCATGGCTTATGAAGTTAGCACCATCAGAGATAAACTGCCACTCATCTTTTCCTGTTCTGAAATTACGGATATATGCCTGAGTAGCGGACATGATAAGCTCTTTCTTTTTCTCTGTGCTGCACCGTATTCCGGTGTTTTTGTGGAACTCTTTTATAAATGTTTTAAGCTTTGACTCCATCTTTTCTTTGTGGAATGTTCTCCTGACATTTTTTGATTCTAACTCCTCTTTTGTGGGCCATAAGGAAAACCATTCTGACAAAAAGCTTTCACCCACATCATCTGATAGTAGCTGCTGTGACAGGGTTTCAGCTATAGATCGGCTGTTCTGCTTGAGGATTGCAAAACTTTCTTCATCTATGCCGAATGCGTTTGCTAGGCCAGCTTCATAGGCTGCTTGCAGTGCTTTGATTATTGATTCGTCTTTCATAGCTATTTATTTAAAAAGTCAGTGTTTCTTTTAGCTCCTTTAGGCAACTTGTTTACAGTGTCGCTATTCTTCCATCCAGAGGGTATAGGTGGCACAAGATCTTCTCCATAGGTAGG
>CAYTCO010000037.1:2657-10526 GCA_964436385.1 uncultured Gammaproteobacteria bacterium
CGCTATTCTTCCATCCAGAGGGTATAGGTGGCACAAGATCTTCTCCATAGGTAGGACTACCGTATAGTCTTACATCATTGCTGTCAAAGTGTTTTAGCTCTCCCGTTTTTTCCATTTTTACATATAGAATACTGTTTGACAAGTAGGAGGGAGTTGTAATTATTAATACTGTTCCCTTTCCTAGCGGTGTCTCTACATCCCATCCATCAGTGAGTTCTAACATTGATTGTACTATCATGGCTTAAATAGTTTTAGCTTTGGGTTATTGACACAAAGCTTTGCTAGATCAATAGGAATTTGGTTTGTCCATTGCTCTCCGCACCACTGACATTTGTAATAGCCCTTAAACTCGCCCATCTTGCCTTCTATCCACTTGTGGCTGTCCCATACCCATTGAGCTAGTTCCCAATCTTCTTGTTCTTGTGGTGTTGGTATTCGTGCTGGTCTTTCGTTTGGTAGTGGAATTATCATGATTTTATTGTTTTTATTAAAAAGGATTTTTTTCTTCTGATCTGCGTGTTGTTTTTATCTTACTAATATCGTTAAAAGGCATAGCTGCCTGAGCATCTGGTGGTGGCGCTCCCCTATACTTGAATATCTTTTCATGCAGTTCTGCGTAGTCATTAGCAGTCATTCCTTTTTGTGGGAGTTCATAGAAGTATCCGTTCTCTCCAAGCATGACAAAAGGAAATTTATGTATAGAGTCTCCATGCGTATTTTTTACTATCTGACCTAATCTGAAGGAGCCTTGCATAGCGGTTACATCATAGATCTCTCCGTCATTTCCCCACTCTGTAATGTCGTAGTGTAGAGGGTCTATCAAGGACAGGATTATATCTGCATTATTAGGGATATCGCCACTTCCTTTTATGTGCCCCTGAGTGATGTGCATCTTCTTATCCATGCTTTTCATGTCATCCTTACTCATCTGGGATATGTCTACAAAGGCTCCTGCATCAGCGTCCCTCAGCTCTCCGGCATATCTGCTCCAAGCATTTAAAGTCTTTAGGGTGTCGTCGCCCCTGAGTTTGTTTATAGTGTCTACTACATGAACTCTCAGCTTCTTAGGGTTCTTGGGTACATATTTATGCCCTTGCTGCGTTAACAATATCTCCCTGTTTCCTCTTTTTATGGAGACAAATTGATTCCCTTTCTTGTCTTTGCCGAACTCTAATTCCGCTTGCTGCTCCCCGAATTTCTCTCCATTAAAGCTACACATCTTTACTCCGTTCCTGTAAACATAGTGCATGTCAGCATGGAAGTAAGCACCTTCCTGTTGTATCCTGTCTAAGGCATAGTCATAGAGTTCCTGTGGTGTTTTCGCCCCTCCTATCAAGGTAACACTGTCAGAAATAAATTCCATGTAGGGACTAAGCCTGTCTATTGCTGCCATATCCTCATCATTCAAGGCTCTTTTCTTCCCTGTAAGTTGCAGGAGGGTGGGTAGGTCTACTAACCTGCGCTCCTTCCACCATAACAAGTAAGATATCCACTTAACTATCTTCTGCCTTGGGGGTCTTTCCTGAGCCCTGTAAATGACTTCTATTTCCTGCCTCATGGAAGGCTCACGAAGGAACTGCTGCAATATAGGGTTCAATACTATCTCTGTGTCCACAAAAGCTGTCTTGCCCGTCCCTGATGGTCCTACGACAATCATATAGGAGCCGGTGCCAAAGCTAAGCCTGGAACTCATGCGCAACTGCTTCTCTGTGGTCATATCCACTAACTCCATGTGAGGGATGACTATCCCTTGCCTGGCATCTTGGATTAACTTCTGCGCTTCTTTAAAGTATTGTTCTATCACTTTTTTTCGTTTTGTCTAATATATCTCTTAAAGGCGTACAATACTTTGCGAGATAATTTCCCGTAATCTTTTACTCCTAAAACTTTCATTGCTTGTCTGAGCTCTATTTCCTCTTTCATATAAGCAATAAGAACATCGTATTCTTCATCATTAATATTTGATGGAGTGTTTATTTTTTTTGCTTGCTCAAGCAGTGTTTCTTTTTCCATGTTGTTTATTTTATAAGAGTTAAAATTTCTTCGTCTAATATAATGTCTGACACATTATCTCTCACCCACTGCAGGTAGCTTTTCCCTTCTTTGGTGGACACCATTTTGGCTAGCGGAACATCCTTAAATTTGTTCCCTCGGTCGTATGTGCTACTTAAGGTCATGGTCACTACTGGCTTTGGTAAGATATACTGCTCTAGCCCTTCCTTTTTGCAGAAAGAGACAAACTGACTTATGATATCTACAAGTTCTGATTTCCTTATTCTATGCTGCCGAATGTCTTTGTCATACCTTACATTGTTTGTAGCGTGGCTTACAATGAAGTGTACATAGATCATCGTGTCCACATCCAAAGCATCACAATAAATCCACCCCTGGAAGTCTCTGAGGTAATTTTTAGCCTGTGCTGCTTGCTTCCCTGTTTTTATGTCGTATACTTCCATTAATGTAGATAGGTCAGTCCTGTAGTGTACAGAGATGTCTCCTAATGGCGTTCTGTAATCTACACTGCCGGAAGGCTGACATTGGAAGGTGCTGTGAGCTTCTTTGAAGGCTGTGGACCACTCTATAAGGTTCTGGATGCCGTTTTCATGCAGTTCCATATTTAACTTTTTGGTCAGCTTCATATATGTCTCTGATCCTGTTAGCTCGTCTGTGATGAAAGAATCTACAAGGTTCCCCAGATCAAAGCTTACCTTAAATACTTTTGTCCCCTTAATCATTTCTATGATGGACTCCTTAGTGTCATACTTGGCTCCAAGGTTGTACCAGTTATGGAAGGACTTTATCTTTGATGTGGATGTTAGGTACATATTATACAACTAAATATCGTCATCATCTCTATCGTCCGCAATTGAACGTGCCAGGCAATATCTTTGCTTGTCTGATAGTTTGTCGTATATAAAGAAATAGCTCCTTATGCCAACTATAATATCTTTGCGATCATTTATTGTAGCGTCAACAAGCTCTTTGTTGCTCATTGACAAGATGTTTTGTATATCGATAAATTGCTTAATCTCCTCTTCTAATGCTATATCGAACAAGTAATCTGCTATATCTCCCATTGCTTAAAAATTAAAAAGGTAAGCCGTCGTCATCCTCTTTAACAGTAGGCTTGTAGTCGTATTTTGGTACATCATCGTCATTCTTTGGAAGCTCCCAGGTGTTTTTTTGTTCCACCCTTTCTGACGGAGGAACATACTTCGGGGCACTGCCCATCCTAGTACCGGCAAATTTAGACATAAGCTCATCTTTAAAGAACTGTACCCAGAACTCTGTGGGAGCAGTATGATCATAAATGTCTTTTCCTGTTTTGTCTTTTAAGGGGACACCTTTACCGTTTGTCGCTAGCACTGCTTTTGGATATTGCCCAAAGGGAACTTTAATGTTTATAGGCTTAGTTATATCCAGATAGCGGATGTCAATACTAGGCCAGTATTTCCCTTTCTTGTCTTTTGTCTTGTCTACAGTGATACTTATTTGTGCGCCCGGGTCTACTCCTGACATAATATTTATAAAGTCATAACCCGACTTAAAATATTTTAACTGTAAGATATATTCAATCTCTGGGGTTTCTATGTTTATGTTAAAAGTAGGCGTTTCATCATCCTTGAACCTTATCTTTCCCATCCATGCTCCGGTAAATTCTCCTACAATGTTTGATATGCTGTGCTTCACCCATTCGTCTCCTTCTTTTGTAGCATGTGTAAAGTGAGGAGTATCTGTATCAGATTCAGTCTTAGAGTTGAATGTTACGTAAATTCTCTGCTTGTTGTTTGACATGTTATTTGTTTTTATTTGTTATTGTTTTTCGTGCTTGTAAAATATAGATAAGAATAAAAGTAATGTTGTTATTTTTGAAAGCATAGTAGTGCCGTATCGTATGGGTTGGTGATAGAATATAAGTTCCAATATCTTCCGCCAGCAACTACGGTAGCACCAAAATTGTTAGTAAAATACTCAAACGGTAAAAGTTCCCAATGCTGGTCTGGATAATTTTTTACCCAAATAAGCTGACCTTTTTCTATGTATGGATTTGGTCTTACATGATTGACGCTTATTGTGTATGGGGTAAATGATAGTTCATCATAATAAAGATCAGTATATCCATTTTCACAATTTACTGTCGCCATTGTTTGATATACATTAATAATAATACCTTTGCCGTGTCGGTGATGGTACACTGTATCACCCTTTTTAAATATCTCATTCATTTTATTTTGTTTCTTCAGGTGTTGGAATAGGGATAAATTTGCGATCTTTTGCGTGGTAGTCGAAGCCTATGGTATTGGCTTTCTTTATCAGTAAGTCCTTAATCTCTACTATTACAGCACCAGGAATAGAGGCAATGGAACTGTTTATCTTCTCCTTTAATTCATCCAAATGGGCAAGGGTGCTAGCTTTATTGATCTTCTCAGCCCATTCCTTTACCATATTGGTTCTTTGCTCTGCTTTCTTTGCAGTCTGGTTTATCTGCTCCACCAGAGGGTCTATGATCTTCTTTTGGAAGAATCCTTCCCATTCCGGTGAGGAATAGTGAGGGACATCTAAATTGCCTATTTTGGCAGTGTCTTTGGAGTTGTAAAGGTTACTGTTTTCAAACTTGATGGAGACCCCTCCCTTGTCTGTTTTCTCTACAAAGCCTACCTGATCAGCAGCTCCTAAAAGCCAACTTCCGGTAGCTCCTGGAATGTCAGGGCTATATCTTGTGATATCTCCCTCAGTATTAGTGTTGTCGTGAGCTATGAAGACAAGAATTTTGTCGTTCATTTTTGAGATAAAATCTTCTTGGAATCGTGCTCCCAAAGCCCCATATCCTTCCATTGTCAACCCTCCTGTTTTACGCTCTAATGTAGGGCTTTCTAATATAAGGTATGTAGATAAGTACTTCATTAGCATGTCCTTTGCTGTATCTACGATCAGTACATCAAACTCATCAAAGTCTCCATTCTCTAAGGAGTACTTGAACTCTCCCCACCCGTTTTTTGGGTCAGGCAAAAACCTTGATTTGTTGTTTACATCATTCGCTCTCCAAGACCCTTCATTGAAGTCCAACAGGATAGCATGATTGGCTGTAAGTGAGGTACTTGTCTTGTAAGCACCCTCTACTCCGTAAAGCATGATGATGATGTTTTTCTTGCGGGGATTCATTACCCCTGGTTTAAATATTGGCATGTTGTTTATTGTTTAGTAATGCAAATATACAAAGAATGTATATATTAGTCGTGTATAATGGGTATTTTTTTAAAAAAAGGGTGCTAACTAATTTAAGTGCCTAGTTAAAACTGACATACTCTCGTCGCTAAAGCAAAACGAGGTTCTTATACATTCTACGCACAAGCTAATGCTTCACGTTGGCGAATGTTGGGCGGTATCCTCAACCCAAATCTCTTTATGTTTTGTGCAGCCAGAATATCTCTGTCATGCGTGGTTTTACAACTTTCACAAGTCCAAGTGCGTTCACTCAGCTTCAGGTCGTTGTTAATTATGCCGCAACTACACATCTTACTTGATGGCTGGAAACGGCCTATCTGTAAGAGATTTTTACCTTGCCATTCAGCTTTGTATCTTAAGAAAGCTTCAAATGTTCCCCAGCTTGCATCGGCAATGTGCCTTGCAAGTTTGTGGTTATGAATCATTCCGGCTACATTAAGGTTTTCTATGGCTATAGAATCATACTCATTGACTATCTGAGTACTTAACTTGTGCAAAAAATCTTTTCTTTGATTCGTTACTTTTTCGTAAATCTTAGCAACAACCAATTTTTGTCTCAACCTGCGTTTGCTGCCTTTTTGCTTGCGAGACAGGATTCTTTGGGCAACTCGAAGTTTCTTTAACGATTGCTGTAAATATCTATTGTTTCCAACCTTAGTTCCATTTGACAGGATAGCAAAATGTTTTATTCCAAGGTCAATACCAATAGTTGTGTTTTCTTCTATTGGCTTTAGCTTTGCTTTGTCGATACCCGTTTCAACTAAAATTGATATATGGTAACGGCCAGTAGTGCTTTTACTTACAGTTGCCTGCTTTACTGTACCTGTGAACTTTCGATCTCTGTTGAATGAAATTTTGCCATATTTTGGTAGTGTCACTGTCCAATTATCGAAATCTACTTTAACTGCAATTGGTATTCTAAAAGATTGCTTGGCGTCTTTTTTCTTGAAATTTGGGAACTTAGCTCTGCCTTTAAAGAAGCTTAAGAAAGCATTGTCAAGATTAGAGATAGCCTGTTGAAGACTTTGAGCTGGAGTATCATTTAGCCAACTCGCTTCTTTTTTAAGCTCGGTTAGCTGCTTCATTAGGTCAAAGCAAGATAGATTTTTACCTGACTGATAGGAAATATTCTTTGTCTCTAAGGCAAGGTTATATATAAATCTACACGATCCCATAGCTCCATAAAGCTGTTGCTTTTGCAGCATCGTTGGTCTTAATTCATACTTAAACGCCTTTAACATAATACAAATCTATAATTATTATTTTAAATAAATATTATTTATATTTAACTCTGTTTAAAAAAGGGGCGTCACACGACACTTTTGCTAGTGCGCCCCAAGTTAATAACCAAAGATTTAAATAATATCCGCTATATCTGTACCTTCTTCGGAGTCAAAGAGTCCTTCAAAGACACGTACAGATCTTGCTATCTTCTTTATTTTCGGCACCTGCTTTTTCCAATAGTCCTTTATCCTGATAGTTTTATCGTTAAATTCGTCTGGCTGCCGGTCTGGAAACAAGATCACATCTCTGTCTTTCACAGGTGCTAGAAAGTAGTCCTGGAGTGTTGTGAGCCCATTGGTAGCTATCCAAAGGTACTGAGGCCATTCTAAGCTAGCTATAAGACATGTTTTTGGTGCTTCCACTATTGCTATCACTTTTTCAGGGTACTTAGGTATTAAATGCTCTCCGTAAAGACAAAGGTTGTAATTATATTTTGTATTTTTTGTCGCTTTATGATGCCAGGTGTTGTGAGGAAAGGGCTCTCGTACTCTTTTCCCATTTTCTCCGTACTGTACTATCATGCCTCCCCGAAATCGCTGCTCTATGTCCTTAAACCAAAATAAAGTAGATCCTTCCCAATGCTGTGAGCTTCCTACAATATAATCCTCAAAGACCCTGTTTGTCTGCTGCGCCCCAAAATTGCCCTTTATATGCCCATAGAGCCTGTTTTGCCTGTATTGAAGGGTTTTGTCCACTACTGCCTGTTTCGTGTAGCTAGTGGGGATGGGAGGGGGTAATTTCTCCCTTGTCTTAACCTCTCTCCCGGGTCTTTTGTTGTACCCACAATGATTTACCCTATCACATAGCCCAAATTCTTCCGGTGCTATCTCCCCTTTGTCGCTTACATACCTGCTGTAACACCTTTTGTGCTGACATTCAGGACAGTCTACTTTCTTTACTCCTTTTGTTTTTAGTCGCCACATACCGATATTTAATTATCCAAAACTAGTAAAAAAGCTATTATTGCGCATTGCGCAAACACAAACATGCGCAAATAAAGATGTTATGTGCCATATAACTTGACCAAATCATCATTACAGGCACGTAATTCATCATCCAATGGTAAAACGCAACGAAGTTCATCGTGCATACCAAATTGTTGCTTGCAGTTCTTACATTCAATCTCTCTCAAATATGGAGTGATTTTGCGTTTTAATTTGTAGTCGTGACCGAAAATACGGCACATAACATCGGTTTGCCGCAAGCGTGGCGACCGTGCTATAATCCAACTAAGTGCTTTTTTTAACATTTGTATTTCAATTTAAATTTTGTGTTAATAATCCACGCCTGACGGCAAGCCATCGACCGTTAGTGGCAAGTGCTACGACCACTTTTCAATAAAGCCGTCATACATTTTGC
>CAYTCO010000038.1:0-10188 GCA_964436385.1 uncultured Gammaproteobacteria bacterium
ATCGTCAATTAGTTGCTTCAGGCTTATCATTTTGTCTCCTGTGTACCGCTAGACACGGCGATTTCTGCCCACCCTGCCGCAAGGGAACGAGCTTCACGTAACTGCTCTCTCAACGCCTCGACCTCGGCATCGCGGCTGTCGTAGCCAGATTTGAATCCGTAGTAACACGCCACAAGTGGATCAAAATCTAATATGCCATTTTGAACGGCTTGCTCAAATGCGGTTACAGCCGCCTCTCTCGCCTGCTGTTCACTTTGCATTCCGTTCTCCTGTGTACTGTTAAAAGCCCTTTGCGGGTACATTTCAGCCTTCTCAGAATCAGTCCAACTATCTATATCTTTCGTTGCTTTTTCAATAAATTTCCACCGAGAATCGCTCAATTCATTATTCATCTTCGTTCTCCTGTATACTGCTGTCGGCGGTACAATCGCATTCCCAAACTACATGTATCGCGTTATTCATATTTACCAGTCCCACTCCGACGACGGGCA
Organism: uncultured Gammaproteobacteria bacterium; assembly: GCA_964436385.1. Classification (GTDB taxonomy): domain Bacteria; phylum Patescibacteriota; class Microgenomatia; order Levybacterales; family GWA1-39-11; genus JAUSNA01. The sequence continues at coordinate 492 of CAYTCO010000038.1, forward strand.
TTCGTTGTCGCCGAATGCCGTCGGGTTTAGTGCTTTTTGCCTCGGGCAATCGGCGATCCAGGCGTCGAGATCGAGTTCTGACACCCAGTTTCCGGCGATGAGATAATAACGCACCGTCTGCGAATCGGTCTCGACCACGCTTGCACCGGGGATCGATAGCAGATAGTTTTCAAATCCCGCGACCTCGGCGGCGTCGTTCGTGATCGCTGTCACCCAGAGCACGCCGTTAGAAAATCCGTGCATTCGCAGCGGCAAGTTTCGCGACGGCAGCCGGTTGTTTATGATCGCGTCGGCGTCCGCCTGTGTCGCTCCCTCGGGCAGCGTGACGGCAAACGTCGTGTATTGGTGAAGCCTCGGGTTCAAACGCGATCCGATCGGTGCGACATCCGTCGAGATCAGCGATTGAGCGAACGGCGTCGTATAGCCTTCGGTCCGCGAGTTTACGCCGCCCGCGATCTGCGAGACAATATCCGGCCGGTTAAACCAGAGATAAACGGCGGCGATGATGAGGATCGGAAGCATAATTTTGTGAAAGTGAATAGAGAATAGAGAATGGAAAATAGTTTCAGAAAGATCTTTCTATTCACCATTTTCTATTCACTATTTTCTACCAGAGCGTACCGAATAGTTTTCTTCCCGGCTCTTTTCATCTGGTCGTAGACCGCGTTGATGAAGCCGGGCCATTGCGTCGGGTAGATCGTCTGGCAGCCTTCCGAGAAAGTGTCATTAAATCCGCCCTTGTGAATGTTTGTATGCGAGCACATGGACGTTTTGCCGTCGCGGGTGCATGGCAGGGTCACTCCCTCGGGATACGGACGCAGGGCGTCGTATTTGCCCTTGTGCTTGCCCTTGTAGAACGAATACAGGCCCGGTGCGAGCATTGCTTTCTTTTGCCCGGCCTTTTGCGGATCTGTGTTCGCGTTCCACGAGACGACGCCCGTCGGCGTGATCAGGAACATCGCGTCGTCATACATTGCCTGGTCGTTCCGGCCAACCTTGCCCATCGAGTCGCGATAGTACCCGCGAACACCGACCAGCACGGCCCGTTCCTCACCAATAGAAAGCCCCGCCGCGACGACATGTTTCAAAATGTCAGCGTGCGTAGCCTTCGGACGTGATGCGGGTAGAATGCTCATGGTTTATGGATAGACAAGGATTTTTACGGATGCTCGTGCCAGCATTCCGTCCGTAAGCGTAGCGGTGTTCGCGGTTAGATCAACATCTCTTGTAGTCACTCGTACCTCTCCAGCATCATCATTTCCCCAAAACTCAAAGAGCGAAAAATCCCCGGCAGTGGAAGGCGAATACTGACTGATGAAAGTTTGCGTTTTGCTCAGCGGAAAGGCTCCCGCCAAAGTGCCTTTATAAAATCCGGCACTCGCTCGCGTCCAAACAACGGTGCCGCCCAACGAGTTTTCCAAAACCGTCACCACAGGTGCATCCGTTGCGTCTTGCGTGAGCAGTGCCCGATAGACCTTGACGCCTTGCGGAATTCGGGTTCCGTTTATCGTGACGGTTCCCGATGCACATGGCGTGATCGCGATGTTGCCGCCGACGGCGATCGAGACGGTCGCGGGCGTCGTCGAGCCGGGGCATGGGCGGGTTAGGCGGTTCGTTCTCGACTGTGCGGACACGTCGAGAGTGAACAGTGAACAGTGAATAGTGAACAGTGCAAGAGCTAAGAATAAAAAGCGTTTCATATTTCCCTCAAGATAGTGAACAGTGAATAGTGAATGGTGAATAGTGATCGGGAATTTCTGAACTGTTCACTGTTCGTTATTCCCTGTTCACTTTCCGCTAATTGGTTACAACAAATCCAATACTCGTCGCCGCCGTGCATCCGGCGTTCATTGAAAAGACGGCGGACCCGGATGCGGGGACGACGGAGATCAGCTGTGTGCAAGTCGTGTCCTTTGTCCTAATGACCGGCAAGATGATCGAGTTCGCCGTGATCAAGCTGTTGGTTAGCGTTACAGATCCCGCCGCTGCCGCGACGTTGATCGTCCCGGCGAGCTTGTTGATCGTCTGATCGCCCGTCGTACCGATCGGCGTGATCGTGCGATTAAATCGAAAATCCGGCGTCGTGCCGGTAGCGGTAGCACCGAATAAAACATCGCCCGCGAATTGCGTGGTCGTGCTGGTAACATAAAATCCCGCCACCGGCACGCCGTTTATGCCAAAGCTGATTCCCGACGCTTCGGTAAATGCGGCGAGCAGTGCTCCGTTGCCGTCGTTGATATTTACCGACGGCAGCGGTGCCGTACTTAACGGGATACGGTCCGGGCATGGCTGGATCGTGATCGAATCAGAGGCATTGACCGGATCGACCGAAACTTGTGCAAACGACAAAGTTCCAGGGCATGGCCGATAAATGCGATTCGTCCGCGACTGGCCGAGGACAGTGAACAGCGAACAGTGAATAGTGAACAGTGCAAGGGCGATGAATAAGATCTTTTTCATTGCGTTATTTTTTCTTTTTCGTTGCGGGTGCCTTTGCCTTCGCGGGTGCCGATTCTTCATCGATCTTGAATCCGGCCCGGACATAAGCCTCGGCGGCCTCGCGGGTGTTGCCGTTGTCAACAGATTCTTTTACAATTCGGTCAAATTCTTGTTTGTTCATAATTTTTTAGTGAATAGTGAATAGTGAATAGTGAATAGTTTCGGAGTCTTAATTGTTCACTGTTCCCTGTTCGTTGTTCACTTTCTCCTTTAGTTAGTTAAACCAGGCGTAGAAAACGGTCCCCGCTCCCTTTACGCAGATCTGGTTGACGTTGCGGACCGGCAGCATTTCGGTGCGTTGGCCGGTGAAAAGCTGGGCGAATAACTTGTTCTTAAATCCCCAGTACATTTCGACGCCCGCCGTTCCCGAGCCCTCGGTCGCGGCCGCCGCTCCCGTCTTGACCGTGCGGGCCGCTGTGACGCCGACGGTCCAGCTGGCGATCATCGCGTATTTGCAAGGGATGTCGGGCAGCGTGTCGATCGTGTCGATGCCCGAGAGCACAAAGACGCCACAATTTGCCTCGCCGACGAGATCCTCGGCAGAATATGGTTTTTCAAAAAAATCGCTCATAAGCTTTTTAGTGGGTAGAGAATAGAAAATAGGCAGATCGGCTATTTACTATTTTCCATTCTCTATTTACTACACGGTCTCGCAGATCACGGCGATCTGATTGGTTGTCGGATCGACGTTTAACTGGTCGATGTTGCCATTGATCACACGGCGGATCGCCAGGGCACCGTCGGGATTTAGGAATATCGGATCCGAGAACCAGATATAATTCCCGTTGCCCTGATCGTTCTCGTCGGCGACGGCCCAGATCGGCGTTTGCGACGGCATAAAGTTCGCCTCGCCCTCGATGCCGAGCTCGATCGTTGATTGCCGTAAGGTCGTCCGCATTCCGCGAATGAGCAAGGGTTCCTCGACGCGAGGCGATTCGAGATCGACGGCAACCTCGCCGACCGTCGCGGCGGCAAAGTTTACCGGGATCTTCAAGATCCGCATTTGCGGCGTCTCGCGGAAGGTGATCAGCTGGTCGATCTGTGCCCGAGTTGTGTCCGAGATCGCGTTCGCCGCGTATGCTCCCGAGAGCACGCGGTAGCCGATCAGCACAAAATTAACAACCTCGTCGGTCCCGGTCGTGTCGGTTTTCATCATCTCGACCGTGATGCGGCTGTCCGACGGCAGCGGGAACGGCTGCGGCCAGTAAAAGACGCCGATCTGTCCGCCGCCCGCATCGACCGTGCATCCGGCGATATCGTCCGTGCGAAGCGAGATCGTGTCGTCGTTGCCGGTGCGGGCGATGTTCTGACTACCGTCGCTCAAAGAAAACGTGATATCGCGGCCATTGCCCGGCCAGCAATCTGTTTTAACGCCGGTGATAACTACGTCATAGCCAAGCTGCGGCGTCGATGCCCGATAGGGCGTCAGCTGTCCGGCGGCATTCAATGTGAATTGCAGCGGGATATAGACCGGCCGCGTGAGCAGCGAGTCATAGATCCGGCGTCGGCGTACCTCGGCGAGCTTTGCACGCTCGGCGGGCCGCGATGCGGGATCGCTCAAAACTTTTTTGTAATAATCGACTATGCGTTTTTGTCCGTTAAAATCCATGATTCACCTATGATTCAATTCCGATCTGTGTGAAGTTAAAAGGCTCGCGTTTCGATCAATTCCGCCGTCTTGCGAGCAGTTGTTGTTTAGCCAGGGTACTGACGCGTGATCTTGGTTCCCCAGAGAACAACGCGAACAAGTAACTCGGTCGTCGGCGTCCAGGCGGCTTGTGCGACGTTTGCCAGATCGAACTGGAATTTGTCGCCGCCCTCAAGAACTACCGGGTGCGTGAACTGCACCAGCCCGGCGGCTCCGTTCTGGATGAATCCGGCATTTGGCGAACCGATCGCACCGGCGAGGCCGACGCCTGGAGGTGCTGGCCACATGATCGCCGGGCCGCGTTTCTTGACATCCTCGCCGCGAATGAATCGCAATTCGAGATTGTTCAAGGCCATTTGCAGATTGTTGCCGCCGTCGATCACGACCGATGCCGTGTAGTTCGGAGCGGTGATCGCACCGTTGGCAGCGACGGTCGTCGGCAAGTTGGCCGGTGCTATGCACTGAATTCCGGCACCTTCCATAATGAAGTTTGTGCCGTTGTCGAACTGACCATTGCTGATCATGTTCGTCAAGAATTCAGTCTTTTCGCCGGTCGCGGTCGCGGTTCCGAACTGTGTGTCGGTCTCGGATTTGCCGAGTGTGAAAAGGCTTTTCTTAGCGTTAGCCGGAACTGCCACGCCGACCTTGATGTAAGTCGAATCGTAGTAGAAAGCCGACTGAGCGTTGACGATGTTGCCCTTGTAGCTGTAAAACTGCGAGAGAGGCATCGCCTCGAGCTCTTGCAGCGAAAGTTCTCTCAAGCCGTTAGGCGTGTTGAGAATTGGATTAGGTACTGACTGTCCCATAATATTTACCTTCCTTTTTGGTCTAAGTTATTAGTGAAAAACGGTGTGCTTTTGGAACAGCCGTTTAGTAGTAAGTCGGACGCGTGCGGCGAACGAGCCCGCTCATTTCCGTTCCCGCCGCCGGAGCCGGGATCAACACGTTTGTGATCCCGCCGCCGATCTGGCCGATCGTGCGTGATACCGTCGGCAGCACCCACATGTCGACCGCTTCCTTTGCCGCCAGAGCAAAGCACAAGAAAGCAACGCCGTCTTTATACTTGCCGAGCACCGGCACCTTGCTGCCGAATGACTGGACCAGGAAGCCAGCACCGAGCTTGATCGCGATCTGGATGACCGGCGATGCCGACGGCACGACGCGAGCAAGCCCGAGATTCAGCAAGCTGAATCCGGCACCGGCGAACATCGCTCCGACCAGGGCCGAGCTGCTCGGGTTGGAGAACAGCGAACGCGAGAACGTCGCCGGATTACGGCGGCGGCGTGTGCGTCGTCGCGGATTGGTTTTTGCAGCGGTGCGAGCGGTCGGGTTCTTTCGAGCGGTAGTTTTGCTACTTACTCGACGGCCACCGATCAACACGCCGCCGCGACTTGGATTGATCACCATTCTGGTGTTTTTCCGTTTTGCTAGAGTTGACATAATTTACTCCTATTTATCAGTTTGACTTTTTCATTCGCGGCGTGTTGATTAGCTTGGCTAATAACCGGAATGAAAATTTTTTGCGAGTTCCTTTTGCTCGCAAAAACTTGTTTTAATCGACGATCCCTCGATCCTCGATCGTGTACGCTCCGCCCTTGATCACTGGGTAGCCTTCGCGATCGACGCAGAGCGTCGGACGGTTGCCGGACCACTCGCCGAGCTTGTGGATATATCTCTGTCCCGGCTGGTCGCCGTGATGCGGTTTCCATGTCTCATAAACGACGTGATCGATCTCGGCGATCGGGTGAACCGTTCCCGGATTCTGTTTCGGATCGGGCCGGTCGATCTTGGCCCCTGTGATCCAAAGTTTGCCGTGTGCCGCACATAGCCGGACACGCGACGGGTTAAACTTGATCGCCTCGCGAACGCCCATCAGCTTGACCTCATGCAGCTTGCCCAGCTGGACCAGCGTTTGCGGTGCGTGCTCGCTCGCGAGAGTCTTGCTCAATCGCTCCGGCTTGCGGCCCTGAAACTTCTCGTAAAGAGCGGAACGCGGACGGCTGCCGTTGGTCTTGGGCTTTTGGGCTTTAACTTTCGGCGTCGGATTGCGTCGCGGTGCTTTCTTGGAGCGTTCGGACCTAACCGCCCGAATCGCTGCGTAGCGAGTGGAGAAATCGTAACCGGCATATTCCAGTTCATTCGCGATCTCGCCCCAGGTAACGATCGGCCCGAGCTTTCCGCCGAGCAATTCTTTAATCAACTTCTTCGCCGTTGCAACGGTTTTCGCCGGATTAGCGGAGATCTTACGCGGCTGCTTGTTGCGGTTTTTGATCTGCAACAGAGCTTTCTCGCGGGCCGGTTTGCCTTCGCATTTCTTGCAAAATCCGCCGTTTATATCGAGAACGCCTTCGGATGCCCACTTGCCGCAGCGTCGGCACATTCCGGGATTCGCGACGCGTTTGGCCGGAGTTTTCGGCGTCGGGTTGTTCTTTTTCGGTTTCTGAAATCTGCAATCGCGACAAAGCGTTTTACTGCCATTTCGACCAGATCCAACTAGCCACTGATCGCGATCCGCACGCCTTTCGAGCGTCGCCATTGACGCGGCCTGTTCCTGGCGTTTGCATTTAGCACATGTAAGCGTGTGAACGGTCTGCCGTCCGTGACGGTCAAGCCTCACATTTCGCTTTCGAGCGACCGGATTCGCGACGGCCTTCGCTCGCGTTTTGGCGGCGACCGCCTTCCGCGTTGGATTGCTTAGGCAGATCTTGTGATCGCGGGCGTATTTGCGGGCGGCGGCCTGGGTTGCGAACTTTCGCCCGAGCGTCGTTCCGTGCGACAAATAAACGCCGTCGATGAACGGATTCAGATAATACGCATCGCTGACCTTCTTTGCTGCCTTGCCGACAACACTCGCCGGGTTGCGTTTTCGTAGCTCCGATTGCATTTGGCGAACTTCCCTTTCATACCTTGCCCGGTCCTTTGTGAAGATCGTGGCCGCCCGTTTTTTCGCGGCGATCATGTCTTTGATCTGGTCATTCGTATAGCCAGCATATTTTGGCGGCGTTCGAAAACTATTGACCTTGATTGCTTTCGGGTTCGCTTTGAGCCTTAGCCGTTTTTTGGTGGCGTAGGATTTGGCGGCGGCGACGGTTTTGAAGCGTTTTGAGAATCCGTCCTTGTCGCCGTCCTGTAAATAGACCGCCATGATGTCGTCGCCCGAGCCGATCGTCAGCAAATAATAATCGCCGCGTGCGGGCACGGTGACTTGCTTACGCGGATTCGCCTTTGCGACGGTGGTCGGATTCTTTCGCCGCGTCGTTTTTCTCTTTTTCGCTGCCGGTTTTCTGTTTAGCATTTCCCTCACCTGTAAAGCCGACGCCACGCCCGACGCCAATTGTGCAAACATCGTGATCCCGTCCGGGTTTTTCTTCACGGCCGGATTGCGTTTCGGGATCCGCGTTTCGATCTCGGTCCCGTCGGCAAAACGAACTTTCCATTTATCGGTGTTGAATCCGCCCGCTGCTCGAACGCCGACGGCCTTGCCGTGTTTCTTGATGATCGCCTTGCTGCCGTACCGATTAACGACGCTGATCATTTCGGCATCGGTCATTAGCTTTGCTTTTACCGATTTAAGGGCCGCCTTGCCGACGCGTAGAGCTTTTTGCTTGGCGAGTGTCAGAGTTCGCGACGATCCGCGTTCGCCCTCGACGCTGTACGAATTCGGATTGTTTTGCGTGACGATCGCCAGCGTTTCGCCGCGATACGTCAAAAACCACTTGTGGTTATACTTTTCCCAGGCCATGCCGGGGTTTAGCTTCGCCGCCGCCTTCGGATTAAAGAGCGATCCTTGATCATCGAAAAGCGACGCCTGGCTTTTCGCGGCTTTGCTGGCCGTTAGTTTTTTGTGGCACGCTTTGCAGACGTTGATCTCGCCGAGCTTTTTGAGATCTGCGTTTGCCGTGTACTTGTCGCAATTTGCACAAACTCGCATTCCCCAGTCCGGCCCAGCCGGGTTTGGCTTTAGCCCGGCTAATGCCTTGCGTTTAGCCGCCGGCAATGTTGAGGCGGAACCGCCGCCAGCCGAATCATTCCATGTAAGAAAACCGGCACCATATCCGACGCGAATCACTTGAGCGACCGCACGCCCGGCCGAATCTCTAGCGACCCATGAGTTCGTTCCGTGCTTCTGCCATACTGCTTTCGACTTCGGGTTGTACGACAGAGAGCCATGCGTCGCGTAGGTTGGCGACGATCCGGCTGCTTCTGATTCGATCCTTTCCATCATGTCGTCAATGCTCGTTACGTCGTAGCCGCTTTCGCGGGCGGCTTGAAACATCTTGTCCATCGTCCGGCCTTTGTTTGGCTGGTCGGTCGTTAGGCCGCGTTTGCCGGTTTCCTTGAATGAAAGACGATCGATCTCGCCCGAGTCCCAGCTGGACCGCTTGCCATACTTGCCGACGCCCTTTTTGCCGCCGTGTCGAAACGTCCGGCGAATACCGCCCGCCGAGCGAACGAATTGCAAAAGCGTATAGCCTTTTTTGCGAGATTCGCCGGTGCCGAATGCCTCGCCCTCGATCTCACGCATGATGCGATCCTGGTCGCGTTTCTTGCGTTCTGCGGCCTCGCGTTCGAGCCGCATTTCGGTGTCCCAGGGTGCCTCAAGTGCTCGCTCCTGTTTAGACTTGCCGAGATCTCCGGCCTTTGCCGGTGAATACTTTTTGCGATCCTTCGCCGTCGCCTTGCGGCTGCCGATATACTGCGGCGAGCGAATCGGGCGAAAACGCCCTTGCTCATCCACGTACCCAGCAACATTTTTTTTCGGCCGCGTCGCATTCATCGTCTGGTGATCAAAACTACCGCTATAAGTCCCGCTATTAGTGCGATCGGCGTCGAGATCCCGGCACCGAGCCCGAGGCTTGAGAGAAAACCGCCGTTTGGATCGCTGCCGTAAACTGTGCCGCCGTCAAACGTGCCGATCGACGGTAGATTGCTGCCGCCCGGATTATTCGCCGGTGGCAGATTGGTGTAGTTCGCCGGTGGCTGCTGTGTCTGGCCCGGTGCCGTCCAGCCGGTCCATGCGGCGGAAAGTATCGAGATCGCCGTTACGGTAAAGAATCCGGCGAGGTCCCGCGTGATCTGATCTTGTATCTGCCGATCGCTGTAATACTCATCGACCTGGGCCGTGATGCGGTAAACATAGTTGCCCGTCCAGCCGGATTCGTCGGCGATGCCCGAGATTATCCAGCCGTTGTTGTTTAGAGCAGCAGCGACGCCCTGCATCGTCTTTCCCCAGTTCTGGTAAACGACGAGCAAAATGTTAGGTATCCACGACGGAATATCGCCGACGTAATCGCCCTCGATCCTTATATCTACGATTCGCAAAGCCATAAAATTACCTTCGACGCGGCGGTTCACGCATGAGCAAGTAAACGCCGAGGACGCCGCCCGCGACTAAGAGCGGGTTGCGGGTGATAAAACTGGTGATCGATCCGGCCGCGTCGTCAAGGCCGAGGCCGCCCGCTGTATTCGGGCGAATGCCGCCCGCGTATTGCTGCTGCTGTGCCTGGGCCGCTGCGATCTGAGCGTATGACTGGCCGATGGCGGCGGGCG
>CAYTCO010000039.1:0-1865 GCA_964436385.1 uncultured Gammaproteobacteria bacterium
GTTGCTGAACAATATACAATTTCTGGTGGATTTTTTGTAGACACAGACGAAGATGGTAATCAGGATTATGCTCGGTATTGTCAGGACAGTAATAGTAATGGAGTCTGCGACACGCCTTACACGTCATGCTTTGGAGGATGGAGGTGCCTTTTGGCGTCGCCTGGAGAGCAGGCATATGCTGGTAGTGGTGGAAGTGGAATTCTGTCACTTGGAAATACAACCATGAATGCAACAGCAGGAGAATTTGCGTTTACTGGCTTAAACATGGGGACGTATTCTCTTACCGGTGTTGCGCCAACAGGATATGAGATAACCAGTACAAATCCCAGAACGGTAACCATCGGACCGGATTATTATGTAGCTTATGGTTTGAAAACCGCAGCTCTTCCTGCATGTGTTCCAGGTTCGATCTCTCTTAACCCATCTGGGGGTACAGCTGATCCCGGCACTTCTAAGACTCTTTCTGTTACATCCTGTACAAATGTTGAAAATCCAGATAATGGCTCACCTCCTCCGCCATTTTCCTGGAACCCTGATACCAACGGAAATAGTCCTGCTCCAACAACAAGTGGTCAGACAGATACACCAACAAGCTCAACAGTCACCTGGACAGCTCCAAATTGTCCCACATCGACAAATATATACGCACCCAGAGTTACAGTTGGAGGAGCGGGTGGAACAGTAAATTACACTACCTCAATTACAGTCCCAACAACCGTGAGTGTTACGGCACACGTTAGAGACGTTACATCATCAGGAAGCTGCACTTCCTCATTTGGAAATCCATACAACAATGGCGGTACTGGTGCAAATCTCAATCTGACAAATGGAGGCACAGTCAACCAAAACCAAATAACAAATGGAGGCACAGGCCAGGCATCTTTCACCTGTCTTCCTCAGGGGAACTATACTATTACCCTTGTTGTTCCGTCCGGGTATAGTGTTATCGGTACGGATGTCTCACCCGCAGTTGAGAGTCCGGTTGGCTCAAATGGAATGTCCTTTACAACAAGTTCAAATGACCAGACAGCGGTATTCTGTATAGCTCCAATTGTCCCATGGTTTCAGACTGATCTTGGAGACGTTAGATTTGTTAATCTTTCAAATCCTGTCCCTGGAGGTCTATTATATGCCTCATCGGATGCGACTTATCCTGGTATCTTCTACTCATCAGATAGTAGTGCTGATTTTGGAAATGCGGGGGTAACGTTTTCTTCAGTTAGACAATGGGTTATTAATAACGAGTATTCATACAACGCAGATACTGAAAATAGAAATGGCGGAATGTCATACGACTTTTATAAATCAAAAGCCCTTAAAGACGGGGTAACAGTCAGTCCTCTAAATGAAGATGTTCCAGGAAGTCTTGATTGGGATGAGATAACAAAAAGCGGTGTTTATGAGGCTACTGGAGATTTGACAATTGCTGACGCTCCACCTGTAGGCTTATTTGATACTACAAACAAAACAAGAGTAGTGATTTTGGTATCGGAAGACGTTGTTATTTCAACTAATTCGTTACTGATACCCGAAAATTCAGGACTGCTTATTGTTGCTGCCAAAGGCGACATAACAATTGATGAAACTGTTGGAACAGCAACCCTTACGTCTTCGGCAAGTAATCTGGATGGGATCTACACAGCGCAAGGAAGTATCATTTTAGAGTCTATTGGTAACGGATGCGCAGATGGAACAACTTCAGACCTGAGGTTAAATGTTGGTGGAGCTTTGGTTGCAAATAGTCTTAAGCCTTTTTCTACGGTTGGTACCGGTTCAATTCAAAGGAATAGGTCACTTTGTCTTGATAATTTAACCAGACCATCACTATTTATATCTTCAAGACCTGACTTCTTGGTCCAGATGAC
>CAYTCO010000039.1:1965-6538 GCA_964436385.1 uncultured Gammaproteobacteria bacterium
TAACCAGACCATCACTATTTATATCTTCAAGACCTGACTTCTTGGTCCAGATGACGGACTTTTACAAAATATCTTATACGAAATGGCGTGAAGCAAACCCATAAACAGGCAGTAGGTACTAGTAAACAGGTATTAGAAAGATGTATTATAATGATCTTGTGACTTTACTATTACCTAGTATCTAGTCACTATTCACTAATTCATGAAGATAATTATTGGTCTTGGGAATCCAGGCGAAAAATATGACGGGACTAGACACAACGTAGGATTTGAGACTCTTGATTATTTACTCAAAAAATACGAATCGTTAAAGGATTCAAATTGGGAAGAGAATAAAAAAACTAAGTCGCAGATAAAAAAGATAAAAGTTAAGAAGATAGATACACTTCTAGCAAAACCCCAGACATACATGAACAATAGCGGTATGGCAGTGGGTCTACTTATCTCATATTTTAAAGTAAAGCCTGAGGATATTATCATAATTCATGATGAATTAGATTTACCGTTGGGAAAGATTCAAATCAGATTTGGTGGTGGGACAGCTGGGCATAACGGACTAGAATCAATAATTGAATCCCTTGGAACCGACAAATTTTTAAGAATTAGGATGGGTGTAGGTAAGCCCATGAGGGTAGATGGAAAGAGATTTGACGTTAAGAGTAGTAGGTCTGTTGAAGATTACGTTATCCAGCATTTTTTGGATAATGAACACCACGAGGTAAGAACTATGATAAAGCACGTTCAAAAAAACCTGGAATTGTTACTAGAGCATGGATTTGATGCTTTTATGAGTCGATACAATCAAAAGGAAATAGAAAAGAGCAAAGAGTAAAACGTCTTTTTAATTTTTTATTTTTACTATCTACTTTGTATTAGACTTTGCCTTTGTTGGGGTTTTCTCCGCGAATTTCTTTACTTAATATTTTTCCATTTTCATCTATTTGATATACGTATGCTTCTCCAGTTCCAATTTCAAGGTTCATAACCTGGTCATCGGGGATATTTTCAAGATGTTTCACAAGAGCTCTTAGGGCATTTCCGCTTGATGAAACCAAAACGTTTTTTCCTGTCTTTAATTTTGGGAGAATTTCACTTTCATAATAAGGGACAATTCTGTCATAAACCATCTTAAGGCTCTCCCCATTGGGTGGAGGGTAGTCCCAACTTCTTCGAAGTTTTTGAAACTCTTCTTCTCCAACTTCTTCCTTAACCTGCCATTTGTTTTTGTGGGTGTAGTCTCCGTAGTTTCTCTCGCGTAAAGCTTTATCAATTGTTGTTGGGACTTCTTGGTTTATCTGTGTTTTTATTACGTCCAAAGTGTGTGTCGCGCGTTTTAGATCTGATGAGTATGCAAAGTCAAAATGAATATCAGAAAGTTCTTGTCCAGTTTTTTGAGCTTGTTCTACGCCTTCTGGGGCAAGATCAGGGTCTTCCCAGCCGGCCCAAATGCCTAATTTGTTGTATTCAGATAGCCCATGACGGACGAGAACTAGTTTATTCATATTGATTAAAGAATTCAGATTATGGATTGTAGAATGATTAATTGTAGCATCTGGAATCAATAATCAATAATCAATAATCTCCAATCTACAGTCCTGCTTCGATTTCGAGCAAGCGGTTATATTTTGAGAGTCTTTCAGATCTGCTCATTGAACCTGTTTTTATAAATTCAGAACCACAAGCATATGCAAGATCTGCTATGAAATTGTCTTCTGTTTCACCTGATCTATGAGAAATTGCTGTTTTCCAACCTGATGCGTGGGCCATATTTATCGCCTCAACCGTTTCTTTGATGGTGCCGATTTGGTTTACCTTAACAAGAACCGCACTTGATGCTTTTTCATCAATAGCTTTTCTTATCCGATCTGGATTTGTGACTAATAGATCGTCTCCGACTGTAGTGAATTTAAACTTTTCAGCCATATCAGTAAAATTAGTCCAAGAAGCCCAATCATCTTCTGCAAATGGATCTTCAAAAGAGAGTATGAAATATTTCTGACCTATTTCTGAGTAATATGCTGTTAATTCTTCGGGGGTAAGCAAAGCTTGCCCGTTCGCTTCGCTCAGGGTAATCCATTTTGGTGGTTTTCTGAGTAGGTACTTGCCATCCTGAAAGAATTCAGTTGAAGCAACATCAAGGGATAAGCGGTAATCTTTTATATTCTCATATCCGGCTTTTGATGCGGCTTCGATTATGGTATCCAACACTTCTTCATTTGAGCTTAGATTAGGACTATATCCACCCTCATCCCCAACCAAAGTTGAGAGTTTGCGCTCTTTTAATGTCTTTCCTAAAGAGTGGAATATCTCAGAAGCAATTCGAATCGCTTCCGATGGAGTAGTGGTATTTGGCACTATCATAAATTCCTGGATATCAAAGTTCCATGATGCATGCTTGCCACCGTTAACAATGTTAACCATGAGCTGGGGGAAATTGGGAGCTAGGAGTTGGGAGTTGGGAGTTGGGGAAAAATAATAAGAGTGCATGAATTTCCAGAGAGGAACGTTTTGGGCGTGGGCGGCAGCACGAACGACAGACATAGATACTGAAAGCATTGCATTTGCACCCAAATTTGATTTGTCTGGTGTTCCATCAAGTTCTAAGAGTTTGGAATCAATTTCATTAGGGTCGGCTTCCAATCCAACAATTGCAGTTTTAATCCTTGTATTTACATTTGAAACAGCCTTGGTTACTCCAAGCCCGTTGTAACGCATTGTGTCGTTATCACGAAGTTCTACAGCCTCGTGTGAGCCCGTTGATGCACCCGAGGGGACACTAGACGCATGAGAAGAGCCGTCTTCAAGTGAAACGAAAGTTCTGACGGTAGGATTGCCACGAGAGTCAAGAATTTCAATAGATTTAATATCAGTAATTTTCATTTTTTACATTCCGAGAGCATGAAGAGAATTAATAATTAATACATTGAGTAAGTCACCCACTGGTGTTACAAGAAGAAGTAGAAAAAGAATAAAAATCCCAAAAGGTGCCAGGGCAAAATACTGCTGAGCTACTTTTTCTGGAAGTATTATTGAAAAGAATTTTGACCCATCAAGAGGAGGGACAGGGATGAGATTTAGAAAACCAAGAGCTAGATTAAACCTGATAAATAAGAAGATTGCAGGTACAAGCTCAGGAATTGCAGTGCCTATGGTCTTTAGGAGTATTGCACCAATTAGGGCAAGAACTAAATTTGTAAGAGGGCCAGCGAGAGCAACCAGAGCGATGTCTTTTCTTCCCTCACGAAGCATAAGAGGATTTACGGGTACAGGCCGGGCTGCTCCAAATACAATTGGGGATCCTGATATTATCAAAAGAAGGGGGACTGCAATGCTCATGATAGGATCGATGTGAGGAACTGGATTAAGCGTTAGTCTCCCAGCAATACGAGCTGTTGGATCACCAAGCTTCTCGGCAACCCATCCATGAGCAACCTCGTGCAATATAGCAGAGAAGACAAGTACAATAATTCCAATTACTATTCCTTCCATTTTTATATATTATCAGATTCGTCACTTTTCTTTTTTCGTGTTATTTTTTCAACTGGATCTTCACCTCGTCTATCTTCAGCGACAAAATATTGGGTATCCGAATTTTTAAGATGTTGGAGTAGAACAACTCCGGTTTTTTCTTTATCAAGGCCAACAGTAACTCTCCATTTTCTCAATTTTGAATTGAGACTGTTTAGGGTTCTTTCAAACCCACCTTCAAGTTGAAAGGCCGGATCATGAGTTTGTATCATGGCGGATTCAAGGTGGTCTCGACTAAAGTAACCGTTTGGATTTTCCCACAGCTTGGTAAACAAAGTGGCCTCCGAGACCCTTAATTGTATTGGTTTTGTTGTTCTCCTCTTCTTTGGTATGTAAATTTCAGCATTATAAAGATCTTGGTTGTATCCAGCGGACCAAGTTCTAAATATTGGTTTTCCATCACTGTTTTTAACAAGAGGCTTGGAGGAGTCACCTGAATCACCTTGTAAACCTTTTTTTAAAGTAATCATGAAATCTACGTCTTTAACTTCTGCAGCAAGTCTCTTTGCTACCTCCTCTGAAAATGGCGTAAATGTGTATAGATAAGTATGCGGGTTGTCAGGATTTGGTATTCTACTCGTAGTTCCTACAGGATTTTCCCCCATTACGTTATGAGGAATGATTTGATTAGCAATTCTCATATGTACAGTGTGGGGATCAATTTCTCCTTGCTCGATTGCGCGACCAAATAGATCCTCTCTTAACATCGTTGAGGTAAAAGATCCAGGATATGAGGCAATAGTCCCGATAATCTTTGCTTTTCTTGCAGTTAGTTTTAACGCCGACGCTAACGGAAAAACAAGAGGTGCAGATTCGTTATTTGGGGTTACTTCTTGGGGTGGTTTTTGTTCTTCCATCTCATTACGTTGGCGAAGTATATCATATTTTCTTTACATTTCGGCTCATTTTATGGTAAAATTACCTCATCTAACATGAAAGGAATAAAAATAAATGTCCGCAACCCCAAAGGCAACTAGCATGGCCGAGCTAATGGCTCGCCAATCTTCTCAGTTCCAATCACTCAAAAGAGGCGAAAACGTTACTG
>CAYTCO010000039.1:6638-10036 GCA_964436385.1 uncultured Gammaproteobacteria bacterium
ATGGCTCGCCAATCTTCTCAGTTCCAATCACTCAAAAGAGGCGAAAACGTTACTGGTACGGTTAAAAAACTCGATCCAAAAGAAATTTTACTTGATATTGGGTATAAATCAGACGCTTTAGTTATTGAATATGACAAAAAGAACATGGAGAATTTACTCAAGATTCTTAAAGTTGGAGATACTGTCTCTGCAAGCGTTATATCTCCTGAATCAGAAGAAGGTTTTCCCGTTCTATCTCTAAGACGAATGCTTGAGCAGAAAGTATATGGTTCTCTTGAAGAAGTATTCAGGGCTGATACAACTGTTACCGCAACTGTTCTTGAGGTTACAAGAGGTGGATATTTTATTGAAATCGATGGAGGAATCAAGGGATTCTTACCTAATTCACAGCTTATCGAAGGAAAACTAGAACAAGACAGCAAAGTTGAGGTCAAAGTCATTGAATTTGACAAGGAGAAAAAAAGAGTTATTGTTTCTCAAAAGGCAACTCATTATCTTATGAACGTTTCTGAAATTGAGAAGCTTATTAAAAGAGATACAGTTATAACTGTTACAATTACTCTTGTCACCTCATATGGAGTTTATGTCGAGGTAAATCCCGCTTCGACGGAGCTTAAGCGAGGCGAGCCAAAAGAAGGGGTTCTTATTGAAGGATTCATTCACATATCAGAAGTAAGTCACCAAAGAGTAGAAGGGCTTGAGGATAAATACAAAATTGGTGAAAAGCTTGAAGCTCAGGTAATTGGGATGGATACTGAGAATAAAAGAGTAAATCTGTCACTCAAGCGCTTGGAGAAAGACACATTTGATGATGTTAAGGGCAAATATAAAGTTGAAGATGTTGTCAAGGCAACTGTTGCTGATGTTAAATCAAAGGGTGTAACTCTTACGCTAGAGCCAAATGTCTTTGCATTCTTCCCATCAAGCAGGATACCAACAGGTGTTGAGTATAAAAAGGATGAAAATATCGAGGTTGAAGTTACAGGTTATGACGAGAAGAAAAGGTTAGTTCTTGTTTCCCCAGTCCTAAAGACTAACGTCATGACATATCGCTAACTTCATGCACTCCGTGCTGAAGAAGCACTAAATTCGAAATACGAAATTCGAAATAATTTTAAGAATTTGAATTTCTAATTTGTTTCGAGCTTCGAGTTTAGAATTTAGGATTTCTTAAAGTTATGGCTTCAAAAAGAATCTTCGTTTGTAACAATTGTGGCAATGAATCTTCCAAGTGGTTAGGTCTTTGTTCTTCATGTCAAAGCTGGAATACAATTGTCGAAATGGTTATTCCAGATGAGAAAGGAAATTCAAAAGTAAGATCAGATCACTCTCCAATAAGCGATTTAAAAACAATCGGACAAATCAAAAGCACCTCAAAAGAACGTATAACAACAACCATTGCAGAGTTTGATAGGGTTTTGGGTGGTCCTTCGGAAGGACCAGGATTTCAAGGGATAGTTCCCGGAGAAGTAATTTTACTATCAGGGGATCCAGGAATAGGAAAATCTACGATAATGCTTCAGATCGCAATAAATATTGCAGCAACAAAAAAGAAAGTCCTCTATGTTAGTGGGGAAGAAAGTGAATCACAAATCAAAATCAGAGCCGAAAGAATTGCGGATCAAAAAGTCCTTTTAAAGACTGAATTATTCGTATTGTCGAGTACGGATATTGATCAAGCTGTTGCAACCGCAGAAAGCAAAAAAGTTGACCTTTTGATAATTGATTCAATACAGACTGTTGCAAGTAACGATGTTAACGGTTTTCCCGGATCTATTCCACAGCTTCGATACTCAACAATGAAACTTGTAAATTTCGCTAAGAAAAATCATATACCAGTATTTTTTATTGGGCATGTTACAAAGGAGGGGACGATTGCAGGACCTCAGCTTTTGGCCCACATGGTTGACTGCGTGTTGTATCTTGAGGGTGAAAGTCTTACGGGTACAAGAATACTAAGATCCCTGAAAAATAGATTTGGAGACACTAGTGAGGTTGGAATTTTTGTTATGGAGGAGAAAGGTCTTTCTGAGATAACAAATGTTAAAGACTTCTTTCTGGGTAAGGGCAACGAGCTTGTGCCCGGATCATGCGTAACAGTTGTTATGGAGGGGTCACGACCACTTTTGGTTGAAATTCAAGCATTGGCGGTATCGACTGGCTTGCCATTTCCAAGAAGAGTAGCGCAAGGTATATCTGAAAAAAGAATCGAGCTTCTATTGGCTGTTCTGAAGAGGCATGGTACAATTAACGTAGATAAATACGATATTTTTGTAAATGTAGTGGGAGGACTTAAGATAACAGAAACAGCCTCCGATCTTGCAATCTGTCTTGCCATCGCTTCAAGCGTTAAAGGTAATGCCCTCAAATCAGCGGTCGGAATTGCAGAAGTAGGGCTTTTAGGGGAAACAAAATCCGTATTAAATTTGGACAAAAGGATAGGTGAGGCAAATAAATTCGGATACAAAAATATAATTACTGTTAGGAATTCGCCTTCTCTAAAGCAAGCTTTGGGCATGGCAAAAATTGAATTCAGGTGAAATTAAGTTTTAAATTTAAAGATAATATAAGGCTATGAAAAAAGATATTAAGAAAATAGAAAAAACTAAAGTAAATAAGGAAGACAAAAAGCAAAAAATAATTCCTAAAAAAGTTAGTGAAAATAAGGTCAAGAGAGCTGGTACCCATGAAGTAAATAGGTTGCTTGACGGTATCCTTCTTCCTCAAAGAGTGGTTGCTCAGATAGCTGAGGAAGTAGCGCAAAGAGTAACAAGCAGATTAAGACGCCCGGTTGTTGCAGATAACAAAGTAGCTCAAAAGAATCTAATAAATCCACTTTTTTTGGATACATCGGCAATCATTGATGCTAGAGTTTTTGAGTTGATTCGAATAGGAGTATTTACTGGAACTTTTGTCGTGGTAGATGGTGTTTTGGATGAGCTTAAACATATCGCCGATTCCAAGGATACGGCAAAAAAAGAACGAGGTCGAAAAGGTCTAACGCTTCTTGAAAGTCTTAGAAAAGACAAAAGCATTAAATTTGATACTTATAATGATTCAAGTATTAAAAAACCGGTTGACGAGCGGATAATTGATGCCGCAAAAATAACTGGAGGTAAAATCATAACATGTGATTTTAATTTAGCCAAAAAAGCGCAAATCTCAAATGTAATCGCAATTGATATGTACGAGATGGCAAATGTTCTTAAGACAACAGCGCTTCCTGGAGAGGCGTTTTTCATAAAAGTTGTTCAAAAGGGAAAGGGAGACAGACAGGGAGTAGGCTATTTACCTGATGGAACCATGGTTGTTGTTGAGGATGGGGAAGATTTGCTCGAGCAAACGGTCAAAGTTATTATCTCAAGAGTTATCCAAACAGACGTTGGAAGAATCTTCTT
>CAYTCO010000040.1:0-9969 GCA_964436385.1 uncultured Gammaproteobacteria bacterium
GCTGGTTGCTTGAGGCAACAAGAAAAAAGCCAAACACAGATTACAAAACATTTTCTGAAAAGCTTGCTTCAGAAATAATTTCAGCCCTTAATAATGAAGGAGAAGCAATAAGAAAAAGAGACTCAGTCCACAAAATGGCAGACGCCAACAAAGCTTTCGCTCACTTCAGATTCTAATTCCTGGTATTATTCATTCACATGACAAGCTTACAAACAGTAATTGTTTTGGCTTTTGGGATTTACTCTTTAACTGGTTTTCTATTTGGATTGAAAAATAGGAAAAATCCTCTTGGTCTTACAAAATTGTTTTTGCCATTAACCGTTTTTGTCTGGGCAGACGCTGTTGTCTTTGGACTTTTTTTCTTTCTGGTTTCTGTCTTCTGTCTTCTGACTTCTGATTTCATTCTCTTTCTTCTCATATTTTCGGTTTTCTGGACAGTTAGATCAATTGGGGAAACAATTTATTGGTTCATTGAGCAATTTGCCTCAAAACATCTTAATCCTCCAAGTACTCTTTGGCCATCAAAATTTTACAAAGGAGATGAGGTTTGGATAGTTATGCAGATCTTCTGGCAGTGTGTAAGTGTAGTCGGGATTATTACTAGCGTCTATCTATTCTCGAAGTTTATTCAATAACTTCAACGGTCGTCATTTTGTCTCCCCTTACTATCTGTTTTACTACATCCATTCCCTCTTTAACTTTTCCAAAGATTGTGTAATTTTTAGGAAGCGTAGTGTTGTCAGCAAGCATTATGAAAAATTGTGAACCATTTGTATCTGGTCCTCTATTTGCCATTGCCAAAACTCCTTCCAGGTATCCGGCTTTGTAACTTTCTGTATTGGGATTTAACTCGTCTTCAAAAGTGTTGCCAAAGATAGAGTAGCCCCCAGTGCCGTTGCCATTAGGGTCTCCTCCTTGTATAACAAATCCTGGTTCTACTCTATGAAAAGTAAGACCGTTGTAATAGCCTTTTTTTGCGTGGGTTGAGAAGTTTTGAACTGTCTTGGGTGCATCGTCAGGATATAGATCAAGAACGATGTCTCCTTTTGCTGTATGAATTGTTACCACTGTGGCTGTTATTATATCAGACACAGGAATTGGTGAGACAGGAGGCTGTGTTGGAGGAGCTTGTTGCTGCTGCTGGGCATTCTGTTGGTCGTTTGGGTCTTGTTGATTGTTTGTTTTAAATTGCATGGCTGGTGTTGGAGTGGTATCGCCTAGGGCTGCTAGGGGGTTTTTCCCATCGTTTGTTGAAAAAGCTGCAACAAATACTGCTGTGACTAAAAGTATGCCTATAACGACGAAGGGGACTTTGTTCATGTCAATTAAAATACTACAAATCAGTTGACGAGTCAACACGGGGTCCTAGTAGTTTTTTAATAAGTTAGTAGTTCCTGGAAATTCAGCTTCTTTTTCTTGAGCCTCGAAAATAAAAGTATAAACTCCCTTTATTTTTGCAATAGATCCATGGAGTTCGTCATCCCATGTTCCAAGCAGATCAGGAAATTCATTTATTGCTGCTTGTTTTAGATCTTCAAATGAGTTGCTGTTTTTTCTTAACTCGTTAATTTTTTCGGCTACCCACGGATTTTGGTTTATGAATTCTTGAAAGTGGATGTTCTGAGCAGTTACTTCGCCTAAGCCCATGCTTTGAACACGCTTTATATAAGAAAAAACAACACTTTTTCGTGCTGCAAATCTTAATTTTTGCATTTTTGTCTCTCTTGCTATATGGCTTCTTAAACTCTGAGTCTCTGCTTCACTAGTAAAGTTTCCTAAAATCTCTAGGACACTCGACGTGTACTGTAGGGGAGTTAATGGAGAGAATTCTCCGCTTCTTTCTTTTTCCCACAGTATTTTTTTAAGGCTTACGTAAATGTTTTTTCCTTCAGAAAGACAATCTTTTATGATATCCTCCTCACTAGGCTTTAAAGTAATTCCACTTTTCTCAAATTGTTCAACAAAAAAGTTAAAATCAGGAATGTCCCCGGTTGTTTCATATTCAAATCTTTCGAATATATTCTCTAAAACTTTCTTTCGAGGGTTGGGGCATACACCTTTACCTACTTTTTGCATTGACATATATCTGCCACGACCATCAAAGCTTTCCATTCTTGCTCTGTCGGAGGCAAAAACCGTAACATCGGGTCGCATTGTAAAAGAAGTATCTCTTCTCAATAAATTAGCAAGTTCAATATCTTCACCAGTATTTCTAAGTGGAACACCGTCGACTTTTACATGAGAGGAAGCAGTTGCTGTTATTTGAGGTGTTGCCATTATGGGTTTTCCTTTCATTAGCCAGTGTAGGCGATGGCACCAGAATTGTAGTTCATTTTGCTTTGTTGTCTTGAAAAGTTCTTCTGTACCATGTGGGAGAACGTAGTCATAATTAAGAAATAGGGAATCAATTGAAGCGTCTTGATATGTTCTAAGTAACTTTTCAATAAAATCTTTGCTAACAACAGTATCTGCATCGAAGTGAGCAATTATACCTCTCTCTAACTGCCCGACTGACCTTAAACGCTTAACCGCCTCAATTACTCCAGCTTGTCTTGCTATCCCCATATTACCCTCAACACCTCCATGAGTAGCATCAATAAAATGCATATTTAAACCAATGCGTAATGCTTTTTCTATTACAGCCCGCTGATACACAGAGAAACTAGATGGAATTTCCATACTCTCAGAACCAAGTATCTTTTGTAAGGCTAGTGTTTGCTGGTTTTCTTTATAAGCTAAAGTATTTTCTTGTTCGTCTCTTCTGGGGTTATTTACTACGCAAAGAACTTCAAACTTGTCAGATGGAACATTTTGATTTGAGAAAGTTTCAATGAGTCTAAAGATATTCCCATTATCGAACTCCTTGTAAATAGGAGTAATGATAGTCGCCTTGATACCTTCTTCAGGAGGTGTCTCAACAAACCTGTCTGGCACCGGAAGAAAAGCAAAGGGCCTCACCTCGTTCATAACAGGAAATTATAGCATATAGTAAATATTTTGAGGTCTCTAAACGATAGTTAGTTGTTTCTGGGATTTGGTTAGAAGTTCTAGACCATCAGTTGTAACTAGGCAGGTATCTTCAATTCTTACACCTGCAAGTCCTGCCATATATATTCCTGGTTCTACTGTTATAACCATGCCAAGGCTGAGTTTTTCATCAGAGTAAGGAGAGACCATAGGCATTTCATGCACCTGAAGTCCAACCCCGTGTCCTAGACTATGAGGAATATCAGAATAGCCGAGTTTGTTTAAGTGACTATTGGCAAGTTCGTGCGCCTTTTTTAATTCAAACCCCTCCTTCATGTGAGTTTTTAAGTAGTCGATTGCAACTTCTTGTGCTTCTTTGGTGGCATTATAGATATTTTCAAGTTCTTTACTTGGTTGACCTACAAAAACAGTACGTGTCATGTCACTGCAAAATCCATTTACTTTGGCACCAAAATCTAACAGCACACAGTCCTCAGTCTTCAGTTTGGTAGCCCCTGAAAGGTGGTGAGGAATAGCGCTATTTTCTCCAAAAGCAATTATAGAGGAGAAGGCCAGATCTCCCCCCTCAAGCCTTATGAAATTCTCAAGCTTAGCCTTTATTTCGTTTTCAACAACACCCAGTTTTAGATGTTTTAGAATAAATTCAAATGCTTTATCGGTAAGCTGACACGCTTTTTTTATGCTTTCGGCTTCTTCCTTGTCTTTTATGACTCTTGCATTTTCAACTATATCAACGGTTGGTATGAACTCTAAAGTTCCAAATTTTTCCTCAAGATCACATACTTCTTTGTAGGTTATATTTTCCTCCTCAAATCCTAATTGCTTGATGCCATCTTTTGTAAAGATTTCTTCAAGCTGTTTTGACATTGTTTTCTTTGCACTTATCTCACAAAGTGTCACAAATGGCGATTTTGTCTTCACCATTTCCGTATATCGTGCATCAGTGAACAGATAAATATTTTCTTTAGTAATTAATATTCGAGCTTCTCGTTCTTCGATCGAAAAAGCATGGATGCCGGTAAGATAAGCAATATTGTAGGAGGAAGTGATGAGTAATGCATCAACTTCATGAGAAGAAAGTTCGTTTTGTAGAGATTTAATTCTGCTCTCAAACATACACGTATTGTAGCAAACGCTTAACCAATTGACACTTATAAGTGTTTCGCATATATTAAATTATGAAATTCCCCACTTTTTTAAAATCCGAAATCCTAAATCCGAAGCACGAAACAAATTAAAAACATCAAATTAAAATGTTTGAAATTTATTATTTGAAGATTTGGAGATTGTTTCTAATTTAGATATTCGATATTCGAATTTAAACTTATGATCTTGATCATTGATTTCGGTTCTCAGACAACTCATCTCATTGCGCGAAGAATAAAAGAGCTTGGTGTTCCCGTATCTATCATTGAGCCAAAGGCATTTCGGCCATCAATGGTTACAGAGCCACAGGGAATCATTCTTTCGGGAGGTCCTGCTTCTGTTTATGAAAAAGGAGCACCAACTATTGATCCTGCCATTTTTTCACTTGGAATTCCAATTTTAGGTATTTGTTATGGCTTGCAGCTGATGTCGCATCTTATCGGAGGGAAAGTTGTTCAGGGAAGAAAAGAATACGGACCAGTAAAAGTAGATCTTTCACTTCGTGGACAAGAAGCTGCTTTATGCAAAAATCTTTCTTCTAAATTTACCGCGTGGATGAGTCATGGTGACGAAATTCTAAAGCCTCCAATTGGTATGAAAGTGTTTGGCACGACAAAGAATATGAAATTTGCAATCGTTGGAGATACTAAGCGAAAAATGTACGGTCTTCAATTCCATCCGGAAGTTGAGCACACAGATTTTGGGACTGAGTTTTTGAGAAACTTTTTAAACATATGCGGGATAAAAATGAGTAAGCAGAAAATCTCAACGGAAGATCTTGTCGAAGGCATTAAAGAGCAGGTTGGAGATAAATATGTTATCGGAGCAGTAAGTGGGGGAGTTGATAGTACTGTATCTGCTGTTATTACTGCAAAAGCAATTGGTAATCACTTCTATCCGATTTACGTTGACAACGGTCTCATGCGCCAGGGAACAACAGAACATGTTAAGGAAATATTTGAGCATATCGGGATAAAGCCAATAATTGTTGATGTTAGACACGAGATGCTGGTGCTTTTGAAGGGTATAAAAGACTCCGAGACGAAAAGGAAAATAATAGGTCGTCACTATATAGAAATATTTGAAAGAGAGTTAGATAAGCTTGAAAAAACTGGGATAAAACCAGAATTTCTAATGCAGGGAACTATTTACTCAGATGTTATCGAGAGTAAAGGTACAAAACACGCCGCAAAAATTAAGTCTCATCACAATGTGGGTGGTCTGCCAAAGCATATGAGAATGAAGCTTTTAGAACCTGTAAGAGAATTTTACAAAGATGAAGTAAGAGTAATTGGTCTTAAAATGGGTCTTCCAAAAGAGTTTGTTCACAAGCAGCCTTTTCCAGGACCAGGCTATGCGGTCAGAATAAGAGGAGAAGTAACTGAAGCAAGGCTAAAAATGGAAAAAGCGGCAGATGAAATAGTGATGGAGGAGTTACAAAAGGCAAACCTTTTAGATAAAGTCTTTCTTTCTTTCCCAGTTATGACAGGGGCATTTTCTACGGCAGTTAAAGGGGATGGTCGAAGTTTTTCTGAAGTTGTAGCATTAAGGATAATTGAGTCGTCGGATATTATGACAACGACTTGGGCACGTCTTCCATATGACCTCCTACAAACATTGTCGTCACGTATAGTAAATGAGGTCCCCGATGTGTCACGGGTTGTATATGACATTTCCACAAAGCCCCCAGCGACAATGGAGTGGGAGTAATGTGAAAACTTGACTCAATGTTTTTCACTTGATATACATAAGTTGATATGAAGAGTATGGATTTACCAGTAGTGGAAAGGAAAAAAATTGATCTAGAGAAGTTCGAGAAGCTTGCCAGAAAAGTTAAAAAGATTGTAATTGAAGAGAACGATTACATTAATAAAAAACATGGAAATAGTGCTTCCTCCCGACTTCTTGTCGATTACTAAAGGTAAATTTATTCTATTAGATACATGCGTTTTTATAGACGCTTTCTCCAAACCCAAAAAATTTGGTGAGTTTTTTAACGATTTGAAGGCTAATAATGTTACATTAGTTACAATCCCCGAGGTGCTAAACGAATTTTTAAAAGGTTCACCGGATGAAGCCAAGTTCAATAGCAAGAAGGATTACGTGTTTAGTATTATTGAAACCTTATTGCCAGACTCAGATATACAGAAGAACATTGAAAGTTTAATAAAAAGCTACGGTTTAGAAAGTAAAGACCTATCCATATCAGATTTAAGTTTGGGAGCAACTCTAATGAAGTATAGCAAGCGACTGTTTCTGATGAGTAGAGATATTTCCGATTTCCCAACAACAATATTTAAGAGAGACACAATGTTAAATATAACCTCTCATAAAACAATTCATACATACGGTTTCTATAGCTACGTTTAGTTGTTTCCCTTGGTCTTTTTTAACTCGAGTCCTTTTCTGCCGAGAAAAGGACCAAAAGCTCTCGACAAGTCTCATTCAGAACGTTCGGAATTGCGTCAACTCGCTACAGCCCGGACTTCGCAACAACCGCTGTCGCTCAATCAATAATCTCATTAAATGTTCTTTTCTCGGTTATTTTGGCCGGAGCTTTTTTAAAGGAAACAGGAATTAAAAAAAGAATTTTTGCTTCCCTTCTTATCCTCCTAGGTTCTGTTTTGATAGTTTTGAAGTAGCCCAAAGTATCCCATAATTTTGATATTTACCTCAAAAGTAGTATAATTACCCGTTTGTGTAAATGGGACGGTCCAAGGCGGGCCTGTGCCCGCTTGCACCTGCACATTCACAATTGAAAGGACAAAAAAATGTAGGATAGATCCTGGCACAAGAATTCGACTCAACTACAAAGGACAGAACTGCACAGTGGTAACTAAAGTTGGAATCAACGGATTCGGCCGCATCGGCCGTCAGGTCTTCAAGGCCATCACGGATCGCTACCCCGGCAAGCTTGAGGTCGTTGCGATCAACGACCTCGTCTCAACCGACGTCAACGCAAACCTTCTGAAGTACGACAGCAACTACGGCAACTGGAAGGTTGACTCCGTCAGCCACGAGGACGATGCTCTCATCGTCGACGGACGCAGGATCCAGGTCTTTGCTGAGCGTGAGCCCGGCAATATCCCTTGGGGAAACGCCAGCGTTGACATCGTCATCGAATCAACAGGGCTCTTCACTGACGCCACCAAGGCTGTCGCGCACAAGCGCGATTCGGTCCGCAAGGTCATCATTTCGGCCCCAGCCAAGAACGAGGACATAACCCTCGTCCTCGGTGTCAACCACAACAAGTACGACCCGGCAAAGCACCATGTGGTGAGTAACGCATCGTGCACGACTAACGGGCTTGCGCCTGTCGTTAAAGTGATCGTTGACAACCTCGGCTTTGTAAAAGGCCAGATGACGACGATCCACTCCTACACCAACTCCCAGCAGATCCTGGATAAGGCTGCCGGGACAGATATGCGCGAGATGCGCAGTGCCGCTGCCAACATCGTACCCACGTCAACGGGTGCTGCCAAGGCACTTCGCCTCGTCATCCCTGAAGTCGATGGTGTTCTGGACGGTCTTTCCTACCGCGTGCCGACCCCGACGGTCTCGATCGTCGAAGTCGTTGCGCTCACTGAAAAGGACACAACGAAGGAGGTTCTCAACTACCTCCTTCAGGAAACCGCCCACGAGAAGATGAAAGGGATCCTCGGATTTACGATGGACCCAGTCGTCTCGATGGACATGAAGGGGAACACCCACTCCTCAATCGTGGACGGAATGTCGACCAACGTCGTCGGCGGCAACCTCGTCAAGGTTGCGAGCTGGTACGACAACGAATGGGGCTACGCATGCCGCATCTCGGACCTGGCAAGCTTTCTCGTCGACAAGGGGCTCTAGTAGCCCAGTCCTTTCAACAGGAGAGGGGCGCCAATCGGCGCCTCTCTCCCCACAACAAAACTCTTTCTTTTTTCACCTCAATTTGGTAGAATAGTTATTGACCCTTTGAGGGTCGTTTTTTTGACTAAAAATTTATGGCCGGTTCAGCCCCACAAACAACAGTAACAAAGGACAGAAATGTCGCTTTAGATAAAATTAGAAACTTCGGAATTATCGCGCATATTGACGCAGGCAAAACCACAACTTCTGAGCGTATTCTTTACTACACGGGACGCACATATAAAATTGGTGAAGTTCATGAAGGAGCAGCAACCATGGACTGGATGGACCAGGAAAGAGAAAGAGGAATAACGATTGTGTCTGCTGCAACAACAACCTTCTGGGGAGACTACAGATTTAACCTTATTGATACCCCCGGCCACGTAGACTTTACAGCAGAGGTCGAAAGATCATTAAGAGTTTTGGATGGCGCTGTGACCGTTCTTGATGCTGAGGAGGGTGTTCAGTCTCAGTCTGAAACCGTTTGGAGACAGGCTGATAAATACAACGTTCCAAGAATTTGTTTTGTTAACAAAATGGATAAGCTTGGTGCAGACTATGAGAAAACAATCCAGTCTGTTGTAGATAGACTAGGTGCAAATCCTATTACCATTGGTCTTCCAATTGGTGCTGAAAATGATTTCAAAGGAATTTACCATGTATTGGATGAGAAATCATACATTTGGAACGGAGAAGAATTGGGAGCAAGCTTTGAAGTGAAAGATGAAATTCCAGATGGAATGACTGAAATGGTTAAGAAATACCGAGAGCAGATGATCGAGAAGATTGCAGAGACCGACGACGCACTACTTGAAAAATATCTCAACGGAGATGAAATCTCATACGATGAGTTAAAAGCGGCATTAAGAGCTGCAACAATTGCATATAAGGTTGTACCTGTTTTTGCAGGAACGTCATTAAGAAACAAAGGCGTACAGCCTCTTTTGGACGCAGTTGTTGACTTTCTGCCATCCCCGGTTGATCTAAAAACCGTTACAGGAACAAATCCAAAGACAGAGCAAGAAGAAATCCGAAATCTAACACCAGACGAGACCTTTACCGGGTTTGCTTTCAAGGTTCAGGTTGATCCTCACGTTGGAAAAATTACTTACGTACGTCTTTACTCAGGTAAGATTGTTTCTGGAAGTTATGCATATAACTCAACAAAAGACGTAAAAGAAAGAGTAGGAAGACTTCTTCTTATGCATGCAAATCAAAGAGAAGAAATAAAAGAAGCATATGCAGGAGAAATCGTTGCAATTGTCGGATTTAAAGACACGGTGACTGGGGACACTCTTTGCGAAGAATCAAAACCAATTGTATTGCAAAAAATTACTTTCCGCGAACCAGTTATCTCACTTGCAATCGAGCCAAAAACAAAATCAGATCAAGAGAAATTGGGTGTAGCCATGAAAAGACTCATGGAGGAAGACCCAACCTTTACAGTAAAGATGGACCACGAGACAGGACAGACAATTATGTCCGGTGTTGGAGAACTTCAACTTGAAATTATGGTTGAGCGTATGAAGAGGGAGATGGGTGTTGAGGCAAATGTTGGTGCACCACAAGTTGCTTATAAAGAAACTATTAAAGGACAAGCAAATGCTGAATTTAAGTATATAAAACAAACTGGAGGTCGGGGACAATATGGTCACGTTCTGATCACTGTTGAACCAAAACCTCGTGGTGAAGGATTTGAATTTGTTAATGCAATTAAGGGAGGAGCAATTCCTGCCGAGTTTATACCCCCGGTAGAAAAGGGCATTAAAGAAGCAATGGACAGAGGAGTAGCATTTGGTTACCCGGTAGTTGATGTAAAAGTAACTCTTTATGATGGAACTTATCATGACGTTGATTCATCTGAAATTGCATTTAAAATTGCAGGATCTCAAGCTTTTCAGAAGGGTGCAAGACAGGCAGAAGTAACACTTCTTGAGCCTATTATGA
>CAYTCO010000041.1:0-9918 GCA_964436385.1 uncultured Gammaproteobacteria bacterium
TAAAAATGATATAATAAAATTCTATAAAGTTCCCCAAGAAAAGGTAGAAGTTGTACATCTGGGGCTTAAAGAGATAAAAATGGAAGAGTCAAAAAAAGGACTTGAAGAATTTGGAATAAAAGGGAAATTCATCCTTTTTGTAGGAACCCTACAGCCAAGAAAAAACATTGTTAGGCTTATAAAAGCTTATGCATTGCTTTCAAATACACTCAAGGAAGAATATCAGCTCGTAATCGTTGGAAAGAAAGGTTGGCTATATGATGAGATTCTTGATGCACCCTCAAAATTTGGTGTTGAAGACAAAACGTTATTTTTAGATTACGTTACTGACAATGATTTGCCCAGTTTTTACAAGAAAGCAGAGGTTTTTGTTTTGCCGAGCCTCTACGAAGGATTTGGGTTGCCGATCCTTGAAGCTATGAGATATGGTTGCCCTGTTCTCACAAGCAATGTTTCGAGTCTACCTGAAGCTGGCGGAGACGCTGCTTTATATTTCAACCCTGAAGACATCGAGGATATTTCTCAAAAACTTGAGAAAGTATTAAGTGATAGTGAACTTAGATCCAAAATGAAAGAGAAGGGACTTATCCATTACAAGAATTTCACATGGGATAAAGCAGCTAAGAAAGTTCTAAAAATAGTTGAAAGCATAAACACTTAATATGAAGGATAAAACAGGAAGAGTCTTGAGTTCAAGTGAGATTTCACAAAAAGTATGGATCAGGATAAAAGCAATTTTGCTTGAATATTGGGTTTTTAAACTTCATTGCATTGGGTACATTCCATTCCATCATGTGCGACGTTTTTTCTACAGAATTTCAGGAGTATCAATAGGTTCAGGTTCTGCAATCCATATGGGTACAAGATTCTATAAGCCTCACAACATTAAAATTGGCAAAGATACTATTATTGGAGAAAATGCGGTTTTGGACGGACGTGACAAACTTACTATTGGAGATCATGTAGATATTGCAAGTGAGGTAATTATCTACAACTCGCAACACGACATTCATTCTAAAAACTTTGCTACTGTTGAGGATACAGTCAGGGGGAAAGTTGAAATTGGAGACTATGTTTTTATCGGTCCACGGGCTATTATCCTTCCAGGTGTAACTATTGGACGGGGTGCGGTTGTTGCTGCAGGAGCAGTTGTCACACGAGATGTCCCAGATTTAACAATCGTTGGGGGAGTCCCCGCAAAAGAGATTGGAATGCGAAAGGAAGAATCATTAAATTACAAACTAGGACGGGCAGCTTGGTTCAGATAACTGTATGCCCTTTTCATTTATCATCCTGACATACAATTCAGCACCTCACATAAAGGAGCTTTTAGACTCCCTAATTTCTGTTTGTTCCAGGGAAGAGGGGCGCGAATATGAAATCATTGTTTTTGATAATAATTCTACAGATAACACAACAGCAATTATTGAAAAATATACTTCGACTATAAAGTTACATAAATCCAAGGAGAATTTAGGATATGCGAAGGGCATTAATGAAGCTTCAAAATACTCGACAGGTAAGTACTTGGTAGTAATAAATCCTGACGCTAAGATGCTCGATTTTGATTTTGAAAAAATTAAGAACGAGTTCGAAAATGAAAAAAATCTAGCAATAGCGGGTCTTAGAATTGAGGACTACAGAGGTGTTTTGGAGAAATCAGCTGGAAATTTTTACAATAGAATCACATTCCTTTTATATACATTGGGACTTGAGAGTATTGCGGGCCTAAGATTTGCATCTAAGAAAGTTAAGTACGTCGATTTTGTAAGTGGTGGTTTTGTTGTCTTCAGAAAATCCTTATTCGAAAAGCTAAATGGGTACGATACGGATTATTTCATGTATGTTGAAGATATGGATATTTGTATGAGGGCAAAAAAAGAAGGGCTTTTGGTTAAACTTTTACCATATGCAAAAATTAAACATAAAGGTCAAGGCAGCTCAAATCGTGCCTTTGCAATAGCAAATATCTATAAGGGGTTAATTCTTTTCTATACTAAAAATAAAACAGGGATTAGTCTTTCTTACGTTAGGCGCTTGCTTAGGATTAAGGCGACACTTATAATTTTTGTAAGCCTTATACTGGGGAGGAAAGAATCGGTTATAGAATATAGGTCTGCTTTAAAGTTAATATCATGAAGTTTTTTAAGAAAATATTTAAATTCTCGCTTGCACCTATAACTTTAATACTTCTTCTTTTCATACCTCTTTATCCAAAGTTGCCACTGATAGACATCCAAAATACCTGGGTTTATATAAGAGTTGAGGATTTTTTGGTACTATTTGCCGCTTTTTTCTGGTTTATTTTGCTTCTAAAGCGAGAAGTGAGTTTAAAAACTCCTCTCACTATGCCCATCTTGGCATTTTGGATAATTGGTGCAATTGTATCAATTCATGGGGTAATAATTATATTCCCAACAATTGCAGATGTATTTCCTAATGTTGCTCTCTTGTCTTATCTTCGACACATCGAGTATCTAAGTGTATTTTTCATTGCTTATTCGGCAGTTAAAGACAAGAAATTTGTGCTTTATTCTATATGGACTGTTGTCGTAACCCTTCTATTTGTTGTTGCATACGGATTTGGACAGAAGTATCTGTCTTTTCCTGCGTACTTAACGATGAACGAAGAGTATGCAAAAGGAATCCCAATAATCATTTCTCCGTTAAACAGGATATCTTCGACATTTGCAGGTCATTATGATTTAGCAGCATATCTTGTATTGGTTATTCCTATAGTTGCAAGCCTTTTCTTCGGATTTAAAAATTACGCCGTTAAAGTCATCATGGTTTGTGTGTCTTTACTGGGTGTTGCGCTTCTTTTTATGACAGTGTCTCGTGTTTCATTTTTTGTTCTGTTTATTGCTTTATTTTTTATTCTTTGGTTTCAGAAAAGAAAACTTGTATTTATTTTCTTACCACTTTTACTGCTAGCAGGAATTGTATTTACTGCAACTAATTCTTCTTTGATAAATCGTTTTAGCAGTACGGTTAATGAAGTTGATGTTCTTGTAAATAGCCAAACAGGCGTTGCCATAGGCCACGTGAAGATTGAGGAAAGAAAATACTTTGCCGACAAAACAATCCTTGATGAGAAGATTGATGCAACACCAAGTGGATTTCTTCTTACTGGAAGAATTAAGTTTGAGCCAGATATTCCGCCACAGTTAAGGCGTTATGCAATTCCAAAAAGGATAGCTATCGTTCAGGCAAAAATTACCTCAACCGGTGAGACTTTGCCTCAGGGAAGTAGCTATATTAACCTTCCACTGTCTCCAGTTACTGGAAGGCTAAATAGTTTTTTCTATGAATATCCCCCCAATGAGGCAACTACACAAGCAAGCTTGAGGCTCGTGCCTGGCGATTATTTGATTAAGAGGGCATCTGCATATGATTTATCATTTACAACAAGATTTCAAGGCGAATGGCCACATGCTATCGAGGCCTTCAATAAGAATATTCTTTTCGGCAGTGGATATGGATCTGTTAGTCTTGCCGTTGACAACAACTACTATAGAATGCTCGGGGAGACTGGGCTTTTAGGAACTGGGGCTTTTATCTTGCTCCTAGTTCTGACAGGAATTTATATTTTTAAAATGCTTCCGGGAGTTGAGTCGAAAGTTATAAGAAGTTTTGCATTAGGATACGGTGCTGGTGTTATTGGTCTTTCACTTAACGCTATACTAATTGACGTTTTTGAGGCATCGAAGGTTGCATTTGTTCTTTGGCTGTTAACAGGCTTGGTGATAGGTGCAATATCCCTTGGTAATAAAAAGCATTTCAATACTTATAAAGAATTAACAAGAGCGCTTATCTCGCCAGTAGCCTTTTTCTGTTACTTATTCCTATTTGTTTGTGCAATGTTCTCAACAACCCTTGCAACCTATTTTAGTGGGGATGATTTCACTTGGTTTAGATGGGCTGCAAACCCTCCAGGCAACATACTCGACTACTTCTTTAATTCAGAAGGATTTTTCTATCGACCCGGAACAAAACTTTATTTCCACTTCATGTACCCTACATTTTGGCTAAATCAAGTTGTTTATCATCTTGTTTCAATAGGACTTCATTTCATAGTTGTACTTCTCTTGTATATATTGGCAAACAAAATATTTAAAAATAAGCTCCTTGCAGCTTCAAGTGCTTTGTTATTTTTGATTGCGAGCGGGTACTTGGAAATTGTTTTGTGGGTTGCAGCAACAGGGCACTTATTCAATGCGGTATTTATATTATCAAGTCTTTTGTTATTTATTAAATGGGATGAAACAAAAAATAAATTATTCCTAATACTTAGTATTTTGTCAGCATTAATTTCAATGACTTTCCATGAGCTTGGAATAATAACACCTTTCTTAGCTGCTTCGTATCTTGTTGCAAATTCTAATCTTCACTTAAAAGACATTGGGAAGACACTTATGCAAAAGTCGTATATGCTTCTTTTTGCGCCTGTTCTGTTGTATGGGGTTGTAAGATACTTCTCACATACTCATTGGTTTGCCGGGGATTATTCCTACAATCTTTTAAAACTTCCATTTAACTTTGTCGGAAATCTTTTGGGTTACTTTATGATTAGTGTTTTTGGTCCTTTGTCTTACCCTTTTTACGAGAAGATAAGACTATTACTTAAGGGGAACATCCCTGTTGCTGTAATTTTGGGATTGCTATTTGTTATAGGAATTTATTTTGGAGTACGCATTGCTGCAAAACATTTGGATGCGAATTCAAAAAAGATTGCAACTTTTTCTGTTCTTTTCTTTGTTGTCGCTCTTATACCTTTCTTGGGACTTGGAAATATAACATTTCGCTATTCGTATCTAGCATCGTTTGGATTAATAATGCTTTTAGTGTTTATTGGAAGCAGGCTTTACCACAATGCCCTTATTTACGGTCGAGAAATAGCAATAGCATCAGTTGCCGTTATGTTCTCGGTATTTTGTCTTGTTCATGTTATTCAGTCTCAGCAGGCTATGATTGAATGGCGCGGTGCAGGAACTAAGGTTGAACATTTTCTTCAGTCATTAGACTCCCAGTACCAAGATGCGTGGACTCAGAGACAAGTAGATTTGTACTTCTTAGATGTTCCAATAAAGAATGGTAATGCCTGGGTATTCCCCGTCGGCCTGGAAGACGCGGTTTGGTTTGCTTTCCAAAACGAGGATCTCGTAATTCATAAAGTTTCAACAATTGAAGAAATACCTGTCGATGTTTATTCATCCAGAACTAAATGGGCTTTTGAATTTCATAGCGATGGGAGTATAGAACAGCTACATAAAGAAAGCATTTCTAAATGAAAAAATATTTAAATAACTTATGGGTCAGCCTTGCTCTAGTCGTTTTGTTAACGATTTTAGGATTTGGGTTAAGACTTTATAAGGTGGACAACCCTGTTGCCGACTGGCATTCTTGGCGCCAAGCAGATACGGCCTCTGTTAGTCGAAATTTTATCAAAGATGGGTTTAACCCTCTTTTTCCTCGCTATGATGCCTTAAATCCTCTCAACGAAATCGGCCATAACCCAAATAGATATTTCTTTGCCGAATTTCCTATCTACAACATTATTACGTATTACGTGTATCTTAATTTTGGTGTAAATGAAGCATATGCACGTACTGTAAGCGCAGTTTTTGCCGCACTTACAATACCGATGCTTTATTTTCTTGCTCTCCACTATTCAAATAAAAGAGTAGCGCTTGTTGCATCATTCTTTTTTGCAGTGCTTCCGTATAACGTGTACTACGGAAGAGTTATTATGGCAGACCCTATGCACATATTCTTTTCAGTTACAGCATTACTTTTAGTTTCGAAATGGATTGAAAAGAACAACCTCCTATATATGCTGCTTGGCGCTATTTCCCTGAGTCTTGCATGTCTTACAAAGCCCTATGCTTTGGTTCTTCTTCTTCCGATAGCCTATCTTTGCATAAGAAAGTGGGGAATAAGAATTGTTTCAAAGTGGATGATATACATTTTTCTCTTAATCGCCTTGT
The DNA here is from genome assembly GCA_964436385.1 of uncultured Gammaproteobacteria bacterium. Classification (GTDB taxonomy): domain Bacteria; phylum Patescibacteriota; class Microgenomatia; order Levybacterales; family GWA1-39-11; genus JAUSNA01. The sequence continues at coordinate 5,988 of CAYTCO010000041.1, forward strand.
TACCTTTCTGGCTATGGAGACAACACATAATGCATTATCCTGAGGGGATGTTTGGAACCGACTGGCTCTACAATCAAGGCAACATTCGTTTTACGGGTGCTTACTTTAGATGGTTAGTGTTTGAAAGATTGAATAAATTAATTTTTGCAACCGGTGGTTTTGTTTTATTTTTTCTAGGCCTTATCCATGGTTCTAGTAAAAAAGAGGGTTATTTCTATCTGCTTTGGCTGGCAGCAATTTTAACTTTTTTTGTTGTGATTGCTCGTGGGAATGTAACCCACGACTATTACCAGCTCCCAATAGTTCCTATTGGATGCATCCTTATGGCAATCGGATTTGACTATCTTCTAACTCATGGTTCAAATTTCATCAATAGAGTTGTCAATATCGGTATATCTCTCGCTCTTATCTTTGCGATGATAGGATTCGGCTGGTATGAGGTTAGGGGATATTACAACATTAATCACCCTGAAATTGTTGAGGCGGGAAAAGCTGTTGATAGGTTATTGCCTAAAGAAGCAATTGTAATTGCCCCATACGACAATGACTCAGCATTTTTATACCAAACCAATAGGCATGGTTTTACTTTTGGAGGCGACAAGGTTGAGAAGTATATTTCAGAGGGCGCGACGCATATGGTATCTGTTAATTTTGACGATGTAACTAACAACTGGGCTGGTAGATGCAAAATCGTTGAAAAAACCGAAACCTATATAATTATTGACCTTCGGGAATGTATGCCACCTGAGAAAGTGCTTTCATCTCTATGAATGTCTTATTTCTGACTTATGATTTTCCATACCCAATGAATTCGGGTGGTAAGAATCGAGCGTATCACTTGATAAAACATACTGCAAAAAAGGCCAATATTTATCTTTTTTCTTTTGTTCGAGATGATTACAACCCAGAGCATAATGAAGAGCTAACTAGAATTGGGGTAAAGGGAATAAAAGTTATAAAAAGACAAAAGTTGTCAGCCCCATTAAATATTCCAAAAACACTAATTAATAACTCATCAATATTTAAGACTTTGTACTTCGAGAAAGAGGTAGTCAAGATTCTTGCAAAAATTATTAAGGATGAAAAAATTGATGTTTTGCATTGCGAGTCCTCATACATGGGCTATTACATCGGACAGGATTATGGCAAAAAAATAAAAGAGGTTCTTGGAACAGAGAATATAGAATTTAAGCTTTACTTTGATTACGCAAAGAATTTCAAAAAACCATATATAAGACCACTCCTTTCGTATCAAGCAGGGAGGCTAAAACAGGAAGAGGTAAAAATGATTGAGACTGCTGATCGTGTAACAACGATTACTAAGGAGGAGGCGGATTATGTAAAGGCATTAACAGATGTTACATGCTTAACTGTTGCAAATGGAATTGAGCCATTAACGTATTCATATAAATACGATAGGTCTATCAAAAAAAACATACTTTTTGTAGGTAATTTTAACTATTTCCCGAATGTTGATGCTGTTGAATTCTTTGTTTCAGACGTTCTGCCAAAACTCCAAAACGACGTAACTGTGACAATCATTGGTAAGAAAGTTGATGAAAAATTTAAGTTCACTGACAAAAGAATTGTGACTAAGGATTTTGTTGACGACATAATAGAAGAATATAGAATGGCAGATATTCTTATATTCCCTATAAGAATTGGAGGGGGTACTAACTTTAAAGTTCTTGAGGCAATGTCATTGGGCCTTCCGATAGTTGCTCAACCTGAAAGACTTGCAGGACTTCGTGCAATAGCCGGTGAGCATTTCTTGCCAGCCAAAAACGGGCAAGACTACATAGATCAAATTAACCTTCTTTACTCTGATGGAAAATTAAGAGAAAAGTTGGCAGTTAATGCAAGAACTCTTATTGATAAATATTATTCCTGGGAAAAGATAGGGGAGTCACTTCTTGATGTTTGGGAAAACTAATATGGATTTGTCTATCATAATCGTTACTTTTAACTCTGAAGGAACAATAAAAGATTGTATCGATTCAATTCTCTCAACAGTTAAAAAAGTAAAATTTGAAATTATTGTTTCTGACAACAGTTTAAATAGTGAGACGGAAGAAACACTCATGACCTATGGAGATAAAATTTCATATATTAAAAACAATGACAATCTTGGATTTTCAAAGGCAAATAATGTAGCAGTTAAAAAAGCAAAAGGAGAATACGTTTTATTCCTAAATCCTGACACTAAAGTATATATAGGTACGATCGACGGAATGATGGATTTTGTGAATGATCACCCAGGATGCGGTGTTGCAACTTGCTTTGTAGAGTTGCCAAGTGGAGTGTTGGATGACTCATCTCATAGGGGGTTTCCAACACCATTAAGATCCTTTAGTCACTTTTCGGGCCTTTCCAAATTGTTTCCTAAAAATAAGACTTTCGGAGGGTACAACTTGTCCTTCTTAGACTTAAAAACATCACATGAAATAGAGTCAGCTGCTGGTTCATTTATGTTGGTACCAAAAAAAGTAGGAGACGAAATCGGGTGGTGGGATGAAGACTTTTTCTTCTATGGAGAGGATATCGATTTTTGCTACAGGGTAAAAGAAAAAGGTTATTCTGTGTGGTTTGTGCCTGATTACAAGGCTCTTCACATGAAAGGAATTTCAAGCGGCATCAAAAAAGTATCTCAAGGAGTAACAACTGCAAGTGCCCAAACGCGTAAGCTTGCGACTCATCATAGATTCCGCGCTATGGAAATTTTTTATGACAAGCATTATAAGAAAAAATACCCTAAATACATTTCCTTTTTAGTCAAAACAGGAATAAAACTTAAAAAGTCTATTTCCTAGTAAATACTAAATAATAAGAGAATCTTGTTATTCAAGCTAAGCTTAAATATTAAATAATAAAATGAAAATCGGAATTGATGGACGTTTATGGCATGAAAGTGGAGTCGGACGGTACATCCGAAACTTAGTTCATGGAATTGATGGACGAAAGCTTGATGATGACTTTCTTGTTTTTTTGACGAAAGAAACCTTTGATAAAGTTGATTTTAAGAACCCAAAGATTAAAAAGGTTATATCAAATGCGCATTGGCATACTATATCTGAGCAATGGAAATTCAAAGAGGAAATAGAACGTCAAAATGTAGACCTCATGCACTTTACATATTTTTCGTATCCTGTTTTTTACAAAAGACCATTTGTCATAACAATTCACGATCTTATCTTGGATCATTTCCCAACTGGTGTTGCAAGCTCATTGCCAAAACCAATTTTTAAACTTAAGCACATAGGCTACAAGAAAATTACGTCGCAAGCAGTTAAAAATTCCAAGAAAATTATCGTTCCGTCAAATGCTACTAAAGACGAAATAGTAAAACACTACAAAGCAAAAAATGAAAGAATTGAAGTTATTTACGAAGGTTTTGATAGATCAATAACAAAAGGAAAAGCCAAAGATCTTGTTTCAAAAAACTATATTCTATATGTTGGAAATGCCTATCCTCACAAGAATTTGCAAACGCTTCTTGATGCTTATTCTAGCTTACGAGAAGATCAAGATATCGATTTGGTCTGTATTGGGAGAAATGACTTTTTCTATAAGCGGATTGAAGAAGAAAAGCTGCCTGGTGTTTACTACCTTCATGATATTGATGATTCCACTCTTTTCGACTATTATAAGGGCGCCAGACTTTTTGTAATGCCAAGTCTAATGGAGGGATTTGGTTTGCCAGTTCTTGAGGCAATGAGTCTTTCCTGTCCGATCGTTAGCTCAAATACCCCTGCCCTCAAAGAAATAGGTGATGACGCTGCCATTTATTTTGATCCGAAAAGTTCAAATGATTTGAAAGAAAAGATTGAGAAGGTGCTTTCAGATCAGGATTTTGCAGAAAGTCTTGCCCAGAAAGGCAAAAAACAATCAGAAAAATTTTCTTGGGAGGAATGTGTTTCAAAGACATTAAAAG
>CAYTCO010000042.1:0-1626 GCA_964436385.1 uncultured Gammaproteobacteria bacterium
ATCCCCTGCCCTGTTGCCGGCGCAGATACTTCAGCCAACACATAATCCACTTTGTGATTTTGGAATAAATCTTTTGAGTTGAATGGTGCGGCCCCTTCTTCATGAGGAAATATGAATTCAGCAGGAAGTCGCGATTCTTTTAGCGGCTTATATAGCTCATCAATATAATTGAAATTTCTCGCGTGTGAGATATATATTTTCATTGCTTCATCACTTCCATTACAACAAGAAGGGTATTTGGTAATAATCTTTTTTCTCTCTCTAGTTTACTAAGATTGCTTATTTCAATCCACTCGGGAGTTGTTTCATCGCTTGATGTAAGATCACCATAGAAATTTTGGACTCTAAAAACTCTCCACCCGAACCGTTTTATGGTTCCATCCTTGCGTGGTATGTCTGCAACATAATAATTGTTTTTAAATTCTTTAAAATCTATATCTTTAGCATAGAGACCTGTTTCTTCATGAAATTCTCTTGCGGCCGCTTGCTGTTCCGATTCATCGTTATCAATTCTACCGGAAGGCAAACCGTATATTCCGGTAATATGTCCAGCACCTTCTTCATGTCGTACCAATAGAACGCGGTTTTCAGAAATTGCAATAACGCCTACCGTGGGGATTGTTTTTTGCATAGAAGCTCCCACTATTTTGCCATTTTACCGGTCTTTTTATCATAAAGACCTCCAGCAACGGTTAACTCTGCTTTAAGCATTGGGTATGGGTCGTAGTCGACTAGCTCAACATATTCCGGCCTGAACTCATCAATAGATTTAAATTTCTTTGTAAACTTTATAATTGGGAATTTTTTAGGCTTCCGCTTCAATTGTTCCTTAACTTGCGGAATGTGATTCTCGTAGATATGAACATCCCCAAAAGTGTGCACAAATTCTCCTGGCTCAAGCCCTGCAATATGAGCTAAAATCTGAGTCAAAAGAGCGTATGAAGCAATGTTAAATGGAACTCCCAAAAAAATATCTGCACTACGCTGGTATAACTGCAGTGAAAGCTTATTCCCACGTCTACTTACCTGGAACATATTATGGCAAATAGGAAATCTTGAGGCATCTTCATTTGTTGCCATCGTGTAAAGGTACTCAGGGTTCCAGGAGTTTACAATCAAATTCTTGGCATCAGGGTCATCTTTCATCTCTTGCATTACCCACTTCAGCTGATCAATTGTTCTGCCCTTTGTGCGTGTCGGCCAGGATCTCCACATTTCACCGTAAATTCTTGGAAGTTCACCCCATTTTTTTGCAAAAGCCTTATCTGTCTTTATTTTTTCAATAAACTCCCCTTTGCTTAATACTTTATTCTTAACGCTTGATTCTTTGTTTGCTTTTTCAGTTTTTCCTAAGTATATTTTATATGGATAGTCGTCCCAAATATGAACATTTTTATCGACTAGATACTTAATGTTAGTCTGGCCAGACATGAACCAGTAAAGCTCTTCAAGAACACCTTTCCAGTACACTTTTTTGGTTGTTAAAAGAGGAAAGCCCTTTGATAGATCATATCGGGTCTGTCTCCCAAATAAAGAATAAAGGACTATGTCTGTCCCGCGGTCGACTTTTCGCTCTCCTTTTTTGAGAATTTCATCGAGTAAATCGAGGTATTGATATTCTTGATG
>CAYTCO010000042.1:1726-3826 GCA_964436385.1 uncultured Gammaproteobacteria bacterium
CCTAAGAATGCTGTTCCACCAGTAATTTTGTGGATATCTCCAAGGCGAAGATCAAATCCAGCACCTTCAGGATTGGTCAACTCACGTTCAGCAAGTCCTATAACCAGCTTTTCCTTTTTGACTAACTCTAATAATTTTTGTGGTCCAAGTATCATACTTATTATTTTACTTGCCCTTCCTAATTTCTTAGATATGGAAGGTCATAAAATCATTTCTTCTTTTGTGCCATTGCAATCAATCTTTTTGTTATGTCTTCAATAGACCCCTCGCCGTCAACGACAGTAATTTCATCAGAAAATCTATCTTTCAAATAATCATATCCTGTATGTACCTTTGCGACTTTATCTTCTTCTTCATAAATTTCCTTTTCGTCTTTCTTTGCCGCAAGTCTTTTTAATGATTCTTCTATGGAAATTTTGAGGTAAAAACTATAATCAGGTACAGTAAACTGATGGTACATCGAAAGTATTGATTGGGAGATCAAAAGAAGATCAGCATCAGACTTGTCATAAATTCCGCCAGTTCTATCTAAAATCCCATATACTATTGCGGACCAAAAACATCGGTCGGAGATGACAACCTTCCCCGCTTCAAGAGACGGGAGAATCAGTTCTTCATGATTAATTGATCTATCTGCTGAGAAAAGAAATTGTATTGCAATAGTTGGTATTTTTTCTTTACCTAACAAAACTTTGCGCACCAGATCTCCAACAATACCTACTTTTCTTGGCTCTCTTGTAACGACCACATCTTTTCCTTGACTTTTAAAATATTCTGCCAAAAGTGCTACTTGAGTAGTTTTACCGCATCCATCTATCCCCTCAAGCGCAATGTAAAGGCCAGAAAATTCATTTCTTTTCAACTCTATCTCAAAATTAACGGGGTATTTCATGATTTTGATTGAGTCATCATAACATAATTGTCTGATACAATTAAACAATTATATGGACCAAATCGCAGACATTTTAAAAAAATTTAATCCAACTGAGGACAAGTATATCTCCCGTGAATTTCAAAATTATGGAATCTACCTTTCGGAGGAATTGAATGACTACAAACATAAATCTCTTTATATAAAGCTTGCCAAAACAACACACCGCTCTATTCTTGAAAAAGCACTTTCGTACTGCAAAGATGCAAAGGTAAATAAGCCTGGCGCTCTATTTATGTGGAAGTTAAAGAAACTTAAAGAGGCTCAAAAGGCAAAATGAAAAAACTTCTTGCCCGTCTTAAAAGCTCCGAACGTCATCACAAGAAATTGTACTTCGCTCTACTTATTTTCTTGGGATTTCTTCTATTTCTGCCTGTATTTTTTCAAATAAGATTCCACTCTCTTCGTTCTCTTGGACTTATCGGAGTATTTTTAATAAATTTTTTTGGAAGCGCTACTGTATTTCTTCCTGCTCCAGGTCTTTTGTCAGTTGGCATTACAGCCACTCAAAGTCACCCTTTGCTTGTTGCAATAATAGGTGCACTAGGCGCTTCTCTTGGTGAAGGAACCACTTTTTTATTTGGATATACATCAAATAAGTTCTTGAATCTTGAGAAACATAAATTTATTAAGAGATTTAAGACTAAGGTATTTGATAGATGGGGAGAAATAGTAATTTTAGTTTTTGCTTTTGTTCCTAACCCTGTTTTTGATGGGATTGGAATAATAGCTGGGCTTTCAAAATTCCCCGTAAAGAAGTTCTTGATCTTAACTTTTATCGGACGGCTCAGTCGGTATATTGTAATTGCGTACGTTTCATCGTATTTGATAGCATAAAAACTATGGCTAATGACTACAAAGAGAAAGTCTACGAGATAGTTAGAAAAATCCCGAAAGGCCATGTTACAACATACGGTGTAATAGCGAAAGAACTTCATATGTCACCAAGAACTGTAGGCACTGCCCTGCATTTAAATCCATATGAAGGCGAAGTCCCCTGCCACAGAGTTGTAAACCGAGACGGAAGGATTGCCCCAGGATTTGCTTTTGGCGGGATTGGCGCTCAAAGGAAGTTGCTAGAACGAGAAGGTGTGAAATTCAAGGATGAAACCCACGTTGATCTCTCTACTCACCTCGCTTCGATTTAGTTTCTTCGTTTGTTCGAATAA
>CAYTCO010000042.1:3926-5805 GCA_964436385.1 uncultured Gammaproteobacteria bacterium
TAAACGAAGGCAATAGAATTTGGTACAATCCAAGAATGATCGATCTACTTTTAAACAGGAAGTTTTATTTTACAATTATCGGAATCATAATTGTGTCTGCTTCCTGGCTGTTTACAAAAGCAGGATTTTATGGAAAACAATACCCAACCCCCGAATTGGCTGCTGCTGACTCAATAAGCCCCACGCCAACTCCTGCTATTACGGGTCCTTATACCCTTGAACTAAACCAATTAACTGAACTTGAAAAAAATACAGCTGACATGCTCAATGAGTCTGTTGCCGGAGAGCAAATAAAGGACTTTACAGCTAATATTAACGTTCAAAAAGACGGATCCCTAAATGTCCGTGAGGACATCAGATACTATTTTGATACCAGTCGACATGGAATCTATAGAAATATACCCTTCACCATATATGACGATGGCGTTAGGTATGACATGGAATATAAATTTTCGGATGTGGTTGATGAGAATGGTAAAAAATATAAAGTTGATAAGGGAAAAAGCGGAGAACAGTGGGTTTTAAAAATTGGTGACCCTGATAAAACAATAACAGGAGATCACACATATGTAATTTCTTATACAGTTAAGGGGGGTTTAAGATATTTTGAAGACCACGATGAGCTTTATTGGAACATAACTGGCAATGAGTGGGATGTTCCAATTCGAAAAGTTAATGCAATTATTAACTTGCCAGAGGAAGTTTCAGAGGAAGATATCAAAATCGAATGCTTTACGGGGCAACAAGGGTCTACCAAGAAAAGCTGCACAGGCAATTCAAATGGCAAGTCAACAATATTTACAAATACGATATTTCTTAATTCATACGAGGGATTAACGATAGTAAAATCTTTTCCCAAAGGTACAACAGCGGTACTTCTTCCTGAAAAATATATCCCATTTTTTGAAAGATGGTATGGAAAAATAACCCTAGTCGGAATTATAATCTTGGCACTTCTTTGGTATATCGTTTTGCCTATATACCTTGTTGTTAAGTGGTTCAGACGCGGTCGTGACCCAGAGGTTGGAATTGCCATAACAGCAGGCTACGAACCTCCAAAAATAGGCAAAAGAGAGCTTACGCCAGCTGAATTAGGGGCCCTTCTTGATGAACATGTAGACAAAAGAGATCTTTTTGCAACAATTGTTGATCTTGCAAGAAGAGGTCATATTAAGATTCGAGAGCCGAAAGAAAAGGAATTTCATTTAGACAAAACCGTTCCGAAGACCCGTTCGGCTGGCTCAGGGCAAGTACTACTACCCTTTGAACAAACTCTAATGGATGGGATTTTTGCTGGCGTTGAGACTATTGAGCTAAAAAAGGTTAAGTTCTACACAACAGCTGCAAAAGTTGAAACAGAACTTTACAATCTTATGGTTGAGCATAAGTTCTTTGTAAAAAACCCCAGAACAACAAGAAGCTTGTATTATGGCCTGGGATCGGCAGGTCTAATAACTTTCAATTTTGTTCTTGCTTTTATCGCTTTCGTTTTTGGTCGCCACATGCCAGCAAAAACTATTTATGGAGCACAAACGGCGGTAAAGGCACAGGGCTTAAAGAACTTTTTAAACTCGCAAGAAAGACAACTTAACTTTCAGGGAGACAAGCAGATGCTTTTTGAAAAACTACTCCCTTATGCCGCAGCTTACGGAGTTGAGAAAGCGTGGGCTAAGAGATTTGACGAAATGGATCTTAAAAACCCTGATTGGTATGAAGGATCAACCGGTACAACATTTAGAAGCGCTGTCTTCGCCTCTCACCTGTCAGATTCTTATAACAGCTTTGCTTCTTCATCTACTCCACCTTCCTCTTCAGGATCCGGATTCTCCGGTGGATCCTCCGGAGGCGGAGGGGGAGGAGGAGGTGGGGGAAGCTGGTA
>CAYTCO010000042.1:5905-9216 GCA_964436385.1 uncultured Gammaproteobacteria bacterium
TTTCCTCGGCCGTAATAATAACCCATAACAACGCAGTCTATCGTGTCATTTAGCTTTGATTGGTATGACCTTTTGAGCTTTATCCAATTCCATCCACGAGCCCCAGCCTGATATCCACCGTCAAGCTTTTTTGCAAGTATTCCCTCTAGCCCATCAGCAATACATTTATCAAAATAGTTTTCAATGTCTTTTCCCTGATCAAACTTTTTTTCCTCGGCTGGATATAACACAGCCCCATCTTTCATTAATTTCCCAAACTTTGCACGTCTTTCTTCATATGTGTAAGGGATCATATTTTCCCCATCAATGTAAAGAAGATCAAAAACCATATATTTGAGAGGAATTTTTTTAGCCATTTCTTCTATGTCATACTTTCTTTTTCTCTGAGAAGTTAATTGAAATGGTAGATACTCATTTGTCGCGGGATTATATGCGATAGCTTCTCCCTCAAATATAGCTTCATCCGCTTTTATCTGATCCAAAATTCCTGCTTCGATATCAGGATACATAAAAGTCACTTCCTCAAGCCCCCTCGTAAACAACTTCACTTCAGTTTTCAGTTTTCCGTTTTCAGTTTTCAGTTTTTTGTAGTGTGCCTGAATTCTAAATCCATCAAACTTGGGCTCGACTGCACATTCGCCTATCTTAGCTATGATTTCCTGCCCAGACGAAAGTCTTTCAGCACGAGCCATGAGGATTGGAGTACCAACATCTGGCTTAGTACTGTTAAGACCCTCTACTCCCTTCTCTTTTATCAACTTTCCGATGTAACCAAGATCCGGTCTTATGTTATATGCTCTCTCGATTATAGGACGCAGTGACTTATCGCCTTTCAGCATCCATGATAAAGAATCAAGAACCGTCATGTCTGAAAATCCAAGTCTTAACTTGGCAACTGGAATTCTTGCAATATATCGGCATGAAAGAGAATCGGCATCTTTTAAGAGTTTTGCGAGTGTATCAGTTTTTTTTTCAACACTACCCTCTCCTGTTGTATTAGCAATCTTTTCTAATTCACCGAATACCTCTGAAATTGTAAGTACTAAGTTTTTAGTTTTCTGTTTTAAGTTTAATTGCTCTGCCAGCTCGCCTATGTCTCCAATTCTTTTAAACTCCTTTGTTATCTCTTTTTCATCAATTCCAAATGCCGTAACCAATGCTTTTATTACCATCCTATCGGCCATTCCAAATTCCAAATTTACATAAAGAGGCGCTACTCTTCCCTGCAATAAATACATGACTTTGTCAAAATCCTTTGCCGTTACCTCTTTGAATAAATCAGAGAGTAAAAGAATCATGTCATTACGAGATGCGGTTCCTTCTAATTTTTGTAAATGAATTGAAAAATCTTTAAAGGTCATGTTTTTCTTGTAAAGCAGTAAAGTGAAGTATACGCGATCCAGGATTTAAGCTTGGCGACAATTGCAAATATTCATTATAGAACTCGTTAAGCTCAATTAAATTACCAGCAGCTTCGTCTGATATTTCTTTTGGATTTTTTGGATCTCTTACGTCAACTACGGCAATCTTCCACAATGGATCAGCTACTCTACTGTCTGGATGCACTGCGCCTATTGGTTTGAATGCAATTTGATAGCCCATTTTAGACAACTCGTGTTGTTTTTCTACGCTTAGAAATCCAAAAGATGTTCCAACTTCATCAAACTGGCTTTCCCGTTCATATTCAAGAGACAGTGCTTCTTCAACGGTCAGTTTCTTTTTAACACCCTGTAAAACAAGTATTTCTCTTCCTAATTTTCCTTCATTCACCTGCCTAATAAGTTCAGAGTAATTTACGTTAACTCCATTAATATTGGTTGAGCTGCCTTTTAAAACATGCTCAAGTGCATTAAATTTTGCTTTTCTTTTCGACGGAACTTTTTCCCTTATATCAACCTTGCTTTGACCTTCATTCATTTTTATTCTTTATTTATCAGATACTTTACTCCTTTTGTTTTGCCTCGTTTGACGATTATACCCTTCTTGACCAAATCCTGCACTTCTCGTAATGCAGTGTCTTCAGATACATCTGGGAAGAGATTTGCGAACACTTTATTTTCAAGGTAGCCGACTTCTTGTATGTATTCGATAATTTTTAATTGTCTATCTGTCAACATAACCGGCGTTCCTCCCAATTTTTCTTTCATCTTGTTATCAATGGATATCCTTTCGATTTTTTCTTTAATTTTTGTAAGCTCTATAGCCAGACATTCGGAAAAATATTCCAGCCAGTTAGTAACATCTCCATTATTTGTAGCAACGCTTTGCAAAGCCTTGTAATAATCTGAGGCATTACGATCAAAATGTTCCTCAAGGGAGAAAAATTCCCGTATATCATAACCGTCTGAAAAAAGAACAAGCATGGATAATGCCCGTCCTACCCTACCATTACCATCCAAAAAGGGATGGATTCTCACAAATTCGTAGTGAACTATTCCTGCCTTTAGAACCGGATGTATGTCTTTTTCTTTGTTGATAAATTCAGCAAGATCCTTCATCTGCCACTCAACCTCAACGTGATGTGGTGGTCGGAAACTAACGTCCCCTGTTATGCTATTTCTGATAACAACTTCCTTCTCTCTATATTTTCCAGCCTCATTTTCTAGTATTCCATCGACAGTTAATTTATGCAGGGACTTTATTGTCTTCTCATCAATAGGTATATCTTTTTTGTCCCCAATAAAAGCTACGACCTTGCGATAATTTATGACCTCTTGCACATCCCGGTCTCGCGCAACTATCCTTTCACCATCAAGAACTTTCTGAACTTGAGAAAGGGAAAGCTCGTTTCCTTCGATGTGAGTCCCGTAATGAGTTGTTCGAAGTATAGCCTCGTCCTGGAATTTCTTCTCCCAATAAGGTAAAAGTGGGGCATGCTCTATCACTTCCCTGGCGGCCTCTATCTCTCCGATAAATCTTAGTATTTTATTTGTTATAGCAAAGTCCGGTCTATACATATCAATAGAAAATAGTTAATAGGCAGTAGTTATTAGGATTTTGCATATATGTTTGTATGTTGTATTATATCAAGGTATGACCAAGCTTGAAACGAAAGATAATTTGAAATTGACAATAGAGATTGTAAAGCAAATGTTAACTCTTGCAACTGCAGGATTTGGACTCGTTGCAGCTCTCGCTTGGAACTCACTTATCCAAACTTTAGTTGATGATTATATTAAGATTTGGCTTCCATCTGGTGGAAAACTTACATCACAAATTGTCTATGCCCTAATCGTGACAATTCTGGCTGTAATAGTTACTTATCAACTGTCAAAGTTTTTGAGAAAGCTTGAAGCAAAAGAAGAAAAGAA
>CAYTCO010000043.1:0-5223 GCA_964436385.1 uncultured Gammaproteobacteria bacterium
TGGAACGTTAATCTCAAAGCAGGTGTTCCACAGCAATTTACTTACTTTATAAATTTCCCGAAGGTTTCGCCTGAATTTTATCTTGTTGGACCTCTGAAAGTTGGTAGCTTTACTGAAGCAAGACAATGGCAGATAGCATCAGATGCTATAAATTCTACATCGGGAGTAGCAGCATGGGAAGACAACGGAGGTCCCAATACATGGTCGCGAATTTGGACAGGTACAACCTGGTCTCCTACTCTAAGTAATGCTCCCACGTCAATGTCAACAACCCCTGGTGATAGTAGGTGGTTTAAGATGATTTCTAGTCCAAAAACGGGTGAGAAAATTGCAGCTCTAATTGATAATGGGACCAATGATCCGGTTATGGTTTTTACCTGGGATGGTACTGATTGGGGTGGAGGAACGCCTAGTGTAAATATTGCATTAGGAAGTTCGGCAGCTCAAGATACTGCTCCATTTGATGTAGCATATGAAGAGTTGTCCGGGGATGTATTGCTTCTCTATAGTAATTACTCTTCCAATCAGCTTTTGTATAGACTTAAGCCAAATGGAGGGGCATGGCCAGGTTCAAGCAGTAATGCAGGAACTGGATATGATGTATACAAAAGATGGGTAAGACTTGAAGCTCAGTATGGATCCGATGCAATACTTGCTGGTTATCTTAACAACAACGAAAGAGTGGGTGCAATGATATGGGATGGTTCTTCAAATTCATTCGGTGACCAATTTGCAGACAACGTTGGCACGGCAACGATTACAAGTGACGAAAGACCATTTGATGTGGCTTGGGAAACAAATAGTGGTACACCAATGGTATTCTGGGGAACAACAGGGAATTTACTAACTATGCGTGAATTTACCGGAGGTACTTGGCAAGCAGAATCCTCAGTAGCAACTGGTTTTACAAACGATTTGGATTGGGTATTTGTGGGTTCTGATCCAGTAAGTTCTAGCAATAATATTTCTCTTGCGATGCAAGATAGCACTTCGTGTGTAGCTAGATTTGGTGTTTGGACTGGAGCGGCAGCTTCGATGTGGGGAACAACCCCTACATGTCCATCCGTGACAACCAACAATCTGGTCGAAACATCTTTTGAAAATGACACAGGTCAGGCCATGTTTGTTTATGTACCAAATACAGCAACAGATGATGAGATAGCTTGGCTCACCTGGACAAGCGGAGGAGGTTTTACATCGGCTACAACAGAATCTAATAGTGGAGGTCTAAACCCTGATGCGATAGAAGCTTTAGTGCTTTCATCAGATCTTAATACAACAAGCATGATGCTTCTTTATCATGATGGCACAACTACCGGCTGCGATCTTTTTTATAGGACATGGGACGGTTCTTCTTGGTCAGCAATGGACTCAGATGATGTTGATGATAATTTGTGCGCTACAGCAGATAACAGTACAGTACCATATGGATTTGGTTTTGACAGAAATCTTGAAAAACAAGTTGCGTACAGGTGGCTAGCAAACAGTGGAACAGTTGCTGTCTCTTCTGCTATCGGTGCCGTTGACACACCTGCTCTACTCACCTCAGCTAATCAACAGTTCAGGCTCCGGTTGTTAATATATACGCCTGATACTCTTGGTACAACTAGCTTCAGAGATTATAAGTTGCAGTACGTAGATCCCGGAACAGGAACATGTGCAGCACCAACTGGGGGAACTCCAGCTGACTGGACTGACGTTCCAACAAGTGGTGGGTCAACTATATCTTTCTATAATAATGCTACGCCTGCTGATGGAGATAATCTAACCGTTAATGGTTCGCTAGACCCTACTTATCAAGGATTAACAATTAATGCTCAGGATTATGAGGAGGCAAATAATTTTACAAATTCAGTCTCTACAATTGACGGAGACGAACTTGGTCTTTGGGATTTTTCGCTAATTGATAATACTACTTTTGATAGACAAGCTCAGACCTACTGCTTTAGGGTTGCCAGATCAAATGATGTGGTTTTTCAAATCGGACTCTACCCTCAAATATCAACAGCTGCTGTTGATGACGTACTTATTCAGGGAGGATCAGAAATAAATCAAGGGACTTCGATTAATAACCCCTAAGGTGTTGTTCTTTTCTTCCGAGAAAAGAACCAAAAGCTCTCACCGAGATCTAAATTTGAACTTTACTTCGCTCAAATACTCACTAAAAGAGCCGGACTCCCCACTACAGTGTCGTCGCCTTTCCTCTTTTCGGGCGTTCGTGCATTGAGCTCATTCATGTACAAATTAAGAATCGGTGACTCGTTCAACAGAAGGGACAAATATTGACTAGAATTTTGAATATGACTTCAGATATTAAATCTGACTCAAGAAAATCTCAGATTAGACTGGATGACCATGACGTTAGAATAGAGAGGCTTGAAAAAGCAGTTAACTAGCTCCCAACTCCCAGCTCCTGTATACTAATTCCGTGAACCATACATTGGTGCAATCCAAAAAACTAATAAATGGTAAATAATAAATATTAAATATTAAACTCTGAAGTCTAGTTCTCGTCAGGTACTGGAGTTGGTGATAGGTTAGGTAGGTTCGTGTTAGGATTTCTTCTTACAGCTGCTGGTGTTGACACTTCAGGTGCATCATCAAGACCATCTACGTCAACTCCGTCTGGAATGTTAGATTCTTGTCCTGGAATTGTAGCTCCACTCTCAGCTGCTTCTGGGTTCTCTGCAATTTTGTCTGTTAATTCTTTAACTAGAGCTGTTGCAATTTTAAAGTCTTGAGATTCACGATTCTTTGAAAGTAAATTTACTGCTTGGTCTGCAACTAGCTTTGCATTTGTTAGATCACCCTTGTCTCTTAGAGCTATTGCTAGGTTGAAGTAAGCATTTGCATTATCTGGCTTAAGATTTGCTGCATCTGTAAAGAATCTGATGGCTAGATCATAGTTCTTTGCTTGATAGTAGATTCCACCAACGCTTATTCTAAGTGCAGGATTTAACGGATCTCTTTGAATTGCTCGACCGTATGCGTCTAGAGAGAATGTTAATGCGTTTTGAGCAACTCCAGTTATGTTCCTGTAAATAGAGGCTAATACTTCCCAGTTTCGTGCTGATAGCGGGCTTAGCGCTACAGCTACTCTACCCTCGTTAATTGCTTGTGAAAGTAGTGTTTGGATGGTTCTTCTATCTTGATCTGTCAATGTTCCCTGAGGATTTGCCTCTGTAGGTCCTTTTTGGGTTGCAATTGCATTTGCAAGAGCAAAATTAGTTTGTGCCATGTCGATTCTGTAAAGATCAATGTAAGGGTTTAGACTCTCTGCTTTCTGGAGGTTTGTGTATGTTGCATTACCGCTTTTGTTTGCCTGAAGCAATGCTTGTCTGTGATAGTAATCTGCCATTACAGTGTTGTATGTTCCGTAAAGAACTGGTGCAGCTCCAACTAGAAAGACTACAAATACAATAACTGGTAGAAGATCAAATTGTCTGTCATCAGTTGTTGATGCTTTTAGACCCATTGAAAGATTCATTACTCTTTCACGAATACTTTTCTGTGAAGCCATAAGAAGCGCGAACACAAACACCATTCCTACTATCGAAACCAATGTTGTTGCGTGTACAGCCAAGAGTAATATTCCAGTGAGAGCTGAAATAGCAAGTGCTGGTGTTATTAAGTGTCCTGCATCTGAGTCCCCAGTTGCTGAGAGACCAACATGCTTTCTTGTGTTGTTGAGAATGACCAAACAGATTATCGTTAATGAAAGAAGACCAAGTAGACCCAGTGTGCCCCAGACTTGAAGGAATTCGTTGTATGCTGAGTCGAAAGTAAAGTTCCAGTAGTTAAGAACATTGAATTCCAATGGTTTGTAACTTGTAAAGTTGAATAGATAAGTAGATGGCCCAGTACCTATGAGAGGTGCGTCACGAAAAGCTGAAGCGCTAATCTTCCAGGAAATGCTAAAAGGTAGCTGAATTTCCTTAGGGAATCGAGCTTCCATAGTCTGAATTCCATTTCCTGGAAAAGGAAGATATGCAAGAACAAGAATTAAACCAGCAACAGCGGCAGGTGCCAAAAATAACGGCAGAGCCTTTCTGAATTTAGCTACTTTGTGAGGTTTTGCAGCCAAGAAACAAAGAGCAAATACTACAGCCAAAGCAATGTATGTTGGAACTGAGCCCACTAGAGCTATTGCTGCAGCAAATATTATAGACAGAGTTAATGCTGCTGGGGTTGGCATAAATTTATTCGAGCTTAATGTTGATAGTAATGGGAGAGGCAATAGCATGAGAAGTAAAGCAACCGTTGAGAAAGTCGAGCCTGTTGTTGAGAAGTTGACTGCTTGAGCAAAGTCGAATGGAAGGAAAAGTCCAAAGAAAGACAGTACGCTTACTAGAGCAACTGCTGCTGCGCTTCCATATATTACATAAAGCAATGTTTTGAGCCTAACTATGGTCTTAATGTTGGAAACCACTACAAAATAAAGCAATATATAAGTAGACCAAGCTACAGCAGAACCATGAACTCTAGGGAAATTTCCATAAATAGCCTGAAATCTAGATGTACTAAAGAAAGCTGACACAATAACTATACCCAACAGAAGAAGCATGGGAATATCTAGTGGAGTTCTTGTTATTTGTACTTTCCCCTTTAAAATCCAAGAGAAAATCCAAAGACCCAAAAGAATGATTGTTGAAACAACTAGAAAAGCTAATTTTGGCATTTCATAGAATTCGGTTGTTTGATTTACGAAGAATAAAGGAGTAAGTCCTCCAACAACAAGGATTAGAAAAGCAATGGCATTATCAATGATTCCGGATAACTGATTTCTCATAGAGATAATTTATATAATCACAATTTAAAAAACGCGTCAAGTAGCAAATTGACTATGTTAATAGCATTTTCGATTATACCAACGATTTGGAAAGTAACCCCTTTTTTGGGTATTTTAAGTAGATAGGATTAGCCGAGTGTTGCTTTAAATTGAGAGGTTAAAAGTTCTTCAACTGCTTTTCTGACAGGTTCTACATCTTCATTTGATAAGCTTCTTGCGCGATCCCTATAGGTAATTCTGAAAGTCTTTTTACTTTGATAAACGTCGAGTAATGAGACGCTAAATATTAACTCGTTCAATTCTTTTATAGCTTTCTCAATTTTTGAAAAATGATAATGTGCAGGAATTTCTACTCTTACATCCTCAATGATGGGAGGAAATTTAGCTGGTTCTTTATAGCTTTTCAATGAATTTGCTTCCGAAATTAACGCTTG
>CAYTCO010000043.1:5323-8698 GCA_964436385.1 uncultured Gammaproteobacteria bacterium
ATTTAGCTGGTTCTTTATAGCTTTTCAATGAATTTGCTTCCGAAATTAACGCTTGCATGTCAATTTCGATTGAAATAACATCATCCGCTTCTATCGACCCAATGTGTTTTGGGCCTATTGAAATATCGCACCCCTCTATTCCTTCAGTTTTTTTATTAAAAGTTAGACTTTTTATAGAGAGCACTTTTCCTATTTGCTCAACTACTCCTTTTCCGTCAAAGAAGTTGGCGTTGCCACTCAGGACTACTGCAAGTCTTAGTGTTTCATCGGGAAGGCCGCTTGTTTTTTTGAGATAAACGTTAGCAATCTCAAAAAGTCTAAGAGTATCCCTATTGCTGTTTTGACTTGCAACCTGAATGACACTTGGTACCAAGGAATTTCGAAGAAATGCTTTGTCCTCTGTCAGCGGATTTTTTAAAGAAATAGCTTTTTCAATTGGTCCATCGAAAAGTTCCTCAGAAACCATCGAATAAGTGTAAACCTCGTTGTAGCCCCAGAATCTAAATGCTTCCTTTATCTTCTCGATCCAATAAAATTCATTTTGTTCTTGATGATAAAAAGAGCTAGTTGAGGTTGGAGGTAAAGCATTTGGAATTTTGTGATATCCGTATACTCGAGCCACTTCCTCAATAATGTCTTCAGGAATAGAAACGTCGTTAATTCTTCCAGTTGGTATCTCAACCGATAATTCGTCACCCATGTTTTGAACCTTAAAACCCAAATTAGAAAGTATTGAGATAATTGTCTTTTCATCTACATCAATACCTATTAGTTCAGTAATCTTCTCAGTTTTGAGTTTTACGTTTTTAGCTTTTACCTTATTTGGATAAATATCAATTATTGGAGATATAATTTTTGCGTTAGCATTTTGCTCTAGAAGTTCTATGCCTCTTAATAGAGTGGGCATCATGATTTCGGGATCGACACCTTTTTCATTGAGAACTGCCGCTTCTGTTCTGATTCCAAGATTCATAGATGTTTTTCTTAAAAGATTTTGATTGTTGTTGTCCAAGAAAAGAACGACTCTTTTAGTTGTATCGGTAACGATGCTATTTGCTGTTCCCATTATTCCAAGAAGATCAACGATCACGCCAGTTCCACTGTCGGCAACAATGTCATCTCCGGGAAGCTCGTACTCCTTGTTATCAAGAGTTACAATTTTTTCACCTTTTTTTGATTTTCTAATTATTAAGTTGTGGTTGGGTAGTCTATCGTAGTCAAAAACGTGTGAAGGATGGCCAACCTCACGCATAATATAATTTGTAACGTCAACTACATTATTAATGCTTCTTATTCCGGTTTTCTCGAGTCTTTTTGTAATGATCTCAGGGGATGGTCCTAATTCTATTTCCAAAACAACAGCAAGTATTCGATTGACGAGCTCCTTGTCTCCTTGGATATTTAAAAGCGGGCTTTTTGAAACTGTTTCTTCACTAGCATATTTTTTTCTTGCATTAAAAACAGCTTTATAACCTGCCTGTCCAAGAACCGCGCTTGCTTCTCGAGCAATCCCTTCAATGCTCATAAGGTCAGGTCTGTTGGTTGTTACTTCTATGTCATAAACAATATCGTCTCCGACTTTTTCCATTCGCTCTATCGACACGCTTGTGAGACTCATCTCCCGAGCAAACTCTTTTGGAGTGGCATTTGTTTCCAGGTAGTCCCTTAGCCAGCTGTTAGGAATTAGTATATTCATAAGTTAATGGTTAATGGTTGATGGTAAATGGTTAATGGTTGATTTATCATTTTTCACATATTTTTCATTTTTCAGAATTGTTCCAAAAAATCCAAATCATTGGAATACAATATGCGCAGGTCATCAATTTTTAGACCCTCTTTCATCATGAGTACCCGTTCTACTCCCCAACCAAAAGCAAAACCCGTATATTTATCGGGGTCAATCTTTCCTGCTCTTAAGACATTTGGATGAACCATGCCGCTGCCTCCCATTTCAAGCCAACCCTCCTTACACAATTTGCAACCTTCTCCATTGCAAACTCCACATGAAATATCAATCTCGAAAGAAGGTTCGGTGAATTGAAAATGATAAGGTCGTATTCGAAAGGTCCTTTTTTCTCCAAAATATGATTTAACAAAAAACTCTAAAACCCCTTTCAGGTGAGCAATTGTTATATTCTCACCGACGACCAATCCTTCGAATTGATGAAACATCTGGGTATGGGATACATCGCTTTGTCTTCTATAGCATTTTGCGATATTTAACATTTTTATAGGTAGCTTTCCTTTAAGCATCTCCCTTACTTGTCCGGATGAAGTGTGAGGGGTTAGAAGCACTGTTCCCATTTTGGGGTCTTTTGGCAAATCAACAAAAAATGTTTCCCAATCATCTCTTGCTGGGTGATTTTCTGGAAAATTGAGAGCGCCAAAAGCATACCAATCAAATTCGACTTCTGGATAGCGGACGCGGACAAACCCAATCTTTTCAAAAATAGAAGTTATTTCTTCAATAGCTTGTGTTACTAGATGCAGTGATCCGACTGGGGGTTTTTGCCCTGGCATCGTTACATCAATTTGCGCCTGTTGTCTTCTATGCAAATTAGCGCCTCTTTTTATATCAGCTCTTTTGTCGTTTATTTGCTCTTCAAGTGAGTTTTTTATTTCATTGGCGAGTCTTCCAACCTCAGCCCTTCTATCTTCTGACAATTTAGGAATATCCTTCAAGACAAGAGTTAGCTTTCCCTTTTTCCCTAGGTAATCTATGTAAATTTGCTCTATCTCGTCATTGGAGGCCTCCACAATCCTTGACATGGCCTCGTTTTTTATATGAATTAGACTTTCTTCCATTTTTAGTTTTCAGTATTAATTGTACCAGAAATACAAAAAAAGCCTCCTTTGGAGGCTTTTTGGGAAAGAGTTTTTGGCTAAAATTATTTTTTGCCTGAAAAAGCCTCTTTCACAACTGCACTAAATGCTTCACGGTTTTCTAAGATAAGACTTGCCAAAATTTTTCTATCAATCACAATGTTTTTTACCTTCATGGCATTCACAAATGTGCTGTATGAGTGTCCTTCTTCCTTAGCAGCCTCTCCAATTCTAGTTATCCAAAGTCTTCGAAAATCTCTCTTCTTTCTTTTGCGACCGTGATACGCGTATTGATCAGCATGCAAAACAGCCTCAGTTGCTGTTTTGATCAGTCTTGAACGTGTGCCTCGGTAACCCTTGGCTAGATCAAATATTTTGTTATGTTTTCTTCTGGAGACTACTCCCCTTTTAACTCTGCTCATATTTAGTCTTTAGTTTTTAGTCTTTAGTCCTTAGCTATTAACTGAGGACTGCTAGCTGCCCAACTATTCTAGGCCTCGCCTAGCAAATGCTTTATCTTCTTTGTAAAAGCTCCATGTAATTGCTTTACCT
>CAYTCO010000044.1:0-6956 GCA_964436385.1 uncultured Gammaproteobacteria bacterium
GATGGGTGGTGGATAGAGGGGTATGCGATGGATAGTCAGTCAGGATTTTCAATCGGTCCATTAGATGAAAGTCTTACTCCCGTAAATGATGACAAGCAAGACATTGATGATATGTACAACAAATTACAAAATGAAATAATCCCTCTTTATTACGACAACAAAAAGGATTGGATACAACGCATGAAGCACGCAATAACTCTTGGTTCATTTTTTAATACCAATCGCTGCATCGAAGAGTATAGAGAGAAAGCGTGGAATACGTAACCCTAGCGGTTGGAATTTGAGTGTTTGTTATTGCTATAATGGGTCATTATGGCGAAGAAGAAAAAATCCAAAAGAAGAGGTTCGTACAAGAAAAGAAGTGGTGGTTTAAAGCTTAAGAAAGGTACAGTTTACACTCTATCCGCAGTCTCTCTAGTATTTGCAGCAATAGCTTCTCTTATCTCCTACTCAAGAAGTGGGTCAGCTCTAATCCAACTAAATGATGCTTTAGTTAACTTTTTTGGGTTTTTCTCATTCTTAATACCAATTGTTTTAGTTCTTGTTGCGCTATTTATACTTCAGATGAAAAACAGCCTTTCCAGGCCCAATATTTCAGTTGGATTTATTGTATTTACCATTTCAATTCTTGGTCTTTTTCAAAGCGGAATGGTTGGACATGATTTGTTCTTTTATCTAAGCAGTGTTATCGGATCCATACTTTCGATTCTTGTTTTTGCATTGGGTGCATTTATCGGATTTGTTGTTTGTATGAATTTATCATTTACAGAAATTGGTATGTTTGTTTTCGAATCTTTAAAAGGGGCAGGATCGGGAGTTGGAAAAGCAGCCGTTCCGCTTCTTAAAACCAAAGATAAATTCGCAACAGATATGGCACCTATGAAAATTAAGGGAATTGATGATGGAGACGTAAAAATTTCTGAAGCAAAAGTTGAAACTGCAGCTCCTGCAAAATCAGCAGCACCTGCTATGGCAGCAAATCCTCCTAAAAAAGGCGTTTTGCCTGAGGATATGATTTTAAATAAGCCCTTAGAGATGGGTATGTGGGAGTACCCTCCATTCTCTCTTTTGACAGAGAACAAGGAGAAGAAGAAAGACACGGGAGATGTTAAAAGAATTGCAGCAACAATTGAGCGTACTCTTCAAAGTTTTGGAATAAAAGCGCACGTGGCAGAGATAAATGTAGGACCATCGGTTACGCAGTATGCGATAAGAATTCCAGAAGGAACTAAGCTTACAAAGATTACGACGCTTGCAAATGATCTTGCTCTTCAGACAGAAGCGCCAGGTGGACAAATTAGAATTGAGGCGCCAATTCCTGGACGAAGTTTGGTTGGAATTGAAATTCCAAATTCTTCTCTCGAATTTGTAGGTCTTCGCACAATGCTTGAGTCAAAGAAAATGCAGGATACAAAATCAAAACTTGCTGTACCACTTGGGCTTAATGTCTCAGGAGATCCAGTTGTTGCTGATATTTCAAAAATGCCACACGTACTGATAGCTGGTACTACTGGTTCTGGAAAATCCGTTATGGTGAATGCATTCATTTCATCGATTTTATTCCGTGCTTCTCCCTCAGAAGTTAAATTTATTATGATTGATCCTAAAAGAGTTGAGTTGACTGGTTACAATGACATTCCTCATTTGTTATCCCCAGTTATTGTTGAGGCAGACCAATCAGTGAGTGCTTTGAAGTGGGCTCTTAAAGAAATGGATAAAAGATACACAAAATTTGCAGAAGCTGGTGTTAAGAATCTAGACGGATACAATGAGCTTGCAGGATTTCAAGCGATTCCTTACATAATTATTGTTATGGACGAGTTAGCTGATCTTATGGCACTTGCCCCAGTTGAAGTTGAGGACAGTATTGCGCGTCTTGCTCAAATGGCTCGCGCGACAGGAATTCATCTGGTTCTTGCAACCCAGCGTCCATCAGTTGATGTTATAACTGGTCTTATCAAGGCAAATATTCCTTGTCGTATTGCTTTTAACGTTTCGTCAGGAATTGATTCAAAAGTTATTATCGATAGTCCGGGAGCCGAAAAGCTTTTGGGTAAGGGAGACATGCTTTATGTTCCACCAGATCAGGCAAGGCCAACAAGAATTCAAGGAACATTTGTAAGTGATCAAGACGTAAAAAGACTCACTAACTTTATAAAGTCCAAGGGTATTCCTGTTGAGTACACACAAGAAGTAATACAACAGGCAGTAAATATTAAAGGACGTGGAGGTATTGTGTCAACTGCAGGAGGCGAAGAGGGACGCGACGAATTATTCGAGCAGACTGTTCGTATGATTTCTCAGCACGACAGGGCTTCTGCCTCCCTTATCCAAAGACGACTTCAAGTCGGATTTAATAGAGCAGCGCGCCTTTTGGAGCAGCTAGAGGAGGCAGGGGTAGTGGGTCCTGCCGATGGATCAAAACCACGTGACGTACTAGTTAGAAACGCTGACGAATTTTTGAATGGTTCAACTGCCACACCTGAAGAGAATAGTTAAAATAGCCAATAGTTAATAGTTAGTTTTTTTAGCCCTCAACGATCAACTATATAGTTATTAACTATCAATGTATGCGAAAAATATCTGAGATCCTTGCAGATACCCGGACAGAACGAGGGTACACATTGGATCAAGTTGTTAGATCAACCAAAATTAAAAAAGCTTTTCTAATCGCAATCGAAAATGGTGAATACGAAAAGCTTCCTTCAGAAAGTTATGCTTTAGGGTTTGTCAAAAACTACGCGTCTTTACTTGGTATAGACAAAACAAAAGCCGCAGCGCTTTTTCGTCGTGAATACGAAGGCGGTAAAGGTAAGCTTCTCCCGACATTTAAAAGTCAGGAAAAAAGTGTTCGAAGAATTGTTCTGATAACACCAAGAAATGTCATAATCGGTCTTCTTATTTCTGTTATTTTTGGCTATATAGCATTTCAATACAGCTCATTTTTCTTTGGTCCTAGACTTGAGGTAATATCGCCACAGGACAAGGTAGTCGTTAGAAATAACATAGTTGAGGTAACTGGTAAAACTGATCCCTATGCAACGGTTTTGATTAACAACGAAGAGTCGTATGTGTCATTGGACGGAACTTTTAAAAAGACACTTTATCTCTTTGAGGGACAAAGGCAAATTACGGTTGATTCAAGAAATAGAAATGGGAAAAACACTCGAAAGATTTTAAATGTAACCGTTCGTTAATGAATTCCCTGAAGGCCGTTTTTAAGAGCTGTATTAAAGCTCCTTTTGAAAAGATATATCGATAAAGCCAAAAAGAAGATTCCTAATACAAGACTTACTAGGAGAAAATTAAGATTTATTGTCTGTTTAAAAACTACCTGACGGGATACTTCAAAAACGTAGCTTGAGGGGAATATGTAAGCAAGTTTTTCAGCCCAATCTGGAAGAATGCTTACTGGGAAATAAATTGCAGAAAAAGGAGCCGCAGCCCATGGCACGGTCCACCCAAGTGTTTGGATTCTTGATCCAAAGCGAAGTATAATTGCTGCTACATAAAAACCGATAGCCCAACCGAATAAAAACAACAGGAATATAAAAGGTATAAGGTAAAATCCATACATTAGAATGTTTACCCCGTATAAAAAGTAAGCAAGAAGTGAAATGGTAGCAATACTAATAATGCCTTTTATGACGCCTACGATCATGAGAGAGATTACCCACTCTGAAAATTTGAAGGGAGAAATAAATACGTTACCCAAATTTTTGTCCCACAGTTCAACCAAAACATTTATTGATACCTCATTCTGAGCTCTCCAGGGTATGATCCAAAGTAGAACTGCTCCAATAACAGCTTTAATGTTAACTGTTGATTCGGGGGAAAGGGAGACAAAATACAAACCCGTAAGACCCAAAAGAATAATATCTAAAGCAGGCCAGTAAAAAACGTCAGTTAATCTATCAAAACTTCTTTTTAAATTATAGAAATGGCGAAGAACCATCGCATATATTCTTGTTAAATTCATAGTTTGTTAAGAGCCACATTTAAGAAATAGTCTTCAAGGGTTGGTTTGTTAATGCTGATTTCTTCATATGAAATGCTTTCCTCGGTAAGATTTTTTAGAAAATTTGAAACCTCTTTTTCTTTTAAAGAGATTGTTGCGTATTTTTTATCAACAATGATTTTAAGTTTTTTACTTTTACAATATTCAGTCAATCTTCCTATGTTCTGTGGCAAGAGTTCTATTTGGGTGATATCAATTTTTCGAGCAAGCTTTAGTGGACTATCGTTGGCAATTATTTTCCCTTTGTTGATAAACATCACACGGCCACATATTTCTTCAACTTCTTTCATGTTGTGAGAAGTGTAGATTATCGATACTTTAAATTCATCGCGTTGGGAGAGAATAAAATCTCTCAAATATTTTGCAATTTCAGGATCAAGAGACGCAGTTGGCTCATCAAGAAGTAATATCTTCGGATGATTTACAAAGGCCTTTGCTAAATTTACTCTGGTTGTTTGGCCAGCAGAAAGCTGGGCTACACGTTTTTCCATAAGATCTTTTAGCTTGAAAGTTTCTGCAATTTCATCAATTCTCTTTTTTCTATTTTTAATGTTGTAAAAATATGAAATGAAGGTTAAATTTTCTTTGACCGATAAATTCCAGGGAAGACTTGTATATGTTGAGGAATAGTTAATATTTTCAAGAATCTGTTCACGATTGGTAAAAAGTGACTTTCCAAAATATTCGATTTCTCCTGAATCAGGCACCAAACTTCCCGTTAGCATCTGAAGAGTAGTTGTCTTGCCTGCTCCATTTGGTCCCAAAAATCCCAATATCTCCCCCTCCTTTAATTCGAAGGAAACATTATCAACAGCTATGAAGTTGCCGAATTTTTTTGTTAAGTTTTTGACGATCAAAGGTGCCATAGGTTCAATTATATAGTAGTTTGAACTAGTAACAATATATTGATTTTGAAATTTTCACATGATAACGTGTTAAACCATGATAGATACTGTCCAAGCTGTCCTACTATTTGTAATTGTTCTTTTAACGATTCTATTTGTAGTACTTGGGATTCAAGTCTTTTATATACTCCGCGACCTCAGACAAACAATAAGAAGAACTAATAATATTTTAGAAAATGCAGAGAATATCTCAACAAATGTAACTAACCAGATAGAGTCTTTTCAAAGTATGTTTGGCGGAGCAAGCGCTATAGGGTCAATTGCAAGTATTTTATCGTTATTTAAAAGGAGAAAGGAAAGTTAATATGAATGATAAAAAGGGACCAAGCGGGCTTTTAGTAGGGCTTATTATTGGAGGTGCTATTGGTGCTTTGTTAAGTACAAAAAAAGGACGCCAAATACTCAAAGATATGGCAGAATATGGACTTGATTATGTCGGTAAAACCATAAGCCTTGATGATATTGAAAATATCCTAAACAACGAAGAAGAGGAAGTTATGAGTGGAGAGACTGAGGCGAAACCAAAGACAGATGAGCCATCACGACGTCGGAGGCTTTTTAAGGGAATCAGACGGAGCAGTTGATTGATTTGGTACCATAGTATATAGTCTTGAGACTGCCAGGGGCAGTTTTTTTGTATTGCATGAAATTTATTGAGAAGCTCAACAATAAATGGAAAGAAGGAAAATATTTGTGTATCGGCCTTGATACGGTCCTTGATAAAATTCCGGGAACAATACTTGGTGAAGACATGATTTTTGACTTCAACAAGGCAATCATCGACGCCACACACGATCTAGTTGCTGCTTACAAGCCGAATTCCGCTTTTTATGAAGCTGAGGGTGCTTGGGGAATTGAACAGCTTCAGAAAACGACCAAATACATCGTTAAGAATTATCCTGATATTGTTATTCTTCTAGATTTTAAAAGAGCAGATATTGGCAATACAAATGAGGGTTACGTCAAATTTGCCTTTGAATATCTTGAGGCAGATGCTGTAACAGTACAGCCTTATCTTGGACGTGAAGCCATTCAACCATTTCTAAGAAAAGCCAACAAGGGCGTATTTGTTTTGTGTCGTACCTCAAACCCTGGAGCAGATGAATTTCAAGATCTAGAGAGCAACAGCACCTATTTATATGAAAAAGTTGCTTTTCAAGTTAGCAATCAATGGAATATGAAAGACAATGCTGGTCTTGTTGTTGGGGCAACATATCCAAGAGAACTTGAGAAAGTAAGACAAATTGCAAAAAATATTCCAATTCTTATCCCAGGGGTAGGTGCACAAGGTGGAGATTTGGAAAAGACAGTAAAAGCTGCAAAAAAGAATTTTTTGCTTAATTCCTCAAGGGGAATAATTTTTGCATCAGATGAAGAAGATTTTGCCGAAGCGGCTCGTTTTGAAGCAGAAAAACTCCACACAGAAATCCAGAAAATACTAGAAAGGTGATATAATCTCTCAAAATGAATGTTAAGAAAGAATTAGAAAAGGTGGGATGCATTTACGAAGGACATTTTGTCGGAACTTCCGGAAAACATCTTGCTGGATATTGTAATATAGACCCACTTCTCCCCAATGTAAATTTAGTAAGCCGCATGATAAGGGTATTGGTTAATGAGTTTAAAGATCTAGGGGTTGAGGTAGTTGTTTCTCCTGCAATAGGTGCTATACCATTTTCTCATTGGGGTGCTTATCAACTTTCAAAATTAACAAAAAGAGAGGTAAAAGGAGTTTGGGCAGATAAGGTTAAAAATCCTGATAAAAAGGAATTTGCATTTGAAAGACAGGGATTTGAAAAAGCCGTAAAGGGGAAGAAAGTGTTGATACTTGAGGACATAATAAATCAAATGGTATCGATCAGAGCAACAATTGAAACAGTAAATAAAGCTGGTGGAAAGATCGTTGGTGTTGGCTCTGTTGCTGCCAACAAGGGAGTTAGTGCAAAAGCAATGGGAGTTAGTAAATTTGTTAATTTATGCGACATTTACTATGAAGTCTGGACGCCTGAGGATTGTCCGAAAAATGGACTGTG
>CAYTCO010000045.1:0-6928 GCA_964436385.1 uncultured Gammaproteobacteria bacterium
ACACCAACACCAACACCAACACCAACACCAACACCAACACCAACACCAACACCGATAATTGTAAATCCTTCTCCTGTCATACCGGTTTTCGAAGAAACCGAAAATTCTCTCCCTACTTCTCCAATGGACCCAGGGTTCTCACAACAAGTGGTTACAAATGATATTTTTGAAAGTCGTGATAACAATAGCAATAAAAAGAAATTGTTTGATACAGTTTTACGTCCTTTGATAGACAAAACGCCTTCTTTTCCAAAAAGTACAAGGGTTGGATTTGCGATACTTCTACTTTTGTTCATCGCAGGAAGTGTTGTTGCACTCTTTGACAAAGGTGATGAATTAGAATTTGCAAAGGAAGGATCTGCTTCTGTTCTTGCAGCAAAGACAAAATCCCTCAAGGGATTTTTTAACGTCAATGTGCCCTCTTACTTCAACGACTTTGTAAACATAAGAAGCTCAATAACAGTTGATGAAACCGCAACTTTCAATGGTGATGTAATTATCCGAGGAGAAAAGCTAGAGATAACAAGTGATTTGGTTGCACCAAATATTGTCTACTCTGTTACAGCAGGAGATGGGGTTAGCGTCACCGGAGATCAAGATCTTACCGTTACAAATACCGGTGTTCTCACATTTCAAGGACAAACAGGCGCCTTGGAGCTTATAGAAGGCGACAACATAACGATAGACGGCATGGAAATATCAGCAAACGTTCCAAGCACTGATACTTTTAAGACTGTAAGCGACGGGACTAATTCATTCTCTGCAAGTGGCAACTCAGACACAGTTACTTTTCTTGCAGGAACAGGAATAACTTTGTCTACTGACACCTCCAACAAAAAAATAACAATCAATAGCTCCGCAACGGGAAATGTCTCTGGCGTTGGCGACGGACTTGCTCTTTCCTCAGGTATCGCATCAGTTGCTTTACTCTCTGCGCAAAGCGGTACTGGCTTGACAAGTTCGTTCTCAGGTCTTGAGTTTGTAGGTAGTAGCAATGAACTTACGCTCTTACAGGGTTGCGGAAACGCAGAGCTTCTCAAGTTCAACACAGGTACAAATGTATGGGAGTGTTCATCTGACTTGGGAGGCGCTTCCGGGATAATAAATGTCGAAGAGAATGACGCTCTCATAAGTGCATCTGCAGGAACTCTTGATTTTTTGGGTTCTGATTTTGCACTAACCGAATCACCTGCAGGGGAAATTAATGTCACAATAGATTATGCAAATTCCGAAATCACAAGAAATAACCAGAATGAGACTATTTCTGGTGACTGGACTCATTCTGGAGACCTTCTCTTAACAACTCTAGGAGCAGGCTCCGGAAGCACACTTTGCATCGATGGCTCAAATATCGTTGTTACCTGTTCTGCAAGCGGAGTTACTAGCCTTAACTCTCTAACAGGAGCACTGTCTATCGCAAATGCAAGTACAGGTGGATCAACAATCACGCTTGATGACGCTTCTACAACACAAAGAGGTATTGCTCAATTCAACTCAACTAATTTTTCTGGTTCTGGAACAATCAATACAATCCAAAATATTAATACGGCTGCTTCCCCTACTTTTGCAGGATTAACCCTATCCGGACTGAATTCAGCAGGCATTGTTCATACAAATGGATCAGGTGTGCTTTCAACATCTGCTCTTAACCTT
Source organism: uncultured Gammaproteobacteria bacterium (assembly GCA_964436385.1). Lineage (GTDB taxonomy): Bacteria > Patescibacteriota > Microgenomatia > Levybacterales > GWA1-39-11 > JAUSNA01. The sequence goes on from CAYTCO010000045.1 coordinate 1,654, forward strand.
GCAGGCGGAGCAACAGAAATTACTGGCATTCTCCCTGCCCTTAATGGAGGAACGGGACTGAATACATCGGGGTCGACCGGTGTACCTACTCTGTCATCTGGAACTTGGTCTGTAGCAGCTCAGCTTTCAGCTCTTCGTGGAGGAACAGGCGTTGATGGGTCAGGGGCAACTAATGGACAAATTCTTATTGGGAACGGTACTGGATACAATTTATCAACAATAACTCAGGGTGCTGGTATAACCATAACAAATGGAGCCGGAACTATCACAATAGCTACTGATGGAAATGGTGCATCCAAATGGACTCAAGATAACGCGCTTGGATATCTGACTCCCAACAACAACACTCTAGACCTGTTAATTGGCGCTTCATCAACCGCGTCAGCTCGATTTGCTGTGTTAAATATCAGTGGCGGTACTCCAACTGCTACTCTATCAGCAGGACTTTCTGGAGGAGCTTACTTAACAGCTTCAGGAACGCTCGCAACAACAAACAAACAATCTCTAACTTTGGGTGATGCTTCAACCGGAAATGTATCAGTTTTTGGAATTGGGACTGGTGTTGTTCATAGCACAAATGGACTTCTTTCAACCTCTGTTGTTACTAATGCCGAGCTTCAAAACTCAAGTATTACCGTGAGCGGAGGTACAGGACTTGGGGTGTCGGGCAGTCCCGTTTCTCTAGGCGGAACTCTTACCCTCTCAAACGATGGCGTAACTTCAAATGTTGCAGGTGCTGGTATAAGCGTATCGGGAGCAACTGGCGCGGTTACCATCACAAATACCGGTGTGTTAAGTCTTGCAGGAACAAGCGGTGGATCAGCACTAACAGGAGCACTCACTCTTGATAATGCTACAAGTGCGGGCTCAGCGCTAACTATCAATGATGCCTCCACTGCACAGAAAGGTATAGCACAATTCAACTCCACCAACTTCTCTGCATCAGGAGGCACTGTTAACACGATTCAAAATATTAATACGGCCGCAAGCCCAACGTTTGCTGGGCTAACACTTTCTACACTTACTGGTAATAATGCCTCCCTTTACGGCACAGCAGGATCAGGAGCCCTTGCATCGGCAGTTACCAGTACTGCCGGCTTATGTTTGGTCAGCGGTGCTTCCGCTCCGACATGGACTTCATGCGCTGGTGCAACTGGTATAACTACCTTTTGGGATCAATCAAATGGCGCTCTATATCCCAAGAACTCAACTGTCGACTTCTTAGTAGGGGCAGATGCAACAGATTCAGCGAAGTTTGCAATTCTTGGCGTTAATGCTGCAAGGGGCAACCAAACAGCCTCAATATCTGGTAATCTTGTTTTGGACAGCACAGGTTCTCTATCAACCACAAACAACCAGCAACTTACCATAGGTGGTTCAACAACTGGAGATATCACCCTTGCTCCACTTAATGGGAATGGTCGAATATTCTCAACAGGTTCGCTGTCTTTATCTTCAGGACGCACATTTCAAATTAATGGAACCGATGTTCTGACTGGAAACTCGTTGGGCACAGGAATTCTTTCATCCTCACTAACTTCTGTAGGAACTTTAACAAGCGGAACTTGGAATGCTACTGCAATTGGCAGTCAGTATGGTGGCACTGGACAAAATTTCTCAGGATCAACAGGAGTACCAAGTCTTTCATCGGGCACTTGGTCAGTTAATGCAACACTCGCAACAAGTCTTGGGGGAACCGGACAAAACTTTGGTGCTACTTCTCAAGGGTCAATCCCTTATTTCTCAGGTGCTGGAGTTATGGCTGCCCTTGCCCCTTCAACTGCTGGATACATACTCTCAACTACAGGACCGGGATCCAATCCTACGTGGATAGACCCTGGCTCCCTCCCGTCGTCAAACTTTTTTGACCTTTCTAATGGGGCAGTAAACGCTAGGAATACGACAGTTGATTTTTTGCTTGGTGGGGTATCAACTGAGAGCGCTAAATTTGGAATACTTGGGATCAACAATGCCAGGGGTTCTCAGATAGCTTCTCTTTCCGGAAGCTTAGTGCTTGATAGTATTGGCTCTCTATCAACCACCAACAACCAGCAACTTACCATAGGTGGTTCAACAACGGGCAATATTTCTATTTCTCCTAGAGGTGGATCCGGTAATCTAAATCTAAACCTAGCATCTCTTTTTGTTAACGGACTTGCAGGCATAACCGACGGTAGTCCCCAATGTGTCACAACAACAAACGGTATTGTGACAGGAACCGGGGCTTGTCAGCTAGGCTCAGAGCAATGGATAGTATCAAATGGAGCTCTTTATACAGGCAACCCCTCGCTTGATCTCTTGTTGGGAGGAACAACAACCGACTCTGCAAAATTTGCCTTCGTAAACGTTTCAGGAGGAACACCTACAGCTTCTATATCAGCTGGTCTTTCCGGATCGCTTCAACTTTCAGCTGACGGCATAATCACAACAACCAATAAGCAATCAATTACAATTGGTGGTGGAACTACGGGAAACATCACCCTCTCACCGAATGGAGGTTCTGGAACCGTATTCTCAACAGGAAATCTTAGTCTTTCTAGCGGTCGCGCATTCCAAATTGATGGCACCAACGTTTTGACCGGAAGCACTTTGGGCGCAAACGTTCTTGCATCCTCACTCACAAGCGTTGGCACTCTAACATCAGGCATATGGAATGCTACAGCAATCGGAACCCAATACGGTGGCACAGGGCAGAATTTTGGAGCCACCGCTCAGGGGTCAATCCCCTATTTTTCGGGTGCTGGAGTTATGTCGGCCTTAGCTCCCTCTACTGCTGGATGGATTCTATCTACCAATGGTGCAGGTCAAAATCCTACCTGGATAGATCCTGGCACACTACCTTCCTCTAACTTCTTTGATCTAACAAATGGCGCTTTAAGCGCTAAGAATTCTACTTTGGACTTTCTTATTGGAGGATCAACGACTGACTCTGCAAAGTTTGCATTCTTAAATGCAAATGGAGCAAGAGGTTCTCAAACAGCTAGTGTTTCTGGAAACTTAACCCTTGATGCTATCTCCCAACTCCAAACTACTAACTTCCAGTCACTAACCATTGGTGGTAACACCACTGGCAACATAACCCTCTCACCTCTTGGCGGTGCGGGCCTTGTAACCTCAACTGGAGACCTAAATTTAGCGAGCGGAAAATCTTTTTACATAAACGGTGCTAGTGTACTTTCTGGTACGACTTTAGGCACTGGCGTAACAGGATCTAGCCTTACATCTGTCGGAACTCTAACATCTGGAATCTGGAATGCAACAGCAATCGGAAGTCAGTATGGAGGCACAGGTCAAAATTTCTCAGGCTCGACGGGAGTTCCTAGTCTTTCCTCCGGCACTTGGTCGGTCAACACGACTCTGTCAACAGCTCTTGGAGGATTGGGTGCCAATGTATCAGCAGTTGGAGCAGGTGAACTACTCTACTCAACTGGCACTACGACCTATGACTCATTGGCTGCAGGAAATAGCGGTGAATGTCTAACGTCAGGTGGTGCCGGAACACCCGTTTGGACTGCTTGCCCTGGGTCTGGAAGTGGAGCATCTAAGTGGACAATATCAAGTGGTGCCCTAATACCCGTTAACTTAACGACTGATTTGTTGATTGGTGGAAATTCGACTGCCAGCGCGAAATTTGCCATTATAAATGTTGATAGCGGCATACCTACGGCCTCAGTCTCAGCCGGATTAGCTGGAGGAGCTTATTTAACAGCAGATGGGATACTTGCTACCACCAATGAACAAACGCTGACTATAGGAAGCGCTACAACAGGCAACATTCAAATATCAGGATTTGGAACCGGAATAGTCAAATCTAATGCTTCCGGCGTTCTGTCATCAGCTGCCATAAATCTTGCAAGCGTAGATGTAACTGGAATTCTACCAACAGGTAATGGAGGTACGGGAATAGGTACATATACGGCTGGGGACCTAATCTATTACACTTCAGGAACTGCACTATCAAAGCTTGCTATTGGTAATACTGGAGATTGTCTTACCGTAAATGGAACAGCACCATCTTGGAGTGCGTGCCCGGGCACAGGTAGTGGCGCTTCAAAATGGCTTCTATCAAGCGGAGCGCTTTCTCCGGTAATTCCAAGCGTTGACCTACTGCTTGGAGGTTCATCTACCGATTCTGCCCGAATTGCACTCATTAACGTTAACTCAGGAGTACCAACAGCAACTCTATCTGCTGGTGTTACAGGCGCATTCTCAATAACCGCGGATGGTAGTCTTTCTACAACTGCAAACCAATCAATAAATATTGGAGGAGCAACTAGTGGCAACATCATACTCTCTCCTCTTAACGGAAATGGAACTGTATTCTCAACAGGAAATTTAAGTTTGTCTACGGGAAAGACTTATCAAATAAACGGGGTTGATGTTCTAAGTTCAACTACGCTAGGGTCTAGCGTTGTCGGCTCATCTCTTACCTCAGTTGGCACTCTAACTTCAGGCACTTGGAACGCAACAGCTATCTCTGCTCAATATGGAGGTACTGGAATCAATACTTCTGCGTCAACAGGAGTTCCAACAATTTCATCCGGAACGTGGAGTATTGCAGCTCAACTTTCACCTCTTCGAGGGGGCACAGGGGTTGACGGGTCGGGAGCTTCAAATGGAACAATACTTATAGGAAATGGCGCAGGATACAGCCTTGCAACTATAACCCAAGGAGCCGGTATCACTATATCAAATGGGTCAGGTACTATAACAATTTCGTCAACTACAGGCTCAAGCTCTAAATTCACACAAAATGATTCCCAGGGCACACTTTACCCCAACAATGGGACCCTGGACTTTTTTATTGGTGGAACTGCTACTGCAAGTTCAAAGTTTGCAATACTTAATGTTGCCGGAGGCACTCCTACCGCTTCTGTCTCCTCAGGACTCGACGGATACGCAACGTATATTGATGCCGGTGGCAGAATGCAAACCACCAGAAATCAGTCTTTGATAATAGGTGGTGATACGACCGGAAACATAACTCTTTCTCCAGGCGGTGGCACCGGAACAGTTACCTCCACTGGAGACTTAAATCTTGCCAGTGGAAAATCCTACTATATAAATGGTGTAAATGTTCTTAGTAGCTCTACTCTGGGATCATCGATACTTAGCTCTTCTCTAACCAGTGTAGGCACACTTACTGCCGGAATTTGGAATGCCACAGCCATAGGTAGTCAGTATGGTGGAACAGGGCAGAACTTCTCAGGATCGACGGGAGTTCCAAGTCTTTCAAGTGGCACATGGAGCGTTAATGCTACTCTTGCAACATCTC